>NZ_JACJNU010000051.1:0-208123 GCF_014849525.1 Microcoleus sp. FACHB-SPT15 | reverse complement strand
ACATGCCTTTAGTCTGTCGTTGCTGCATCTTCTCCATAGCCCAATTGTCCAGTACGGCTACACTTGAGGCTCTTTATTTGGCTACTGGGTCATCCAAATGACCGAACGGTGAGTCCGATCGCACTTTCAACTCTAAATCCGGAATTTGCAGAACCGTGACGCGATGTCCTCGCGATTGCAATTCTCGTCCCAATGCCGCTTGAGGATTGAGATGTCCGGGATAGGGTGGGCAGATAATACCAAAGTGAGTCATTTGTTTTGGCTAAAAAGAATTGTAAAAAAGTGATTTAGGAAGATGGAAATTGCTCGATGTGAGCCTCTGCTTGCAGCGTGAGCTTGCCTGCTGATACATCGAGTTGCTGAATTTGCAGGAGCATTCCCTTGCGCCCGAAGTCTTGCAAGCTCAAGAATTCATGCATTCGCGCAAGTAACGCACTTGTAAATTCAGGTGAAGGTTCTTGCCCTTCCACGTAGCGCACTTGTTGAAGCAGCAAGGCTTCCCCTTCAGGTGCTATTTCAGGAGTTGCAATTAAAACAAAATGCTGAGGAACTTCTGCATTGTTCCTAATAGGTTCCGTGCGGAATGTAATGGTGTTGTCGCACAGTAAACACCTGATTCTTGCATCTTGTTGATCGGCATATCCACGCGATCGCAACGTTTCACGGAAAGAGTCTGTATTGAGTGCAGTGGTAAAACTTGCCTCATTAATGACAAGACGAAATGTTCCCTCCGATGGATGAATGAGCCTAATTTTGCCACGCACAGCGCTTAAGAGTTTGACCGTAATCCGGCTAATTTGGAGCTGAAGTATTTCTGCCTCCAGGTTGGGTTGCAATAATACCCCATAAATTGCGATCGCAAGGGAATCGAGTTGACCACGCCTTAGCTTATTCAGGTCAGTCTTGATGCGAACTTCCAAACCATCTGCTTTCTGTAGTTGGCTTGTGATCGCCATTTCTACAACTTTGTTAACTGTCTGTTCTGTGAACCCTGTTTTTTCCTGCATCACGCCTCTTCTTCTCGCATTTGATTGCAGGACAAGGTCTTGCCACCTACATTTTTTTCAATCACCATTGGTTGTAGAACAGTAACAGATTAAAACGTATAATTGAAAATTATCAACTCTATACTTCCTTCTCAAGTTAACAAGCAATCGCTTGCTTAAATTCTCTACAGTTTCATGGTTCAATCTGAAATTTCACTGAATTTTAGAGTTCAGTCTGCGGATTTTAAACAAATAGGAAAAGCTCAAGTGTATTAACATCGAATTTCTAAAATGAAGATTCTCATCAATCAGATGAGCTTTCATAGTTTAAATACTGAGATTTTTATTGCTTTATTTCAGACTTATTCTAGTTGTAGAATAAATCTAGGCTCTCTATCTAGAGTTAAACTATAGGCAGCTCTAAAGGGGGAGCGATAATTAACTAATCAGGTATTTAGCAATACACAATTTCTTAAAATAAGAAACACAAACAGTTACTACAAAAAGACTTTTTTTGCTCTTAACAAGCCATGATGGACTTTCAGCAGATATTTGGGGCGTCGCCTGAAACAGAAGCCAGTGCGCCGGGACGGGTGAATTTATTAGGAGAACACACCGACTACAACGATGGGTTTGTCCTGCCAACGGCTATTCCTCAACGCACTACGGTGCAACTGGGTTTAAGTAAGGATGGACAACACCAGTTTTACTCGGCAGAATTTGACGAACAGGTAAGTATTTCCGGTGAGGATACGGCACCAGAGGGGTTTGCTAGCTATATCTTTGGGTGTATCCGGCTTTTAGAAGAGAGTATTGGACACTCCTTACAACCTGTTAATTTGCACGTTACTTCAAAAGTACCGATTGGCTCAGGCTTATCTAGTAGTGCGGCTTTGGAAGTGGCGACTCTTAAGGGGTTGCGATCGCTTTTTGGACTTGCTCTCGATGATGTCCAAGTCGCCCAACTCGGACAACAGGCAGAAATTCAGTATGCAGGTTTAAATTGCGGCATCATGGATCAGATGGCATCAAGCTTAGCTGGTACTGATTCGATGCTATTTCTGGATACTCGCACCCTTGAGCGTCGAGTGTTAGCTTTCCCCGCAGATGCAGAAATCCTAGTAATTGATAGTGGTGTTCATCACTCTCTAGCAGCAGGTAGCGGATATAACCAGCGTCGTGCTGAGTGTGAGGAAGCGGCACGGTTGTTGGGAGTAAAAGCGCTTAGAGATATCACCGATCCGCAAGCTGTAGAATCCTTACCCGAACCACTGCGGAAGCGATCGCGTCATGTCGTCACCGAGGACAATCGAGTGCTTGAGGCTGTAGAGGGAGTATCAGCTAAACGCTTTGGTGAACTGATGAATGCGTCTCACGCCAGTCAGCGTGATGATTACGAAGTTTCTGTGCCTGAAGTAGATACATTGGTGGCGATATTGCAGGAAACTCCTGGAGTATTCGGCGCACGTCTGACAGGTGGTGGTTTTGGAGGCGCTTGTGTGGCTTTGGTTGAGGTTGGGAAGGTTGAGGAGATTAGCCGAGAGGTGTTGGAACGATATATGCGATCGGGTTACGCCGGACGTATTCTGGTTCCGGAGGTATAGTTAGCCCCATCTGTATGCGTCCGTCCACTCTAGCGAAGTGATAGGTTGCGTTCTCTGGATAGAGTAATTGAACTCTAAACGTCAATGTTTTCTACAGGACGCTTAACTGATTCCTCTGTCCGGATTTTCCTAAATCTATCTTGAACTCTTTGCAAATCTTCCTCAGTTTTAATTGAGTCGAAATCTTCGAGTAACTCTTCAGTATACAAAATATAATTTGGATAAAAGGCTACTTTCTCCTGAATGTTATATAACTTCTGAATACTGAGCAGTGCGGTTGATATCAAACCAAGCCACGCTGAAGCACTTACACCTAGAGGATATGCCCAAGGATTTTGCGAGTCTTTGAATGTAGGGCTAGTACCAGTAATAGCAATTAAGGCAGTTAGCAATATAGCAGCTCCTATGATGGCATTATTTGCGTACTGATTCCGTTTGAATCGTGCTTTATATGCCAAGTGGCACTCTTCTATTTTGCTTCTCAACTTTTCAGGTTTGAGGATTCCATCAGTTCCGGACAAAGTTTTACCCTCTACTCTAATTAAGCATCATCATGAGTTATATGGTTGAACCTAACGTTTGATATTCAGGGCCTCTCGGTACGTCTTCGTTAAATTATGGTTGCCAGCAATAGTACCAGTTTGCTTAGTAAACGTGATGGGCACTCCTACATGCTGATAATGCTTTCCGGCTTGCCCACCAGTAACTCCTTCAAGAAATGCTCTAAAAGATCTGAAACGAACTTTTTGTTGAGGTTTCATACCATCGAATGTTTCATCATCAACAACTTGGGTCGTGGAAAAAGGAACTGATTGAATCATATCCTCACTATTGATTATCCGAAAACTCTGTATCTTGTTAAAGTATTCTGCAAAGGTTTCATCGCCCACTCTTGGACTTGCAAACGTGTAGAGTTGAATCAATGGTTGAACATTATTCAGTTCAGCAACCTTATGAAGGTGAAGCGTTGCAAGGGTCGCTAATCCAGCTCCTAAACTATGCCCAGTCACAAATATTTCGGAGTTACTATCTATCCGTTGTTCCTTAAATAATTTTGCAATTGTCTCTTTGATAGTTGGATTTTTGGATTCTCTACCTTTTTTCGAGGAATAGATCAAGTTAAAGCCATTTCTAA
Source organism: Microcoleus sp. FACHB-SPT15 (assembly GCF_014849525.1). Lineage (NCBI taxonomy): Bacteria > Bacillati > Cyanobacteriota > Cyanophyceae > Oscillatoriales > Microcoleaceae > Microcoleus > Microcoleus sp. FACHB-SPT15. The sequence continues at coordinate 204,398 of NZ_JACJNU010000051.1, read as the reverse complement.
CCCCTCCCAGATTTCTAAAACCTTCTTCTTCCAAGAAAGGCTTAGGTACTGGTCTAAAGTTGTTAAACCATTCCGCCGCCTCACGAGTTCCTCTAAAAACTACAAAAAATTTGTTTGGTTGAGTTTGCGATTGAGCAATGAACCCAAAAAGCTGCTCATCAACTACCAAATCTTGAAGATTTTGGAATATATCTCTAATGTCTGTTTTGAGAAACTCCCATAAATTCTTGAGGTTAAGTGCCTCTCCCCACCACCATTGAGGAAACCAGAAACTTTTGATACGCTTATATTCTTCTACTCGCTCTGTTCTGTTCCAAAATGGGTCAAGCCGACTATAGACATTAGGTGCTTCGACCTCTTCAATTTGTTCAATTTGATTAACACGCAAATCAACAAATTCTTTAGAAGCAGTAATGATAGCTGGCGGCAGATCCTTTTCTGTCTTAGCTGATTTGTCCCATACCTCATAGTCACTGTAGGCAACTGCAATGAGGTTAGCCAATTCCATTGCACATTCAAGGTTGAATTTTGAGTCGGCAGGAATTTGAACTTTATCAATCTGGTACATCTAAAATCCTAGATAACGAATACCTTGTCAAACTCCCTTGGAAGCATCGTACAACTAGTTACTCGACCCAGGTTAGCCTGACACACTTGTTATCAAGGTTATTCTTCTCTCAACAGACTAAATCCGGAGATTTTAGCATTTCCACACTATCTATTGGCTTGGAGGGCTATCGGACAGTCACAACGGTAGAATCCTTCGTGAGCAAACCAAGAATGGGACACAGCTAGAGGCTAGAGAATAACGCAGGGAGTATTCGGTGACCGGCTGAATGGAATCTCAAAGTAATCACTCTCCTCTCTCCTCATCCGTCATTGCCTCTAGTGCATTCCAATCAGTACGAGAGGTATTGCTCGAATCCTTGACACTCATATGCAGCAAGAAATTTAACTACTGTGAGCAACTTCACTAAGCGCTTCATGAATCACTTCATCACTCACACCATGACGTTTTAAACTGGCAATCAACGCAGAAACAGTATGATTTTCTAACCGCTCAAGATCTGCTCGGAGTCCCTGACCGATGTATGCACGAATCAACGGTTGATAACCCGAAAAGCCTAGTAGTGGAGCTAATCGCTTTAAATCTTCTACCACATCTTCGGGGATGCGAATAGTGACAACAGTCATAGGACGATTTTTATCCAATCGCTTTTTCAGAGTTTCAGCTTTCATAGTATTCACGTTCCTTGCGCGTCGCTTTCCGAGCCGAAATAATCCGAATTACATCATCATCGTCAAACTCGATGTGAACCACGTATAAAAGATTCCATTGTCTATCCATACCGATAATCGCATCTCGTGCTTCGTCATTACGGCTTGCATCGACTACCGTTAGAAACGGATCGAAGAAGGCTTCCGCTGCTTACTGGAATGTCACACCATCATGCTTACCAGGATTTTTTCGAGCTTTTTCCTCCTTCCAAACAAAGGTAATGCCGTTAAGCACGCAATATACGTCCATGGCTAAAGTGTAGGTATTCGTATTTACAATGTCAATACGTTACGGGCAGGTCTACGTGTAAGGCTAAAGCGATCCGGTTACGCCGGACGTATTTTGGTTCGAGAGGTAAGTCCTTGATTGTCTTGATGCTATGTCGTCACTGATAGCCAATCTTGGGAAATCGAGTTGCAGTGGCTAGCGCATGGAGTTGACAAGCAAATTCTTGAACCTTGATATGCAAGAAGAATTAGTGGGTCAATTAAATAAAATTGAATGCTAATCTTTAACTATAGCATTTTTGGTTCTTATGATTATCATCTGTAATATTTATTTGCATTTTTTAACAAAACACGGCAATATGAAGTTGAAGAGGGCAAACAAGAGAGATACGCACCTCAAACTGATTAACTGCTCAACACTAAAGGGTTTTTGGCGAAATCATGACTTATACCATCGAGTCGGCTCAAGGCATTTTCCCTAGTACTCAAATTGCCAATGCGGTTCCAGCAACCACGCAAGCATTCAATAAACTCAGCGTTGAGGATCAACTAGCATTACTCTGGTTTGCCTACACCGAAATGGGTATTTCTATTACTTCCGCCGCCACAGGAGCCGCCAGCATGGTTCTAGCGGAAGGCTTACTAGACGAAATCAAGCAAATGCCTGCACAGGCTCAATCGCAAGCCATGTATGATTTGGCTAGCAATGCTGACACTCCTATCAGTCGTACCTATTCCTCCTTCCGTGTCAACACCAAGCTAGGTTTCTGGTATGAGTTAGGGCAGTTGATGAAACAGGGCATAGTCGCTCCCATCCCCCCTGGTTATCAAATGAGTTCTGATGCTGTTGGCGTGCTAGAAACTATCAAGAAACTCGATCCCGGTCAGCAAATCACAGTCTTGCGTAATACCGTAGTTAACATGGGATACGACCCAGCTCTCAGCGAGGATTACGCACAACGCGAAGCCCCCCGCAGCACACCGAAGGCACTAGCTGAACGTGTTCAGGCCAAGATTGAGGGCATCAACAATTACACGGTATTGAACTACATTGACTACATGAATGCATTTGACTTCACACCGGCTGTGGGTCTATTTGCTGAAGAAGGTGCCCTGCAACCTCCATTCCAGAAGCCAATAGTCGGCAAGGCAGCAATTCTCACCTATATGCGTGAAGAATGTGTGGGACTTAAGCTGATGCCAGAGCGGGGCGTAGCCGAGAGCATAGAAAATGGCTACACGCAGATTAAAGTCACAGGTAAAGTAGAAACTCCTTGGTTCGGTAACGACGTAGGTATGAACATTGCGTGGCGGTTCTTACTAGATCCCCAAGGCAAGATTTTCTTTGTAGCGATAGACTTGCTAGCCTCTCCCAAAGAGCTACTAAACCTGATGCGGAAGTAGAATACAAAGTCTGACAAAATCCATACAGAAGGGCAGGTGTAGACCTGCCTTTCTGGTTAACAGGGCTTAAGGGATTACCAAAAAATAAATTATCCAATCTTGTGGCACAGGCGTCTCGCCTGCCAGATCAGGGCGGGCAAGATGCCCACCCCATTCAAAAGAACCAGAGCGTGAGCTATATTTAGCAGCACCAGTTTCAATCTATAAACCCTTCCTACGCCTAGAACTGATCCAAATTGTTATTCGAGAGTAGCCAAACAGGACATCGTACTGGGATTTCACTCGCCTTTTATGCGAAAATTTACAGACTATGCAGTTGTTTGAGCTAAGTTAACCTCTTGTGTCGTAGGGTCAATCAAGAGCTGAAGACTGATCGGATGAGCCTTCAGGTGAACAGTTCAACTCTTCAACAATCAATGGTTGAAACGTAATATTTCCAGGTTCAATCGGCACTCTTCTCCACCAGGCTGGTAACAGGAGGAGCCAAAACTTACCCAGAGATACAGAACGCCGCTCATGAACAAAAACTAAGGGCAACAGAGCAACCAGTCGGAGGACGGCTGAGAGGGCAAACAGCCCTGACAAGCCACCAAGATCAGCGAGAGTTGCGAGAAAGCCACCTACAGTAATTCCGATCGCGCCAGTCACTCCACCAACTGCTGCTGCGATCGCAAAATAACTGGACTGATTCCGCAACGGTGCAACCTCCATCTGAAGATTGTTAGTACATAGGTCAATCGCTGCCCACGTTCCACCACCCAGGATGTGCAACAAGGGAAACCACACCCACAAGAAAATTGGATCAGTTCCACCTTCTAGCCAGAGTAGAGGTGTCAGCGCTACCAAAATTCCCACAATCAACAGGAGTGGGCGATTGCCTATCCGGTCAGCCAGTTTCCCCCAAAAAACCAGCATCAGCATATTAGCCGCCGCTCCCAAACTGCCATAGATCGTTACCACACTGACATCAATAGCCAGGTTATCCAGCAAGTAGAGGTTGAAGAAGGGAGCGCAGCTATTAACGGCAAAGCTCCATACGCCAAAGTAAAGCAAAAACTTCAAAAAATTGGCATCTTTAAGGAAGCCAAAAGCTGTCCGAGAGGGCGACTGTTCGGCGGTATCTGACCCATTAATATGTATATGCATAAGCTTTGGGTTCACATCAGTCATAAAGAACTGACAAACCAGACTGGTGACACCAAACACAACCCCTAGCGCCAAGACTGCACCGTAACCTTGGAGTCTTCCACCGGGCCAGTTTGATACCATCAGCGCCAGCAGTGGCACACCGATGAGATTCGTCAAGCTGACCGCACTATTGCGAAAGCCAAAATACCGACCCCGCAACCGCTGAGGTACTAATGCAGCCATCCAGCTTAACCAGGAAGCACGACCGAAAGCTTCCAAGAACTGTGTGACGCAGATTATCGCCAATGTCCACTGCACCAGCCGATGCTCAGCAATATGAAATGAACCGGCTAACCAAATTGCTAGTACGAGAATCAGCCACAGCAACCGCGACGGCCCGAAAATGCACAGAGAATATCGATAGCGGCTTGTAGTTTGGTCTGCTATGTACGCTCCCACAGGTTGAAGCAGATTCACCAGTAGAGGAATCGAAGCAAGCACACCAATTTCCACAGACCCGGCACCTAGCTCTAGCAAGAAATTACTGAGCAACGCACCACCGCTGATACTGTAAAAAAGCGTACCGAAGGCACCCTCAAAAGTTAGTGCCTTGAGAGTTGAGCGAGTTTCCGGCTTAGAAAGTCTTAGAGGCGGGTTTGTTAGAAGTACCGTTTCTGGTAAGACTATATCCTCTTGAATTTCCTGAAGGGGAAGAGGTGTCGTTTCGACTAAGCTGTAATCTTCTTCTTTTTCGAGCATCCTGGGTAGCCAATATTTACTTCCCGCAAGAAGAATACCTATTTCCGATCTCACTCAAAAGCGATCGCGCAACAGAACCCAGCGCTAAGCGCAATCGCTTACGCTGCAAAGATGAAGGTCAATTCGTACAAACTTGCTCGCATCCTGTACTCAGTTCTCAAAAGCGATCGCCTTTCGCTCAAACTATATCGGCACTTCTATACTATCTTCTGGCTTCGAGGGCCATCGGACAGTTAGAACGGTAGAGTCTTCCTCAGCAGACCAAGAATGAGATACCCCTGGCAACCAGAGGGCATAATCGCCTTCACGAGACAGGAGAAACTCTTGCTCCGGGAATTGCAGACGGAATCGCCCTTGGATCAGGATAGAAAGTGTAGTCGCTTCGGCATTTACTGCCCACTCTGGTCTACCGTCTCCTGCTTTATGAACACCCCATTTCACTTCTAGAAGGGAAGTCGAACGAGGGTCATCGCTTGGGGTTACGAAGTGACCCAGAAACCAACCCCAGCGACTTTCACTTTCAACCTGAGCGTTTCCAAAAACAACTTGAGACGGCATTAATAATTCCTTTGGTAGTGACCTGTTAACTTAACTTGGCTATCTCGTGTTCCTGGAGTAGTGGAACCGTTTATCCATGACGCTTCTGATGCCACTGCCATGCATGAGTCAAGATATCGTTGATGTTTGGGTATTGAGGATTCCAACCGAGAACGCTTTTGGCTTTGTCGCTACTGCCGACTAAGACAGGTGGGTCACCGGGTCGGCGATCGCGTTCCACGATTTTGATGTCTTTCCCTGTTACTTCTTTAGCACTTTCTATCACTTCTCTAACAGAAAATCCACTACCATTCCCTAAATTAAATACATTACTTTTTTCCCCTTTAAGTAGGTACTCTAGACCCAAAACATGGGCTTGTGCCAAGTCATTGACATGGATATAATCCCGAAGACAAGTGCCGTCTCTGGTCGGATAATCCGTGCCAAAAATTGAGACGGACTCTCGCTTGCCTAAAGCAGCGAACAGCACCAGTGGGATGAGGTGAGTTTCCGGTTCGTGGTCTTCACCTAGCAATCCAGTTGGATCAGCCCCAGCAGCGTTGAAGTAGCGGAAACAGACCGATTTTAAATCGTAGGCTTGATCAAAATCAGATAAAATCCGCTCTACCATCCACTTACTGGTTGCATAGGGACTGATCGGGTCTTGAGGATGGTCTTCTACAAGGGGAACAGTCTTGGGTATCCCATAGAGAGCGCAAGTCGAAGAAAATACAAATTTGTTGATGGAGGCTGCCACCATTGCTTCTAAAAGCGTCAGGGTACCTGTAACGTTGTTGCGATAGTATTTGGCTGGGTCAGTAACCGATTCACCCACAGCAATAAAGGCAGCAAAATGCATCACTGCTGCAATGTCGTGCGTTGTAAATAGTTGATCGAGCAGAGCGCGATCGCTTGTATCCCCAACAATCAACTCGACCTGCAAGACCTCTTCCACAATTTCTCGATGCCCATAGGACAGGTTATCCAGAATAATTACGTCGTAACCTGCATTTTTGAGAGCGAGTACAGCATGGGAGCCAATATATCCTGCTCCGCCTGTCACTAGAATGGTTGACTTATCTTCAGACACGCCTAACTTCTCCTAATCGAAAATCTATATTTAGGGTGGGTATTAACCACCCTAATACCAATAGAGTTTAAAGCTTCAAACAGCGTAAGTCCTAAACTCGTTGCCGCTCATCGAAGTACCGTGACATAGCATTATCAAGGCTGGGAAGTAGCACACCACGCTCACTACCAAGAACGCTGTACGTTGGGCGGGGAGCAGTAAGACCAAGTTCTCGTGTGGGACGGGCTTCGACAAGAGATGCATCGACACCCGCTGTAGAAGCAGCCAGCCGCGCCAACTCAGCCCAAGCGATCGCACCCTTATTAGCTAGATGCCACAAGCCGTACTCGCCGTCAATCAACAGATCAAGCGTCGTATGCACTAAATCCGGGACATAGGTAGGCGAGACAACTGAATCCTCTGCTGCCACGAACGTTTGCCCTGCCGCTAACTGGCGTAAGGCGATCGTAACAAAGTTATAGTCATCCCACGGCCCAAAGAAGGCACTGGTGCGAATCACAAGCGCTGAGGGATGAGCCTGTAAGACCCGAACTTCTGCTTCGGCTTTGCTACGCCCATACACATTGAGGGGTGCAACGGCATCAGTCTCTATATAAGGGGTTGCAAAAGTTCCATCGAATACAAGATCTGATGAGAAAGTAAGTAGGGGTATTCCCTGCCTTGCACAGCTAGCCGCAAGGATTGCAGGTCCCTCAGCGTTCGCACGTAAGCAAGCATCCACTTCGCGCTCTGCATCATCTACGCGAACATATCCGGCTGCGTTCACAACTGCCCAGGGATTCAATTCAGTAAGAGCTGCATCGACAGAGGTAGGGTCAGTAATGTCCATTTCCTGGCGTGTCAGGAGTTGGTACGGGATGCCTCGGATGTCACACAGGCGAGCAAACGCTTTGCCAAGCGTCCCTCTCGCTCCAATAATTGCCAGTAGACGCTGTGATTTTGGAGTTTTAATTTCTGTCTTGCCAAAATCTAAAATCTGCTCTTTTCCTAAATCGCTTGGGCGACAACTTACAGACGGGTAGAGCAGTCGCTCAGGTCGGCGCCACCATCCGAGTGTGTCAAGTAGCGGATGATTGGGTTCGCGTCCCGTTGCTAAATCGCTGATCATCCGTGCGATCGCTGTTGGTCGGGGTTGTGGGGAACGCAGATCGAACACCCCTGGTTCATAGAAACCATCAGCCCGAGTTACCAGACTATTCCAGTCGTAAGCACCGAGGAGAGACCAAGCCGTGATGGCACGTACATCCACGCCCTCGTTCCGCAAAGAAACCGCCCCGTCCCAAATTTCCTTCAACCAGCGCAGTTGCTCTTCACGAGTACAGCCGAGGTGTACCTCAGTCACAGCCAGGGGCAGCCCATAGCGTTCCCATGTTTCTTTTAGCAGTGCCCGTGGCCCAGCTGTACCTTCAGCACAGACACGCACGGCTTCTACGTCGGCGTAGTTGTGTTTCCCGTTACCTCCATGCGACCCAGTTGGATAGCGTTCTGTGCGCTCATCTAGGAAGCGCTCACTCGTCAGGTAGTGATTAATTCCAAGCACATCGGGTGGACAGGGATTGGCAAGAAACCACTCTAGTTCGGCTTCATTAACACCTAAGTCGCATAGATGAGTCCAGATTAGGCTAGAACGATTCAGCCGACCACACAGCAGATCGAAACTCAACCAGCGACGTTCATTCTCAAACTCTGCCTGATACGCGAGTAGCGGTGTACTGTGGGTTTTGCCCAAGTCCTCAGTCTGTACCAGTTGTGCGGCAGGGTTTACCTCACGAATTGCCCGCATCGAGAGTACGGTGGCGCGGCACTCCGTAAGTAAGGCACGGGCGAAGGTTAGTCCATCCTGTCCGTGAGGATACCAGTGACCATACATTCCACTAAATCGCGCTGTAGTCAATGGCTCGTTTACGGGTGTATAATACTCTACCCACGGATAGCGTTCTGCAACCGCACGGGCGAATTCGGCAAGTTTCTCAGGAAAGGCTGGATCGATGAGGCTGGTATGGCGAGGACCGCTGCCGTGGTGAACTAGTCCAACAATTGGACGGATACCGAGTTCGCGCAAACGCCCCAGTCGCTCATCCGCCCACGACCAGTCAGCGGTTTCTAATCCGTTGGGTGCAGTCCGCTCCCACAGTACTGGGTAGCGAATGGCACGTACCCCAATTTCTGCAAATAAGTCGAGGTCTTCTAGGCGCGTTGCGTGACCGTTTCGCTCCAGTTGGTCGAAATATTGGTCACCGACGCGGTTAACTGTGCATTCTATTCCAGCCCACACTTCTGGGGGGGAGATAGTGATTGGCTCTATGTTCATTAGATTAAATTAGTGTTCTCGTACAGGTTGCATGGGAGTTAATCGGGTGTAGATGCGCCCTGTGATCATTCAAGGTTCAAGCAAGTTCTTTTATCAAAAGGAAGACCCATGTACCGATCAAAAGTAACGGCAGGAAAATAGGAGGCAGTTCCCCAATCCGACGTAGAAGCGTCGTGTTTTGAATTGGAGGAAAATGCTTAATCGTATCGTCCTCCGGATAGGTTTCAAATGACCTACGCAGGTCAGACATATAAAAAAGGGAGCCAAAGACGCTTATATAAATCAAAACGCCTGAAATCAGACTTAGACCAGGAATAAGCGAAACAAGAAATGATTGCAGCCAGATGTAAGACTTTCCCGAATGATGTAGCCGAAATTATGGGATGGGATTTTTCGTCCCATCCCTTTTCGTCTAATAGCCTCGAAGCCAGCACACCAAGATCTAAACCTGATCTTTCATCGCTTCTAGGAACGTTCTACGACGGTTTCAGCTTGCTGTTTGACGGCGATCTGTTTGTAGACGGTGAGAGCCTGAGCTACACATTGATCCATGTTGTAGTACTTGTAGGTCGCCAACCGTCCCACAAAATACACTCCTGGAGTGGCATCAGCCAGCGCTTTGTATTTCTTGTAAACTTCGGCGTTCTCCGGTCGCGGTACAGGGTAGTAAGGGTCGCCCTCGGCACGCGGGAATTCGTAGACGATGCTGGTTTTGGTGTGATCTTGTCCCGTCAGGTATTTAAACTCTGTGATGCGGGTGTAGAGTTGCTCGTTGGGATAGTTCACAACTGGGGCTGACTGAAACACCTGTTTGTTGTGTGTCTCGTGCTTGAACTCTAGCGATCGATACGGCAGCTTTCCGTAGCGCATCTCGAAGAATTCATCGACTGGCCCACTATAGACCATCTCACGGCAGGGGATAGCCTTCTGAATTTCACGGTAATCGGTGTTCAGCATCACCTTGATGTTCGGGTGGTTCAACATATTCTCGAACATCCGGGTGAAGCCATGCAGTGGCATCGCCTGGTAGGTATCGGTGAAATAGCGGTCGTCGCGGTTGGTGCGGGTGGGGATGCGGGCGATAACGGATTTGTCAAGTTCCGATGGGTCGAGTCCCCATTGCTTGCGGGTGTAGTTACGGAAGAACTTCTCGTAGAGTTCCCGCCCGACTTTGCTGACAACGACATCTTCTGAAGTGCGGATTTGCTCTTTGGGTTCAGCTAGTGATGCCAAGAACTCTTCAACCTGGAACGAGGTGAGGTTCAGTCCGTAGAGTTTGTTGATCGTGTCGAGGTTGATGGGAATCGGAACGAGTTGTCCGTCCACACTGGCAAGGACGCGGTGTTCGTAGGAGCGCCACTCGGTAAATTTGGAGAGGTACTCAAAGACATCGCGGGAGTTGGTATGGAAGATGTGGGGGCCGTATTTGTGGACGAGGATGCCGGAATCATCGTAATGATCGTAAGCGTTGCCGCCGATGTGGTTACGCTTATCAACCACTAGAACTTTCTTACCTAGCTGAGTAGCGATGCGTTCGGCGATGACGCTACCTGAGAAGCCTGCGCCAACAACGAGGTAATCGAAAGCAAAGTCTCTTGTAATGATGCTAGGAGGTTGCTTGCTGCCTGTAGAAACGCGATCGCTTTTACCGTTTGTCCCTACCTTCCCGTTTGTAGTGCTAACCTGGACAGTCATACTTGTCTGATTCCGTGTTGCTAATGCCGACTCGATTAATTGCCTCATTGATGCCCAGGTACGATCCCAAGAAATCTGCTCTAGGAAAGTATCAACGCGATCGAGCCAACCTGACTCTTTGCAGTCCTCTTTCATTGCCGCTTCAGCAGCAGCGACAAACTCTTCAACTGTGTCTGCAATTCGCACTAGACGTTCCTGCCCATAGGGACGCACTACATCTCGGATCGAGGTAGACACAACAGGCTTACTTGCGGCAAGGTATTCTGGCGTTTTGGTGGGGCTAATGAAGCGTGTTGATTCGTTGCGGGCAAACGGCAGCATCGCCAAGTCCCACCCAGCAAGATAGGCAGGTAGCTCTTTATAGTCTTTACCACCGAGATAATGAATGTTCTCGTGGCGCGGCAGGCTTGCTGGATCAATTTTGACCACTGGCCCAATCATAACCAGATGCCAGTCTGGTCGCGCTTCGGCAATCCCCTTAAGCAGTTCGAGATCCATCCGTTCGTCGATTACCCCATAGAATCCGAGGCGTGGATGGGGAATGTTCGCTTGGTCAATTGGGTCTTCTTTGATGGTTCTCGCTTGTGCGAAGTGTGCCACCTCTACACTGCTGGGAAATGCGTAGATGTTTGCGTGCTGGTCGCGCTTGGCTTCGTAAAGACTCTGTCCGCCTGTAAAGACTAAGTTCGCACGGTTAAATAATTCAGCCTCACGTTGTCTCAGTGCCGGTGATGCTCCCTTAAAAGCAGACAACTCATCCATACAATCGTACACAACTGCCAGTGGCTCCAAATGGCGTGTAAAACCCATTGCCATTGGTGTGTAGTACCAGCAGATGTACTTGCTAATCTCGTGTTCTGCAAAAAGGCGATCGAGTAATGATTGTTGAGCCGCATTCACCGCCTCTTCACTCAAACCCTCTGGTAGATGGGGCACCACAACCCAGACTCCACTCTCGTGCTGGGTGACATCTAGCCGTCCAACCTCCCCTACTCCTCCCGCCGTTTGGGAAGATACAGAGGCATCAGAGCTAAACATTGGCTCTTCGATAAAAAATACCCGCTGTCCTTGGGCACACCGGGTCAAAAGATGTTGAGGTCTTTGGAATACAAAATTCCAACGCAAGTGAGACAAGCAAACTAGATCGGGTGCCTTTGTAGAGGCAACACGACCATTAACATCTTGGTTAGATGTGTTTAGAGATGAGAACTCTTGCGGTTCTACATTAGTTTTGCGTGTGGAGGATGTGTCGCCTGACGGTAGGCGATCCTTCAAAATACTTGATTCATGTCGCCCTGATAGCGTTCCTTCAGTCATCTGTTTGGAAGCGCCATTCTTGATATTGTTGTTCTTGATTTGACCGTTGTTTGGGGACATAGACGACCTGAGATAGTTGTTGTTTATGGAAGTGAATTTTTTAAGAGTGGTTATGTGAAATGAAGGCTAAAGTTAGCCCAAGCCATTTCTCGCTCCTTAGCTAGACACTGAGGAATAGGTTGAAAACAGCGACATGTTGCCCATGCCTAAAAAGAATCGCTGTTTTCTTTTGTCGGTTAAAAACTTTTAGGGAGCTTTGCCCTTCTTAAAATCGGCTATCACTCTCGTTAGCATAGCGGTTATTACTGTGCCTGACTTCTATCTCACGATTTAGACTTTTTATGCCTAAAGAAATAATTAAGGTTAATTGAGCTTGTGATTAGCAGTACAAGCTGATACCGCATCTATCTAATTGCATAAAATAGCCCCAGTATCGACCGGGGCTATACCAATAAAGAAGTTATTGAATTTGTAGCTAAAGTAACATAATTAAAGCTAAAAGTATGTTCACTTCAAACTAGAGCTAGGTGCTAGGTGTGAACTGATTTTCCCTACAACCGACAACCTACAACCTAGTAAGCAAACGATTGATAAACCTCAGCATCTGGTTTGTCCTCAAGGGATTCGACAATCGGATTGAAGCGTAACAAGTGGCGGGCGCGTTCGGAAAGTGTATCGAGGGCAGCACGCGGGATTTGAATGGACACCTCAGGACGATACAGCCAGCGGCGGCTATAGCCAATGACTACCATTGGACGTGGTGTTTGTGTGAAATTAGGGGTACCTCGGTGCAAAGCTCGGACATCGCGAATCATCACATCGCCTAGTTGCATCGGGATTGGTTCTAATTTAATTTCACCCGACTCCATGCGGTGCAGTCCTTCCTCTTTCGACATCATGTGCGTACCGCGTGTCGTCTCAAACGGTCCGTTGTCAAGGGTTACATCTACGAGGGGAAAGTTAATGGCAATCTGGAAAGGCGGCGTCTCTATACCTGTTTCCGGGAAGAGTGGCGGCGCATCCCGATGTACTACTTGATAGTCAGACCCTAGTAATGGCGTGTCTGTCGCCAGTTGGCACATTACCATGTCTTCGCCTACCAGTAGTTTTGCGATCGCTAAAATATCCTCATCTTCGTAAATACTAGGGTCGGCAAAGGGCGCGGCGAAGGGCAACGTAACATAATAACGGCTAGGACCTCGATTACGCAGTTTGCCTTCGCGCTCGATATGATCCTCTAGTAAAGGCGTGAAAGCCTCACGCCAAGAATTGAGTGTTGCTGGGGAGAAGTGATTAGGCAACACACAATGTCCGTCGTTCAGAACCGATTGGGCGAACGCTTCGATCTGTTGTTTGTTGTATCGGTGTGTCATCATATCTTGATTTTAGCCAGCACACGTCTCTGGCGTTTGTCAAGATTTTTGACATTCAGTTTTTAAGGTTGTATCCAATATTACAGGCTAATTTAACAAGAAGCCCATTCCTCAGCTAGAAGTTAAGGAAAACAGTAGGCATTACCTTGAGTAAGGACAACAAATCGTAACCTCGGTAACGTCTCCTGAGAGCTTTTACACGGGAAGGACAACAGCATTTCTTTTAGATTGCTCCTTTGCGTCAAGCTTGTTAGAAGAATCTTTAATATTAATGTCTTGCCTCCCGGTTAAAAACTCCCAGGCTTACTCTTACATTCATTTAGGAAGTCCAAAAGACAATAACAACCGTGCCTGAACTTTTAGACTTAGGCATATCTGATGAGGGAATTTGTCTTAAAAACTACTAGAAGCAAGCTAATTTTGCTGTATGTTTTACTGGTTTTTTATCATCTGTTAAGTTGGCTTTTGAACGAGGAAAGTTAGGTGGAAAGCCAACTGATTGAAAAGCAAGTTGATTTAGATGATTGTACAATTTCTTACTGGGCAGGAGGACTAACCTCAAACTCAGCTCCTATACTGTTCTTGCCGGGATGGGCTGTATCAATTGAGACTTACTTAGAAAGCTTAAATAAAGAATTTTCAGTATTCTGTATGTCAAATAGATATAGGTGGCTAGCTGAAGCTACTGGTTTGGCATAGGTTCAAAGATTATTTGTGTTCATGATTACAAGCTAGATTAACGTTAAACCTGTTTCCTTGGGTAGAAGTTGAAGAAAAAGCGAATTAGTATACTTTTTAACAGATAGAGATTTCTTTCTTCAATGAAAATAGTGCATCAATTGACTTAGGAAGAGAAATGTATGCAGTTTCAAATTGAATGCAACAGTTTTTTTAAAACTCACCAAACTTGCTTAACATGCGATGAGCAATTTGAGCTGAAAGAAGCAAGACTGATTGTTTGCAACGAGCAGGGTGATAGCTATGGTGATATCTGTCCTCAGTGCATAGCGATGGGTTCTAATTGGCTCGGAAGACAACTTCAACAGCTTACACCACAGGCTTAGACTCTGAATTTGGGATAGTCTATAGCAATTCTCGTATCAGTGAGGTAAATCTAAGTTTCTTGCCAATTCCCCATTCCCAAAAACCTAGAAATTTGTACCTCATCCACATGAGAATCGGTATATTTTGCTGTGTAGATCATTAAACAGGAGGAAGAAAATTCTTTCTGTTACAGCTACTATCTATCTAGAGGACTACAAACCAAAGCAATTTTATTAACATTTTTCCCACAGGGAGGCTTAATTCTATGTTGTCTTTTCAATCTCAACGCCGAACTCAACAAGCTAAGCGCATTCTGGTTGTAGATGATATAGAGGATAACGTGTTTCTACTTCAGTCGATGTTGACGGAAGAGGGATATGAGGTTGATAGTGCTAAAAACGGCAAATCCGCATTAGCAAAGATAGAATCTTCCCCACCTGATTTAGTATTACTTGATGCCATGATGCCCGGAATGGATGGTTATGAAGTCACTCGACGGATTAGGCAAAATAAAAAACTACCATTTATTCCTATCATCTTAATCACTGCTTATGAAAATGCTAATGTTCCAGAAGGATTAAATTTAGGAGCCAATGACTTTATCCGTAAGCCTATTGATTATGATGAGTTAATGGCAAGGATTAATGCCTTTTTGCGGTTAAAACAGGGCGTGAATTCTCCTGAATAGTTTCCAAACTTATGGGGTAGACTATTAAGCAATTCAAAATTCCAAATCGGGAAACCTAACACTAGAGAGCTATTTGCCTGTTGCCTATAGGCAATTTGAATGCACATTAGCTTACGCACAATGGCAGTGAAAAAAGCTCCAGTTGCTAGCTTTGTAGATTGAGTTGAGGTGAGTGTTAAGCTGCCTTGCTTTAACTTGCACTAATCAAGCAAGTGGTTTTAGGGAAAAGGTCAAAGGTCAAAGTGGATTGACGACAGTCCCTTCCCTTTAACCCCGTATCTGACTATGCAATGCGAGATACACAACAGCTTACCCAACAGGATAATAGATTAGTTGGGTAAGCTATCGCTCAACCCAACCTACGG
This sequence comes from Microcoleus sp. FACHB-SPT15, assembly GCF_014849525.1. Lineage (NCBI taxonomy): Bacteria > Bacillati > Cyanobacteriota > Cyanophyceae > Oscillatoriales > Microcoleaceae > Microcoleus > Microcoleus sp. FACHB-SPT15. Next base: position 189,181 of record NZ_JACJNU010000051.1, on the reverse strand, counting down.
TTTCCTTAAGTCACTGTCATTACAGCTTATGCAGCTTTGCTGAGTGACGAATCGGCGTAATGAGCTAATACATCAGCAGGATCATCGTAAATTGCCTTAGCCCCCGCTAGTGCAGTGTCATCAAAGCCACCGCAGCGTACCGCAATGACCTCTACTCCTGCTGCACCCGCTGACTGGATATCGTAGGGTGTATCACCAATCATCAAAACCTGCGATGGCTCCATTTGTAATTTTTTCAATGCTGCTTCCACAATATCTGGTTCAGGTTTAGAAGCTTCAGCATCACTTGATGTCGTGATTTCTTTAAGTAAGTCGTCAACCTGGGCAGCTTTGAGCAAAATTTCCATTTCTTCGCTTGTGGCTGAGCTAGCAATCATTAGCCGGAGTCCAGCCTGCTGCATGTGCAGTATCAATTGCCTTGCACCATTAGTTGGGGAAAGTGTCGATCCATAATGACTAATGATGAGTTCTTTGCGCCGCTCACTGATGGCTTTTACCTTCCCTTCATCATCTTTGAGTTCTGGCACTACTTGAGGTACTAGCTGATCGCTACCCATACCAATTAGCGGTCGAATTTTCTCAAATGGCACGTCATAGCCCAATTCTGCAAATGCATCAACATAGGCTTGAGCGTGGGCATCATTGCTCAGTACGAGCGTGCCATCGACATCTAAAATTACTCCTTGCAACACCATCGTAAGATTTCCTATGGGTATGAGTTTAATAAGCTGACAAGCTATTAAATAGCAATGGCAAACTATCGTTTCAGGTTCAAGGGCAAAGGGGGAAGGTCAAAGGTACTTTCTGAAAGCCTTTTAACCGTTGCCCCAAAATGCAACCTGAATCCGGATTAGACTTCTTGAAAAATTCCCTGAATCACCCTTCTTTACTGCCTACTCTCAAATGAAGTCTATAGCAGTTCTCACTTGTATGACGTACAGTTAAGGGCTGTGAAATAAGCGTCAAAATCAGGAAAACAAAAAAGCTGATGGCTGATAGCTGACCGCTAACTGCTATGTTCGTTTAGGTAGAGTAAGCTATCAATCCCGATGCTCCTGGTAATCTTCAGAAGACAAGGGATCTAATTCCCATCTGCTGTCATCACGCTCATCAAGAATGTCTACTGTCTGGAGAGATACCCTGTCGTCATAATCAATACCAACAGCAGCTCCTAGTTCCTCAACAACATTCTGATCGGGAGTAGCGACAGTTCCCCCCACTGCTTCGTCACCCACTAGATGAGCCTGATCCCAACGAGCATCTACATCACCCCCCGTTAGCTCTGGGCCAGTCGATGTGTACTGATCCATGCGATCGCGCATCGTTCGACCACCGACGTTTAGCCCTGGCTCTTGCTGAACACCTGTTCCATAGGATTCGGTAACTTCTTGGGGTAGCTCCTCAGAATCCCCTTTGTTAGCCGTTTCTTTTGCTGTTTGATCTTCTTGTTCAGGCATGATACTCACTACTGAATCGAAATTACAAAAATACTCTACTCTGACTGTGACTGCTTTGAAATCCCACCTTTGAGGTGCATTTCATTGCACCTTATGAAAGAAAATGGCTGTGCAAGATGGGTTTAAGAGGTAATCAAGTAGTGAGTACTGTTTTACTGAAAACAAATCAAGAAATAGAATTGCACATTAGCTCTAAATCATCTAGGAAAAGCGATCGCCCAAGTCCAACCAAAAAGTGATCGCAAACTTCATTACATACATATTCATTTAACAATGTCCTTAAATGGCTTACTTATATCAAAGGAAAGGCTTTAGTTTAAATCAATGTGTTATGAATTATACGAGCTTTTCTAATTGGAGAAGCTAGAAGTATCAGAAAAAAGCGATCACACCACTCTCAGCGATCGCTTTATCCAACTTATACCAGGAGTTTTATGGCTCTAGTAACAGCAAAAAAATAAGTGCTGCTTAATTTCTTTCCTTATTAAGCAAGGAAGAAATTGCAGTGATTATTGTCCAAGCGCTCCTTTACCGAAGAATTTCGGGGGTTCTTTGATGGTATAAACTTGGGTTTCTGCTGCGATCGCTTTACGAATGTATGCCGGCGTTTGCATGATTCCTAACAGACTCATGCCATCAATTAAGCGCAAGCCACCCGTCGTTTTTTCTTCTAGCAATTGGTTCGTAGCATCTGGATCAGGTTGAGTTGCGATCGCTTCTGCTGTACCAATTGCAAACCCCCAAGGTGAGCCATAGGTAGGAGTATGAGAAGCATAGGAATGCACATTCGGAAACACGGCTTTCAGAGTGTTTACCAGACGAGCATGGAGAGTTAGTTCCACAGGGGCAACAGGGCCAGCTTGCAGCACAAAATAGCCTCCCGGTGCCAGAACTCGCTGAGCTTTTTCAAAATACTCTTTTGTAAATAGCTGAAACGATGGCCCCTCTTCAATTGGGTCAGAAAGGTCTGAGATTACAATATCCCACTTCTGCTCCGTCGTGTCCAAAACTTCTAAAGCGTCACCAATCACTAAATTAGTACGTGGGTCATCAAAAGCCCCTTGGTGCATCTCCGGCATGTGTTCGCGGCAAGCTTCTACCACCTCACCATCAATGTCCACCATCATTACCTGTTCAACTGTCTTCCATCGCAGAATTTCCCGTACTGTAGCGCCTTCTCCACCCCCTAAAACCAGAACATTTCGAGGTGAAGAATGGCAAATCATTGCTGGATGTACTAGAGGCTCATGGTAGAGAAACTCATCACCTATACAAGATTGCCACTTGCCATCCAAAACCAGTCCTTTGCCATAAGCACCTGTTTCAACGATGTACATTTCCTGGAATGCCGTTTTCTTGTAAGCCAAAACTTTGGTTACACCGTGAACATACATATCCCAAGGCGTGATGTACTCGCTTACCCACAGATCTGCACCTACTTGACTACCAGCCATTGAATACCCTCCTTTCCCCTAATTGACACAGATAGCCATTATTACAGAACAAGGTTAAAAGAAAGAAGTTCTTAGCAATCAGCAGTCAGCGTTTAGAGTCATCCAAGGGTTAATTTTCAGTGTCAAACAGCGCCAGGATCTGGTCAAATATATCTTCACCAGCACGAGTTTCTAGAATTGAGCGGACTAATTGAATGAACTCCCAATCTGGGTGCTTATCGTTCTCAATTACTTTACTGGCTGGATAGAAGGTAATATCATCAGCACGTAATTCATTCGTCGTTCCACTTTGCCAGCCAGAATGTTCTGGATTCCACGAGATCGATTTGCCGCGCAATGTGAACTGAAACCACTGAATTTTGCCTTGCCGTAGTTCCACAAACACATCAAAATAAGGCTCTCCACCTTGATACCAAACTCTAGTGATGCCCTCCTCCTTCCCTGGAGTCAATAATTTTTGATCAATCTGTCGTAGGGAAGCCCCCAATGCCGCAATCTGATCTTTATCCATCAGCGTAACGATACTGTACCCAGCTGCCTGGTTCATTGAGTAATACTTAGTCATCTTGGGGGCAGACTCATCACAAGAAATATTCATACCTAATACATATGTGCTGCCAGTTACTCCGGATGTATAGGCAAAAGTAAAAGTTTTGAATTTCCCGCTCAATCAACCTTTTGACTAACTAAGCCAAAAGAATATCCAATAGTGAAAAAATTTGCTAGTCGATATTTGCTCAATCCTAACTTAGCTGGCTAAACAAATCTGCGAGAACTGTATTGGAAAACAAGAATCCCTCTGGGTCACTTAGCCTCAGTTGACCTGTCGTTGGTACGGCTTGCGTGTCTTCAACGGCTTCCCCCGAAGCGTTCAGCACTTCCACCCAACCACGTCTGTAATGTGGCTGTAGACTAGTCCAAATCTCTTTTAAGGTCTTCTCCCCAAACTGGTTCCTCAGTTTATCTAAGCTCAAACCCTCTGCTAAGCGTAGCCCTAGCATTAAAGTTTCTAGCAAAATATCCGCTGCTGAAGTTTCTGGGCTATCTAGAACACCGCCTGCGTCAATTAGCTGTTGCACCCAGGCGTAATACTCTCGTCTTGTACGGGGACGAGTGAATCGATATCCTTGGACATAGCTAGCTGCTCCCATGCCAAAGCCGTAGTAGGGACGGTTTTCCCAATAAACTCGATTATGACGGCACGCTTTGCCAGGTAGGGCATAGTTGGAAATTTCATAATGCTCGTAACCTGCACTTGTTAGGATGTGCTGGGCAAGGCGGTACATCTTGGCAGCCGTTTCATCAGTTGGCAAAGGCTTCACTCCAGGAGCATACTGGCGCCCAAAAGCGGTAACTGGCTCAATAACTAGGTCGTAGCAAGAAATGTGGATAGGAGCAAGATTCGCTGCTGTCTCCAAGGATTCCTGCCACTGCTGTAACGTTTGATGGGGTAACCCTGAGATTAAGTCCAAGCTGAAGTCGGAAATCTCTACCTGGTGTAGGAGTTCAATAGCTGCAAAGATATCAATAGAATTGTGCGATCGCCCACAAGCATTGAGCAATTCATCCTGAAAGGCTTGAACACCCAGGCTGACTCGATTAACGCCAGCTTCCTGGTATCCCTTTAGCTGTTCCAAGCTAAATGTTCCTGGGTCCATTTCCATAGAAATCTCAGCCCCAGACCCAATACCAAAGCGCTGCTCTAGTATTTCTAGAATGTGCTTTAGCTGTTCTACCGATAACAGCGAAGGTGTGCCACCACCGAAGAATACTGTTTGCAACTCACGGCTTAAGCGAGGTGTTGCTTCGATTTCCTGACTCAACACCTCAATATATTGCTCAATCGTACCCGATGTACTGCCTGTTGCTTTATCTCCCACCACCGAAACTGGAAAATCACAGTAGTAGCATCGGCGACGGCAGAAGGGAATATGAATGTAGGCAGAAGAGGGAGTTATTGAACCAAAAACTTCCTCAGATTGATGTAAGCGATTTGACACTTTTGTTTTACAGAAAAACTTTAATTGTTAAGCCAATCGTGATGCTTGATTAACACTTATGAATTAAATGAGTTTTTTGACGGATTTCACGATCAAACTGCCGGAGCTAAAATTTGCGCCTAAGGGCGATCGCATTTCTAATAAGGAGGATACAAGCATGATTCAGTAAGCACTTGCTCTCTAAGTTACACCTTCTAATTGCCAAAGATTCTCCCGATGAGAAACTGATAGGGATAAATTAAATGCTTTATCTAACCCAATTGGCATAAGAAAAGGAAATGACGTGAAAGATATAATAATCCTGAGTGTCGGATATCACTTTTGTGTTTATGAAATTCCGTAAGGAATTGCCACACCAATTACTTGGAACGGAACAATGCTTGATTTTGTCATCATTCTTTTATTTATCCTAGCAGCGGCAGGCATAGGGTTCGACAGCGTTGAATTACTACCCGTCACTGTTCAAGACCAAGTCACCAATCTTGAGGCGTTACGCTGGATTACGGCTGGCTTCGGGGCAATTATTGGCTTCGCTATTGGATTAACGGTGCAGGTTGCCTATCGTCGGCTGGAAGCCCGTGTGCGCCAAATGCCGATTGAGGTGATTTTAACCAGAGCAGTCGGTTTAGTGCTTGGGTTGTTGTTAGCAAACTTGATGCTTGCACCCATCTTCTTGCTGCCAATACCGTTTGATTTTACCTTTATCAAGCCTCTGGTAGCGATTTTGGGCAGTGTGATGTTTTCCTTTTTGGGCGTTAGTTTGGCTGATACCCACGGTCGTACCTTCCTACGGCTGATTAACCCCAATAGTTTGGAAAGCATACTGGTAGCAGAAGGCACACTCAAACCCGCATCGAGTAAGGTTCTAGATACTAGTTGCATCATTGATGGTCGCATCGAAGAACTACTCAATACTGGTTTTATCGAGGGGCAAATTCTCATACCCCAGTTTGTCTTACAAGAGTTGCAGCAACTGGCTGATGCCGCCAATGATCAAAAGCGAATCCGGGGGCGTCGTGGGTTAGACATCCTCAATCGGATGCAGGAAGCCTTTCCCGAACGCTTAGTTATTCACCCCGCTGATTACGAAGACATTCACACGGTCGATGCCAAACTGGTGCGTTTCACCCAGGAAATTAACGGTACGCTGTTGACCAACGACTACAACCTCAGCAAAGTTGCGAACTTGCAGAAGGTTCCAGTCCTCAACGTTAACGATTTAGCGCAAGCGCTACGTCCGATTTACCGTCCGGGTGACAGCCTTGACCTAAAAATCCTCAAAGAAGGCAAGGAACCTGCACAAGGAGTTGGCTATCTCAACGACGGCACGATGGTTGTTGTGGAAGAGGGGCGTAGCCATGTTGGTGGCGAATTGCGAGTTGTTGTAACCTCAGCGTTGCAAACTTCAGCAGGGCGAATGATTTTTGCGCGTCCGCAAGCGTCGGTTGTTGCTTGAGGCTGATGGGGCGTTCAGTTCGGAGTAAAGACTGTGCGGTATGTCACCAACTCTCGGCAGTTCTCTACCGAGTGAAGTACGAGGAAGACGGGGATTGGACTTTTGTGTGCAACAACTGTTGGTCTTCTCTGAGTCAAGATAACCCGCATTATCTCTACGGTGGCACCTGGAAAGCAAAGAAGAAGTCATAGGGCAGGCTTGGAGTCTGCCCTAAAAAAATGCAGGACGGGTCAAGAAGGCCATCCCAGACTCACCAGAAATCTTGCAAGTCTACTCTTGCAGAATTGTTTTTGAGACAATTCGGGTCTTCTTGCGATCGGCTTCTGAGAGTTCTTCGCCAGATTGCAAGCGAGTTGCACTCGTTTGGAGAACGGTTGCGGCATTTTGATCGCCCATTTGGATCGCTGTTTTGGCCGCTGTTTGGAGCATCGTTGCTGCCCCGGCACGATCGCCTTGCTGTAATTTCGCTTCAGCAATTTGTGTCTGCCGATATTTCGCTAACGCCAAGATAGCTTGTTGCACTTGAGAATTGGGTGCGGGTTGGTAGCTGCCCTGAACATCGGCTTCTACTGGCACGAGTTGGGAGAGTACACTTTCTTGCCCTGCGGCTGGGTCATCATAACGCACCTGCACATTTGCGATCGCCTGACGCCCCATTGGTAATTGACCAATATACAGGTTTGCCAAGATAACTCGCTCAGCATCCGTCATCAAATCTCCCAAGCGCACAATAAAGCGACTGCCTTCTTGTTGGACAGGCAGTTCAATTGTATCTGGGGCAACTTGTGCAATGGGTTTAAGTTCGGCTAACCGCACCTTGGGCATCAAATCGAACAATAGGTAGGCATTCGTTAACTGTACGGATTGAACCCGTTGGAAAAGCCTTGCAAACTCATCAACGGCTTGTTCAGGGCGTTCAATATAAGACAGTGTGCCACCACCCACATCAGCAATTTTTTCAAGGATGTCTTGGTTCCAGTTAGCACCAAATCCTAACGTATTTAAGGTCAATTTATAGCCTGTAGCAAGTTCCGCTAATTTTAGGCAGCGTTTATTGTCACCATGCTCGTTCTCTCCATCCGTTAGCAGGAATACTTGAGAAACGGTATCTTGTTTGCCTTTTGCTACTTCTTCAACTCCCAGCTTTAGACCTTCATCAATTGCTGTTCCACCATCAGCAGAAAGGCGTTGAATCTGTTTTTTGACTTCATCTAAGTTGTCAATAGTCTGATTTTTGACTAAAACTTTTGCTCTGTGATCAAAAGCAACGACGGAAATGCGATCGCCTGGGTTTAGTCGCTCGACCAAATTGAGCGCTGCCTTTTTCACCGTTTCCAGAGGGCGTCCATGCATTGAGCCACTATGGTCAAGAACTAGGCATAAATTTAGCGGAACATTCGATTCTTGCCCAGTCGCGATCGCACTAATTGCGATTGATAGCTGACGCTGAGTACTTGATTGATTGCCATCAACATGGGCATCATTTAGAGCAGGGTGCAAACCAACTTTCATCTCATAAAGCTCCTGAGCAAGCGAGACATATCAATAGCAACTTCATAGGAATACCCTAGAACTACGGAATAACGAGGGACAATAACCGAACAATTATTGAGTAGACGAATTAGTACAATAAAAGCGGTAGAAGCCTCTCAAAGAACGGTCACAGACTAGTTCCTAGACACGCTACTATGTATTAAAGATAGCGCCATTATTGCAGCCCCCAACACCATGAAAATACCCATTCAGGCTGTTCAATCCACCTACTACGGTAATACTACATACCGAACACCACCGCCAGATTTACCCTCGTTGTTGCTGAATGAGCGGATTGTGTATCTGGGTATGCCCTTGGTGCCAGCGGTAACCGAGTTAATTATTGCTGAACTGCTGTATTTACAGTACCAAGACCCTGACAAGCCGATTAGAATCTACATCAATTCTACTGGCACCTCCCATTACAATGGCGAACCCGTTGGCTTTGAAACCGAAGCCTTTGCCATTTGTGACACGATGAACTACATCAAGCCACCCATCCACACGATCTGCCTTGGTTCAGCAATGGGCATGGCTGCCATGCTTCTATCTGCGGGGACAAAAGGCAATAGAGCAAGCTTACCTAACGCTTCGATCGTCTTACACCAGACCAAGAGCTATGCCCGTGGTCAAGCGACAGATATCCAGATTCGCGCCCAGGAAGTGTTAGCAAACAAGGCAACGATGATTGATATCCTCTCTCGTAATACAGGTCAGGAACGAGAAAAGCTTATCAAGGATATGGATCGACTGTTGTACATGACACCGCATCAGGCAAAAGAGTATGGTCTGATTGATCGCGTACTAGAGGCTCAAGACCTCGCTACCCCACTGCCTGTAGGTGTCTCTTAACGCCCTTTTCTCCATAACCTCTACTGGTTTGGCGTTTAACCTCAAGTCTGCTAAGTTCACGGCTTCCCTAGCGAACCGCTACGCTAACAGATACAAGTTATCGCTTTTTGTTAGTTGGTTGTCCCTTGCAACTGGCAACTGACAAAAAATCTAGGTCTACAAACGAAGTACTAACCGTCTTTACTCAAACTCGGAGCAAATTATGCCTATTGGCGTTCCTAAAGTTCCCTACCAGATGCCAGGGGAACAGTACACCCAGTGGATTGACATTTACAATCGTCTTTACCGGGAACGTATCATTTTTCTGGGCAAGGAAGTTGATGATGAGATTGCCAATCAAATCATCGCTGTCATGCTCTATCTGGACTCGGAAGATAACAGCAAAGATATTTTCCTCTACATCAACTCCCCTGGTGGTTCAGTCACCGCAGGCATGGCAATTTTTGACACAATGCAGCACATCAAGTCAGATGTCGTAACCATTTGTGTCGGTTTAGCCGCTTCAATGGGTTCCTTCCTACTAGCGGCTGGGAAGAAAGGCAAACGTCTAGCTTTACCTCACTCGCGGATTATGATCCACCAACCCTCAGGTGGCACACGCGGACAAGCCACAGATATTGAGATTGAAGCTAGAGAGATTATACGAATCCGCCATCAGCTCAACCAAATTTACGCCAACAATACTGGTAAAACCATTGAGAAGATTGAAAAAGACATGGATCGTGACTTTTTCATGTCAGCTCAAGAGGCGCTGGAATACGGATTGATTGACCGGGTCATTGAGGATCGGGCATCTTAGGATAGACACGTTGGTAAGGCAGACCCTTAATTCTGCCTTTGACGGTACTCAGGGTGCCCTTACCAAGGTGTCAACCTTATCAGTGCTATTCCTTTAGATGAATCTGGCGGATTGTTATCGTTTGTTGGGTTTGAGAGATGGAGCTTCCATAGCTGAAGTCAAGGCATCTTATCGGCGTCTAGCACGACGGTATCATCCTGATGTCAATTCTGGAGACCTACTCGCCCAAGAAAAGTTTATTAAATTAACTGAGGCTTACAAGTTTCTCCTCAGTTCTATCCAGCCGTCTGGGACTAATAAGGTGTCACCACCTCCCCAGACGGTTAAGGTTGCAAGTCCATCTTCATCGGCTGGCGTATCGCCAAGTCCTGCCCCAGCAACGAAGGTGATTCGTAAGCCACGAACTGTTCCATTTAATCCACCGCTGTCAGCGATTGAAAAACAGCTAAAGTGGAATGCATATAAGCAATTACAGCAGTTACTAAAATACAAGCGATTTGCCAGATCGATCGCACTTGTCGAAGGGTTAGCCTATCGTATTCCCCAAGACCCAGAAGTGCGACAATGGCAAGCGATCGCTTATGCGAGTTGGGGTCGTCATCTAGTTACCGAGCGGCAACTCGATAAGGCAAGAATTTACCTCAAAAAAGCGCTGCGTACCGATCCACACAACCGTTCCCTTTGGGCAGAAGTTGAACGAGATTTTCGCCGCATTGAACAGATTTTGTAACGACCTATTTTGAGCCGCCTCAGTTACGAAAAAGCCTGTTCCGGTTTCTCAAATTGCCTTATTTAGATCTCCCCATTTTGAATTTTGAATTGTTATATGTCAGAGTCTTCAGTTACCGTTACGGTTAAACTTTTTGCCGCTTATCAGGAAGCGTATGGCCTGCCAGAGTTAAGCCTAGAATTTCCAACTGGAACACCTGTGGTAGCGGTGCAAGAGCATCTGATTACCGAACATCCAGAACTCAAACAGTGGCAAAATCTTACCCGCTTTGGCATTAATCTTGAGTTTGTTGAGGCAGAAACTATCCTTCAAGATGGTGATGAAGTAGTACTAATTCCACCCGTCAGCGGTGGCTGAACTCTTCATAAACCTCTTCACGGTTGCCGGGAAACATCAGAATCAGAGGAAAGGCAGTGAAATAGCTGAGTTTGGTAACCATCCACTGATGAGTGATACTGAGTCGTTTCTTCAGCAAAACAGTTGGGTAAATCTTGTTCTACTGATGCTTTAAAGTTCACTAGCCACAAATCTAAGGGACGTGAAAGTTGATTTAATGTTTGTTGGAGAGTAGTAAAAGCGCGACAATCTGTTCCTTGAAGGCTAATACACTGCTCTTGGTCTTGATGCGCTAAGAGAAACTGGGGTTTTAATACTGACTTTTTAGAAGCATCCGTCCGTTGGAATTCCCAAGCAATGCCCATCATTTCACCAGTTTGTACAAGAGTGTTGTGGGTAGTGGCAATTAATACGGGTACTGATGAGGCTTTTTGAAATATCGGCACCAGAAGATCGGGACGGTAGTATTTCTGATAACCCAGATTGTTGACGACAGTAACCCCACTTAACAACCCCATAATCCAGATGATTGCCACAGCTACTTTTCCACGGGTTCTAAAATATGAAAAATTGGGAGTAGATGGTGAGGATAGTTTCGCATTTTGTGAAAGCAGGGTTTCTGTATCAGGAGATTGTTTTAAATTAGGAGTGCTGGCGGTAGCCCAATTGAGCGAAAGTATTGCTCCTACTAACACGATGACGGCAGGAAAGTAGACGAAGTTATACCGTGCGCCTCGTGTGAGGTCAGTACCGAGGAAGTAAGTAATTCCATAAAATAAGGCGATCGCTCCTAAAACAAATCCTCCCAAAATACCTGTTGCCAAACGAGTATCAGGCTGTCCCAACAGAGCTTTGGTGCCACGATAGAAAATTGGTATTGCCCAAAGGAAAAACCCAATCATCACAACACCCGAAATGATAACTACTAATAGGGATGGTGCTTCCACAGGCAGCAGAGACAGCATAGTAACCCAAGCCGCAAGCGACTGAAAGATTGGGTTAAGCAAGGAAAGAAACGTGCCATCGCTCATAATCCATTGCGTCATCTGTGGGTCATGACTCATCTGCCATACGGGTATCCAAACTAAGCACCCCACCAAAGTTCCAACAGCAACAGCGCCAATTCGCCACAATTGGGAATTGGGGATTGGGACCGGAGCTTTAGTGAGGAGGGAATTGGGAATGGGTGGTAGTTCTTCAGGCTTAGTCTTGAATTTAAAAGCCAAGCGGCTGTCTGAAACCCACAAAACGGTTAATGCGATCGCTTCCGCTGTAAGAGTCAGTATAAAAAAGTAGTGGGTTGCTACGCCTAAGCTATTCACCACTACCCAGCACAAGACAAGCCAAAGGGGAATAGGTGTGCGACCTTTGAGATGCTGCACAGCCACGACTAAGCAGCACAGAGAAGCAATAACCCAGAGTATTCCTAGGGCATAATGACGTGCTTCCTGTGCCAGGAAAACCCCAAAGGGAGAAACTGCCATCATCGCGGCGGCGAGTTGTGCCACTAAACGGGAACGAAACGCTAGCCAGCCGAGTCCATACATTGCTGGTATGGAAATAACACCAAGCAAAGCAGGAAGCGATCGCGCTACCCAAAGTGAAATATACTCTCCCGATGCTGGAAATAACTGCATCCACCAATGAGCCAGCACAAAATAGAGGGGAGGATGGACATCTTCTGTAAATATGTGATGCATCACTGCCGATGCGCCAGCCGTAGGATTCGGTTGCAGGGGTTGCAAAAGCGTATCTAAGGAAATCGCCTGATCCAGTGGCACCGTTTGATAACTATTGCCCAAGCTGAATACCATCGTTACAAACTCATCCGTCCAGGGTGGCTTTCCTGCCAGGTGAGTGAACCGTAAGCCTGTGCCAATGGCAATCCATACGAACAGGAGTAGTAGTTGGAACCAGCGCGACGAAAGAAAAGATTTCAACAGATTAAAGCCTCAATCAACTTGGGTAACTCGCCAACTGAGCTTAAGATTGACCCAAAAGTTCCAAAGCGTGACAGTAGCGATCGCAATTAACTTTGCTAGATACTCGTTAACCAAAAAGACATTAAACAGCAAATTCACGATCAAAGTCTGCAAAACCATCCCAGCTAGACAAATCATATTGAATTTCAATAACCGCCTGAAGCGCTGGCGTTTGCCCGGTTGCCGTTGGGAAATATCACCAAACGTCCACAAGTCATTCCACAAAAAGTTATTGATAATTGCCACTTCAGCAGAAAGAATAATACTACGAGTTAGCCCTAAACCCGCTTGACGCAGGAGATAAAACACAGCCAAATCGACAAATACACCACTGAAGCCAACCACAGCAAAGCGGAGGAATCTCGCCACTGGCCAACGAGCAAAGCGCAACCGCAATAAATGCTGGATATACTCCACATATTGTTTCCAAGTAACCTTACTCTCCCCCGCTTGCCGCTCTTGGAAAACATAACCCACTTCTCCAATCCAGCGGATATTACCGCGCCCTAATACTTCAATCAAAATCTTGTAACCTAGCGGACTTAGGGTTTTACCAGCAATACAGGCACGACGCACCAAAAAATAACCTGTCATCGGGTCAGAAACCCGTCCAATCACCCCTGGTAAGATCATCAACCCCAACGTTTGAGCACCACGCGACAAAAATCGACGCGCAACACTCCAATCACTAACGCCACCACCTTCCACATGACGGCTAGCAACAGCTAAATCAGCGCCTCGCTGTATCTCGTTCCACAATTGCAGCATTACTTCTGGAGGGTGTTGCAGGTCAGCATCAATCACACCTAAAACGTCTCCCCTAGAGGCTTGCCAGCCGCGAATGACAGCCGTAGAAAGTCCTCGCTCCTCAACTCGCCGCATTACTCGCAGTTGAGGGTACTCTGGCATCAGCGCCTGAGCGATTTCCCAAGTACTATCAGGGCTATTGTCATCCACGACAATCAGTTCGTAAGCTTCTGGAATTGCTTCATCCAAAATCTGACTCAGGAGAGTCACAATTTTTGGAATATTTTTCCCCTCGTTATAAGTGGGAATCACCAGAGAAAACAGAATTGGGCACTCTGTCTTCCTTAAATGCGGTTGCATTTCGCCATTCAATAATTCAGGGCTAGTATCTGGCGATTCAGAGTCAACAGCTAGCGGTATTTGCAATGAACCTGAGGGAACCTGAAGAAGGGAGGGAGGGTGATAGATACTCATTAGAGCAAGTCTTACGGTTTAAAAAGAGCGGGAAAGTGATGCACACCTTTACCTGCAAAGCATTAGTTCCAGGATTTTCAGCAGTACCCCAAAACCTGTCTAAAAATGCTTCTTCCCTTAGAGGGATTTTTGCAAGAAATTTATATTTAAACACCTGTATTCAGTCCAACCTGAATCATAAATGCATAAAGCAGGTCAAGCTATCCTTGCCAACGAAGTGATAATAAAAAACAGTTAATGCTCAAGCAAGCTGGCTGTTTTAAAGTTGTGACTAACACAACCTAATTTCCGAAGACGTATAGGGCGAAGGAGTATTGCATTGAACTTCAAAAGCGGGATTTTCCTTCTCACCGTGTTCTGTATTATTGTCACAGGCTTAGCAGTATTTCTGCTGGGAGGTATTGACTCCGCTCAACTCCAAGCACGGCTCAATCAAGCAGGAATTTGGGCACCGATTATCTACATCGCTCTATATACAGTCGCAACCGTATTAGTTTTGCCTTCAACAGCACTCAATCTTACAGGTGGTGCAATCTTTGGTCCCTGGTTGGGTACACTCTGGACGAGCATTGCAGCAGTAATTGCGGCTGTAGTAGCGTTTGGCTTTACCCGAACCGTTGGGAGAGACTTAGTTGCCCGTAGGCTAGCTGGACGCTGGCAAGCGATGGATGCAGAAATGAGTCAGGGCGGCTTGTTCTATATGTTTGCGATCCGGCTGCTGCCGATTATTCCCTATGGTTTAGTAAATTTTGCCGCTGGTTTAACCTCGATCCAATTTCGGGACTACCTGCTAGGGACAATTATCGGCACCATACCAGGGGTGTTACCTTTCGTAATGTTAGGAAGTTCCGGCTTACAGGCAATGAGAACTGGCGATTTCTTACCGTTAATTGGAGCATTGTGCTTGACAGGATTGCTGGTTGGTGGCGCAACTTGGTATCGACGCCGTCGCCAATCTCCTCAGGAAGCTCTAGAGGAAAAGGAGCGAAAAAGACAGCAGGAGGATGTTGATTGAGAGAAGAAGGGAGTTGGAGGAAGCTCTTGAAGGCAGGGAAATAGAGGAGAATTTGTATTAATATCTACCCGTCTGTTAGAGAAAGAGCGATCTACGGCAAGCACTAGCGCTTCGCGATCGCAGCTTTTGGACTATAAGAATTACCAGCCTCGGCTTCCCCTGCTCTCTTCTTTTTCTTAGCATCACGTTGAGGATTCCCTGTCAAAATTGGAAAGAGTAACCTGGTTTTTCCTGATGCCCTGTGATTACTCAAACTGTTGATGCCATTCTTAACCGTGCCTTGACTGGTGAAGACATATCCCCAGAAGAGGGTGTTGTACTTCTTCATCAAACCGAACCGACCCTCCTCGCAGCGATTCAGGAAACGGCTGACCAACTGCGCCACCGACAAGCTGGCGATGTTGTGACTTATGTGATTAATCGCAATATTAATTTCTCGAATATCTGTGAACAGCACTGTAGTTTCTGTGCATTTCGTCGTGATGCCGGGGAAGATGGCGCCTATTGGCTCGACTGGGGACAAATTCAGGAGAAGACAACTGATGCGGTGCGGCGGGGTGCGACGGAAATCTGTATGCAGGGAGGGCTGAACCCAGAAGCAAAAATCAACGGCGCATTCTTGCCCTATTACCAACGATTGGTGAGAACGATAAAAGATGAGTTTGGGCAACTGCATCTACACGCTTTCTCGCCGCAAGAAGTGCAATTTATTGCTGAGAATGACGGGATTAGCTATGCCACAGTGATTGCTGCCCTCCAAGAGGCGGGTGTTGGCTCAATGCCAGGAACAGCGGCAGAAGTTTTGGATGATCAGGTGCGGCGCATTCTCTGTCCCGAAAAGACGAATACAGTTACTTGGTTAGAAATTGTAGGAACAGCGCATCGCTTGGGAATGCCTACTACTAGCACGATGCTTTCTGGTCATATTGAAACGCCAGAACAGCAGATGGGGCATTTGGAGAAATTGCGATCGCTTCAAAAAACTGCCCGCGATCGAGGTTACCCAAGCTTCATTACTGAATTTATCCTCTTACCCTTTGTTGGACAAGAAGCCCCGAAACCCTTGCGCCGCCGTGTTGGACGTGACCAACCTGTTCTCAAAGACGCACTATTACTCACCGCCGTCGCCCGAATCTTCCTTGGCAACTGGATTCCCAATCATCAACCGAGTTGGGTAAAACTTGGTCTTGCTGGTGCTACAGAAGCCCTGAGATGGGGCTGTAACGATATTGGTGGCACGTTGATGGAAGAGCATATCACCTCAATGGCAGGAGCGCAGGGCGGTACTTGCATGGAGGTGGAAACGTTGCAGGAAGCAATTAGCTCTCTAGGGCGTCCTTACCAGCAGCGAGATACACTGTATCGACATCTCCCAACACCCAGACTGGCAGGAATGCTATAGCTGTCGCCCGGTTTTGAAGACCTCAGTACTGGCAGCCCGATTTGCGGTGATGCACTGCCGTCATCCCCTTGGACTGTATCACCTTACCATTGTCAACAACCGCATAAACCAGCCAGTGGTCACCGCAATCCATCCGACTCTTAACCGTGCATTCCAAATAGGCAAGGGCATCATTGATGATGGGACAGCCGTTTTCAGCGTCCTGCGTATCTAAACCCGCAAAACGGTCTTCTCCCGGAGCAAAAGGCTTGAGAAAGTGCCGCCTCACATTCATCCCCTCCTTCAAAATATTCAAGACAAATTTATCTCCCGTATGAGTTAAAGACTCTGCCGCCCGATCTTTGGCTACGGCAATAGTCAAACCAGGGGGATTAAAACTCGCTTGCGTAACCCAGGATGCAAGCATGGCGCTACTCACCTCGCCACGCTTGGCAGCTAACACGCAAAGCGAACCGACAACTTGCCCTACCGCTTGTGCGGTACGGTCAATTTGGGAGTTACTAACGGGTTGCGAGGGGGTGCGGAATTTCTTGGACTTTTTCAACGACTGAGCAAAATCCGTCCCCGCTTCTTTGCACTGTTGCAGGGTGAGATCATCGGGTTTGAACTTGACCCGAATCGTATCAAAGCCGAGGCGATAACCGGCATCTTGGAGTTTGCTTTCAATCTCATCAACCGCTTCCCCACTCCAGCCGTATGAACCAAAAACACCCGCTAACTTGGTTTTGGCAGCAGTGGAGAGGACAGTCCCCAAGGCGGTTTGTACTTGGGTCGGCATGTGTCCCCCTAGAGTAGGAGAACCGATGATAAAGCCATCGCATTTTTGCACGGCGGCTTCAATTTCCGCCGGATCGGTGAATTCACAGTTAATGGTTTCTACACCGACACCTGCCTTGGTGATGCCTTTTGCGATCGCTTGCGCCAGCGTTGCCGTATTCCCGTAAGCTGACGCATAGATTAGCGTAACTGTCAAGTCTTGCTCTTTCTGCTGTTGGCTCCACGTCCGATAGTCGTGGGTGAGTCGGCTGAGGCTGTAGCGTACAATTGACCCGTGACCGGGGGCGTACATCTTGGCTGAGAAAGCCGCCAATTTATCAAGGGCGACTTCCACCTGCCGGGATTGAGCGGCATGGAGGCAATCATAATAGAAGCGACGGTCTTCGTCTAAGGCTTTCCAGTTGTCATCAAAAACTTCATCGCCGCAGACATGGCAACCAAAGAGTTTATCGGTAAACAGGATACGAGTTGCTGGGTCGTAGGTGCAAAGTCCATCGGGCCAGCGTGGGGTGGGAACGGAGATAAATTGCAGTTGATGAGAGTTACCTAAGTCTAAGGTGTCTTCCGCCCTTGGTATCCAAATCTTTAACAGGTGTTGGTACTCTCTTAAGGCACTTTGCAGGGCGATCGCACCCGGTTTAGAGCAAACAAAGGTTACTTGTGGCGCTAACTCTAGCAAGGCTTTGAGCGTCACCATCCGGTTCGGGTTGACGTGACCCAAAATTATGTAATCTAACTGCTGCAACTCTATAAACTGCTGTGATTGGTGCAGGAAAATCTCGGTAAACGACTCACCTGGCGGGTCGATAAGCGCGGTTTTATCGGCTTGAATCAGATAGGAATTGGCAGTGGTGCCGCGTTGCAGGGAGTATTCGACTTCAAATTTGAGTCTATCCCAAGTGCGCGATCGCAAAACAGTAGTATCGGCAGCAGCGATCGAGGCGACTTGAACATCGCGAGGTTTAATATCCAGCATGGTTTTAATTCTCCAGGTAATAGTTTGTCAGGGTTTAAATGGTGGAGTTTGAGCAATTTTTCAAACCCTTCGATCCACCGTTTCAATCGTGATGTCCTAAACCGTTCGTCCCATTTGTAACGATAGAACTAAGGGATTGAGAATTTAGATGAGTTGCTGTTTCTAGCGCATTCGATGAGTTATCTGTCGCAATGAGCTTATTCCTCATTGTCAAGCGCTTTTCCGGGTCAACTCCATCAAAGGTAGGTGGCAGCCATACTCGAACAACTAACAATGCAGCCATAACTATCAAAAAGGCACAGGCAGCTAAAATTTGAATCCAGGATGTTTCTAGAACTCCCCGCACGATTACTTCTCGCAAAACGGAGACAATAGACACTTCCACCGCTACCCCAATCGAGACTCGTTGCTCTTGCAAGTAAATAATCAACAGTCGGAATAACTCGACTAAAATCAGCAAGAACAGAATATCTGAGGTAACACCTGGGAAATCAAGCGGAGGCAGCAGCTCGAAAAACATCTCTCGTAGCTGGATTGCCATGAGGGCGAATAGAGCGATACACAGGGAAATTACAAATAAGTCTTGGACGGTTTCCAGGACACGTACAATTTGATTTCGCTTCAACCATTCATAGCCGTTAGTTAAAGGGTTCGTCAAAGGTTTCTGCATAAAGGATTCCTCTCGCCTGTGTCACTGGAATCCAGCTTACATTCCCTTCGCTTATAAATTAAGTGTTTATTAATTGAATTTTCTAATAGTCTTTATCAGCGTTAACGCGAGGGTTCTCATCCAATTTTTTGCAACTCACCGTGACGGACGATTAACTCGAATCAATTTACCTGTTAGGGTTTCTTCAGCAGAAATAGCCTCATTAAGTCGAACTGCCATCCGGTTTCTATCCAGGTCGTTACTACAGACGATGATGCCAGAATGATTAGGATGTAGCTGATGCAGCCGGACAAAATCAAACCGATTGATGGTTACAACTGCCCTGTCATGAGTGACAGCAAAAGCTAACACTTCTTCGTCAGGAATCCCAAGATTTGCATTCCCTGCTTCTTGTACCGTCAGGACATCATGACCCATATTACGTAATAATTCGCTGACTATGCGTGGAAAGTGTTCATCGGCATAGAGACGCGCCATATATTACGCTTCCTGATTTTTTCTAATAGCTTCTTCTATTTCCTCTGGATGTGCGTCAGCATAAGCCCAAGCATTGACTAAATCAGCGGCACTAATGTGTGGGTAATCATCTAGTAATTGTGCTTCACTAATACCTAGATGACGAGACTCGATTAATCCCCAAACTGGGATGCGAGTTCCGGCAATACAAGCATCACCACCACAGATACCAGGAGTTTTTGTAATTCCTAGAGGCTTGTTGGTTAAAGTTTGGGTCAAGATTTGTATGGCTTGGGCTTTTTCTTCTGGCGTTAAAGCAAGAAGTTGTGTTTCTAATTCTTTGTGGGTCATGAGTGCGATCGCGATTTGTTAAAATATTTATCTTCAAATCCAAAGGTTATTCATTTGCTAAATCCGCAACTTACCTGTGCTGTTGACGATTCTTGATTTAGAAATTAGGCAAGAATAAATTTGCCTCAATTTTGTCTCTAGTATCATCACTAACTACACAATCACTACTCAGACAATCTACCATCAATTTATTGGCATTCCAATAGTTTTTAAGCTGTTTTTGTTGCTCTTCACTGAAGTACCAATCGTAACAAATCTTGCGATATTCAAATATCAGCTCTTTCAATTGCTTAGTCCAGTCTTGACCTTTAGTTGCCCACCATTGGATAAATTTCTCTTCGTCACCCTTTGGGTTAGGTAGTCGATCCTTTAGTTGTTGCAGTGCTTTCTTAAGTCTAGGGTCGAGGGCGATGTCGAGGGCGATGTCAAGAGCACGTACTCCATCAATGGCACGTTTACGATTGCTCGTGAAGGCGAGAGGGAAAGTGATGGCACGATCAAGGGGTAAGGTGTAGTGGAGGGCTAGGTTGAGATGGCGGTCTAGTTCTATAGAGAGATCGCAGTATCGTGTGCGGTCGCGTCTGCGGTTGAAACCACGAGCATGAGGGAGGGTAAGGTCGAAGTAGAAGGCTCGAATAATTGCTGGCGATAGGGAAACTCCTTCAACCTCCTTAACTTGAATTGTCTTTTCGTTCATCCACTTAAAAAATACCCGAAATACTTCGTCGAGCATGAGCCGATCAGCACACTGCTTCATCAATAGCAGTAGTTTGTCAGCAGGCTTCATCATGCCAACTGCTAGCAAAAAGATTTCTCGCCAGCGTGTCTCAGTAATGTGGTTTGCTAAATCTTCCCAATCAGTAAAATCAGCGCGAGCACAAAACCACTTTGCTGTGAAATACTCTTGAAACGTCAGGTGAGAAAAAGAGTAAATTTCAGGTGCTTTTTCCATCAATAACCCATGCTGCACCTCAATTGATTTCAGTACCGCCCTACTATTCCTTTGCAATCCGTCTATTTTTACATTGGATAAAGTGCGGAGATAGTCAGCAATATATTTCTCAATTTCCTCTTGTTCAAAGAAGTAGCGATTTTCCTCAAAAGTAACCTTAGCCACATGAGTTAGAAGCGCTTTTCTGCCTTCTAATCCCAGATTTTGATAAACTTCATCCCCTTCAATACCTCTCTATATGTCCCATTTCTGGGCATCCCATTCTTTCAGCAGGATATTTATCCCTCGCTGATAAAGCTTGGCTCTGTTTTCAGGAAAATCACCTGTATCATTGTCAAAAACCAAGCAGATAAGATTGAGTAAAATGGGTGTTACAGCTAAGTCACGAATACGGTTATATTCTCGTGATCTTAACTTTTCAAGGAATTGCGTTGCTCTGGCTTCCCCTGCTTCCTTATTGCTCTTGGCAACCGTCACGAACCACTTGTTAGCGAATATCTCAATTTGCGGTTGTTCAAAATCTGCCACTATGACTTGTGTAAATTTTAAATCACTGAAGTTGTAGTCTAAGGCATTAGTCCGACAGGTGATAATTATCGAGTTCTTGCGATACTTGCAAAACTCACGAATACGACTCAGGACTAACTTGCTAAAATCTTTTGGCACTTCATCCAAGCCATCGAGCAGTATCAACGCTCTGCCCTGAGTGATTATTGTTTCAATTGCCTGTGGTTGCTCAACTCCCTCTGTATGAAATAGATTCTCGATGTAGTTTAATAGGCTTAATTCTGGCTGATTTTTGATGGTGTCAGTAAAGTCAATCAGCCTGATAAAAATTGGCACTCGGTTGGCTTGTAGCTCACCTTTGTTACATTGAATTGCTACATAGTAAAGATAGCTTGTTTTGCCTGAACCAGGTGCGCCCAAGCACATCACTTTGCACCCATCTGTAACCACCTTTAATCCTGAGACTCGTTCACCACGCACTTGACCCAAGTAAAAGCTGTTAGGGTTATCAGCACTGGGGTCAAAGCCTTGGATTCGCTCAGTGATATTAAGGGAGCGTAGCTTCGCAATGTCTTCCAGAACGTAGACATCAGCGTAGAGGTCGTCGATAGGAGCCTGTCTATTGAGCAACTGCATTTGACCGCAGTCATATTCAATTTTGTCGTGATAGAGCGATCGCACCTCCTGCACCAATTCATCAATATCAGAACCTTTGTCCTGCTTCTTCTTACCTACTTCAGGTTCAAGGTCTCCATCTTCCCAGGTCAAATCGAGTAAGAATCCTATTTTGTAAGCAGTGGAATCTTCAACAACTTTGCCATTGAAAAAATTGGAGCGCTGCTGACTGTGTAATTTTTGGTTACATGACTTCGCTATCTCCAGCCGTTTTGTATCGTTCCATCCCTTGCGGCTGAGAGCTTCCTTTGCTTTCCGAATCGCTTGTTTAGACGCCCGAACTCTCATATCCCGCTTAAAACCCAAAACTGACGAAACATTAAATTTTCCTTAAGGCTCTTTTGAATTCGGTTTTGGTATGAATTCAAACGAACTCAAATCACATTCTACTTACTCAACACTAAACTCAAATCACAACTCAAATCAGTTCAAATCCTTGCTCTAAGAGGGCTTCAGGCTTTGCCTGTCATGCTGTTGGAAGTTCACTAGGAGCAAAATTTCATGAAAACTCTCACACCAAAACAGCCAGCTTCAGAACAGAATCAAAAGCGATCGCAACCAACTCAACCCGATAACTCTACAGCTAAATCTAGAAAGACTCGGAAGTGGCTGAAAGTTGTCGAGTTTGCCGTCGTCAACTTTGCAACTTGGCTGAACCCTGAAGCTGGATTTCTCATTTTTCTACTCAAACTCTGCTTCCAAATCTTGAAGCAACTTCAAGACAAGCCAGAGCAGTAGTCACTCACCCGCCTGGGGTTTAAACTCTGGGCGGGTTAGGTTAGCGAACTCGAAAATGCTGCAAGATCTGAACTATCCTACACAACAGCTATAAGGACACGGCATTGCCATGTCCCTACGAAATAGAGGTAACTTTTTTTCTGAAAGTCCCTAATAATGATTCCCGACTTTACGATGGTGTACAGCCGTCAGAGCATCGGGTTTAGAAACGCGACCCACCGAAACAGTGGCGTAGATCGTCCAGTGGTCGCCACAATCCATGCGGCTTTTGACTTCGCACTCCATGTAAGCAAGGGCGTCTCCCAGGATAGGAGAACCATTAGTTGCTGGGTACGTCTTAACCCCTGCGAAGCGATCGCTACCAGGAGGGAAGCGCTTGAGGAAGTGCTTCATCAGTCCCTGGTAATTGCCTTCTTCGAGTACGTTCAGAACAAAGCGATCGCCTACATGCAGCAACGACTCAATAGCACGGTCTTTCGCTACAGCAACGCTTATCCCCAAAGGTTTGAAACTAGCTTGCGCCACCCAAGAGGCAAACATGGCACTGCTGACATTGCCCTTCTTGGTCGTGAGAACGTACAGCCCATTGCTGAGTCTTCCCAAGGCTTTTTCTAGGTCGGAATCTAAGGCTTTGATTTGCTTGATCGTGCGATCGCGAGTCAACCACTGCCCCAAGTCTGTTCCTGCTTCTTCACATAAATGATAGGTTTCTTCGTGTGGTGCCTCCTTGACCAGAATCGGAGGAAAAGCAGGGTTCAGACCTAAATCTCGGAATTTGTTGACTAGCTGATAAGCGGATTCGCTATCCTCAGCCCCAGACTCAAATACACCGAACGACTGCTTGGCATTGGTTGCCGCTAAGATGGTGCCGATCGCTGTTTGAGTTGTAGTTGCTGCGTCTCCTGTAGTCGGTGGCGTAGCAATAACCAACCCAGAAGCAATGCTTACCAGTTCTTTCACCTCTTGAGGGTCAGCCGATCGCAAATCCATCATTTCCACCGCCACACCCGTCTTAATGATGCCGTGAGCGATCGCTTGACTCAAGCGATCGCTAAATCCGTAATCAGACAGGTAAAATACAGCAACCGTTGTTTCTGCCTTCGCTTGCTCCTGACTCCACTGACGGTAGCGACCTACCAGTTCGGTTACATTGTGATGAAGTAGGGGGCCGTGACCCGTAGCAATAATTTCAATCTCCGGCAACTCTTTCATCCGCTTCAGCGCAGACAGCACTGAGCGAGCATTCGGCCCCATCAAACAGTCGTAGTAATATTTGTAATCCTCTTCAATTAGCTCTAAATCTTCATCAAAGGTGTGGTCATCGCAATAATGCATCCCAAACGCATCGCAGGTATAGAGAGTCTGCGTTTTGGCATCAAAGGTGAAGATGGTATCGGGCCAGTGTAGATTGGGGGCAATGACGAATTCCAGCGTGTGTCCGTTGCCCAAATCTAAGCGATCGCCATTTTTCACAATCCGCGACTGAAACGGCTGATGCAGCCAATTTTCAAGGAACTGAATGGCGACTTTTGAACCAACAACAGTGACTTGGGGAGCGAGTGCCAGGATATCTTTGACCAATCCACTGTGATCGGGTTCGGTATGGCTAACAATTAGGTAATTTAGTTGATTGGGGTCAATCAGTTCTGTTACGGTGTCCAGATAAAGTTGGCGAAACTTCTCGTGAGAGGTATCTACTAAAGCGGTTTGTTCCCCTTGAATCAAGAATGAGTTGTAGGTGGTGCCATTTTGCAGCCCGAATTCAATGTCGAAGCGATCGCGATCCCAGTCCAAAGAGCGAATTGCCGTTGTCCCAGGTGCAATTTCGACAGTCTGCATCGTCAGTCGGCGTTGAATTTTTTCTGCAACAGCTACCATCGGTCACCTCCTCGTGATTTACACTCATTAAGCTTACATATTGTTATTTCATTTTTGGTTAGAATTATCTTATGAATAAGTTCAGGATTTTATAATGCCTGGAAGTGGTGCGGCGATTCTCCAAAGGAGCCGCTTTGCTAACGCCTCCTCATCCTCACAGAATATCTAGAAGCTGGGGTGTGAGTAGCCGCCGAGCCAAAACCGACTTTTCGTCCAACTTTGCCGACAAAAGAAATTAGATTTCAGCTCAAACAAAAAAAGGTTTTCAGACTCTTTTTTGGAGATGTCCACTGCCTTTAATTGAGAACTGTTATAAATCCTCGTACCACTGACAACGGACAGACTAAAGCTTATGCTTACGAAAAATAAACCCTTCCTGCTGCCAGCTTTAGGGGCAACTATCTTACTAATTGGCGGGGGAGCAACCGCTTACTGGCTACTGGTGCAGCGGAATCTTTCTCAAGTGAATGCCCCTGCCCAACTCATTCCTCAAGATGCCTTATTAACAGCATCAATCTCTACGGATTCTGAACAATGGGAGCAATTGAGTGAGTACGGGACAGCAGAAACTAAAGCGGCATTAGAAAAACAACTTACCCAGCTACGGGACGAACTTCTAACCACCAACGGCTACAACTATGAGAAAGATATCCAGCCGTGGTTGGGTGAGACGGCGATAATAGCCTATCTATCGTCTGTTGCACTACCAACAGACACAGGACAGGAGCCTCCAAGTGGGCGTTCATTGCTGCCGGACATCATTGTGCTGCCAATTGAGAACCCAGATCAAGCTAAAGAGTTGCTAGAAAAAGCCAACTCCCAGAAAGCCAATCAGTTTGTTGAACGAAGTTATGAGGGTATTCGGATTCGAGAAACCCAAAAAGGCAACTCTCGCGAATTATCGACGACTGTGCTAGGACGTTTTTTGGTTGTTACGAACAATCCCAAAACAACGGAGCGTGTGATTGACACTTACAAGGGGGCAGCATCGGTTGCAGCAACACCTGGGTATGTCAAGGAATTGAGTAAGATTGGGGCAAGTGAGCCTTTTGCTCAAGTGTATTTGAATATACCGACGTTTTCAGCGATCGCGGC
Source organism: Microcoleus sp. FACHB-SPT15 (assembly GCF_014849525.1). Taxonomy (NCBI): domain Bacteria; kingdom Bacillati; phylum Cyanobacteriota; class Cyanophyceae; order Oscillatoriales; family Microcoleaceae; genus Microcoleus; species Microcoleus sp. FACHB-SPT15. The sequence continues at coordinate 163,869 of NZ_JACJNU010000051.1, read as the reverse complement.
TGCTAATTCAACACGAGCAGGACTCCCCAATGGCGCTTTGCGATCACAAAATGAAAATCTTGCAGCTAGTCAACAATGGCAGGGAATCGCGGCAACGGTAATGTTAGAGCGAGAAGGAATGCACTTTCAAGGCATTTCTTGGCTCAAGCCCAACAGCTCTCAAAAAAATGCTGTTCAAAACAACACTAGCCGCTTACCCAGGCGTTTGCCAGAGGAGACGTGGTTCATGCTCTCTGGGGGCAACTTAGCGCAGTTCTGGCAGGATTATGCCCAAGGAGCTGAATCGAATCCTCTAACCCCAATTCCACCTGTCAATATCACTGCGGGTTTGCAAGCGACTTTAGGTTTAGATTTAGAGAAAGATTTACTGCCGTGGATGGGAGGCGAGTTTTCAATAGCCCTCATTCCTGCCTCTCGAAATGCTTTAGCGCTTCCAGAAAACCAGCAGTCTAGCCAGTTAGGCGCAGGTGTAGTCTTCATGATCCAGGCTAGCGATCGCAAACTCGCGGAAAAATCCCTCAAGCAGCTCGACGAAGTGATGGCGACTCGCTATCAGTTCATCGTCGAGGAAACTAAACTAGGGCGTCAACCTCTTGTTAGTTGGGCATCCCCCTTGGGAGGTGTAAGTGCTACTCACGGTTGGTTAGAGGGTAACGTGGTTTTCCTCACCCTAGGGGCACCGATTGTTAGTGCGATTGTTCCCCAACCCCAAGCCACATTAATCCAAAACCCTCTGTTCCAAGAATCAGTGCCTACCAAGCCTAATCCCAGTAATGGTCAGTTTTTCCTAGATGTTGAAGACACAATCAACAGCAGTAATCTGAATCTGCCACAACTGCTTTCTCCAGATCAGAAACGGCTAGCGAAAGCCGTTCGTGCCATTGGTGTCACCACCGCCATTAGCGATGAACGCAGCAACCGCTTTGATCTGTTCGTTCAGTTACAAAAAGCTACTAAACCAACGCCCTCTACTCCCACGACATCACCTGCTCCTTCGGCATCACCTACTCCCACGGCATCACCTACTCCTTCGGCATCACCTACTCCCACGGCATCACCTACTCCTTCGGCATCGCCTACTCCTTCAGCCTCTTCTTCAATTGACCTTGAGCGTAACCGGAACCGATAGGATAAGATTAGCGCTGCAAGAATTTAGACTTAAATAATTGGTTAGAGGGAATACTTTATGGATCTGGTTGCACTCCAGAACGGATTGGACAATATTTCCTTCTTCGTCCTCTTCGTGACAATGTTGATGTACTGGGTAGGAGCGGCTTTTGGGAGCATTCCTTATCTATCAGCTTTATCAACAGCGGGCATGGCGATCGCTAATCTATGTATTGCCGCTTTGCTCGGAGCAAGATGGCTAGAGGCAGGGTACTTTCCCTTGAGTAACCTCTATGAATCCCTCTTTTTCCTTACCTGGGGGATTACAACCGTTCATCTCATCGCCGAAAACATGAGCCGTAGCCGCTTGGTAGGCGTTGCTACAGCCCCTGTCGCTATGGCAATTACAGCGTTTGCCGCGCTGACACTGCCATCCGAAATGCAGCACTCGGAACCGTTGGTACCTGCCTTAAAATCCAATTGGTTGATGATGCACGTCAGCGTCATGATGCTCAGTTATGCCGCGCTGATGGTGGGTTCACTTTTGGCGATCGCTTTTTTAGTCGTCACTCGTGGACAAAATATCGAGCTACGTGGTAGTTCCGTTGGCACGGGTGGATATCGTAGCAAAGATGATGCCACGGCTCAGCCCTCCTACCGACTGCAACGCAATGGCGATAACCAAAAACCTCAGCCACAACCCACTTCTAATACGTCCACAGCTATTGGAAGTGTTGCCCAGAACAACGGTGCTGGAAATACAGCCGTTCTGAACCTCGTTACAACTCCTGCCTCATCTGTATTAGGAGCGATACCAATTCTCTCTCCACAACGCCTCAGCCTTGCTGATACTCTCGACAATATTAGCTATCGCGTTATTGGGCTGGGATTTCCCCTGCTTACAATCGGGATTATTGCAGGTGCTGTTTGGGCAAATGAGGCTTGGGGTTCCTACTGGAGTTGGGACCCAAAAGAAACTTGGGCATTGATTACTTGGCTGGTTTTTGCTGCCTACCTTCACGCCCGTATTACCCGTGGCTGGCAAGGAAGGCGACCAGCAATTTTAGCAGCAACAGGGTTTGTAGTCGTCTGGATTTGCTATCTTGGTGTGAATCTGCTGGGTAAAGGATTACATTCCTACGGCTGGTTCTTCTAAGCGTTTACGTCCTCTGGACAGCGAATCGAAAGCACATTTGCCTACAGATGCCAGCTGTTAACCCAAACTGACTACGACTTGCAAAAAAAAACAGATAAAGTTATTCGGGGAAAATCGGCGTGGATAATCGATTCGAGCCACTTGTTACTGGCGAAGTTCTATCCGTTGATGAATCGGCTCAATTTTTGATTGGGCACCGCACGTTCAGAGTTGGCGAAATTTCAGAAGCCATCAGGATGCAGCTTGAATATGGCATCAGTGGCTGGAGTGAGCAAAAAAATGCCTGGTTTAGTGAAGATGGTATTCCCTGCGAAGTCTTAAGGTTTACGGCAAACGGCTGGCAAAAAGGCAAGGTAAGAATCAACCTTGAATTTTGCCCACAAGACTTTGAGGATGACCAGCAAGATATCTCAGCAAACCTTGACTATGAGTCCTCTACAGCAGCACCAGTAGATAGCGAGGATGACCTAGACTTGGGAGTCGATCTGGGAGAGCCTGCCTTCACTATGGAAGAAGGGCTAAACCTGACACCGCCCGATCCTAGTCCAGTGGCTGAACTAGATCTGGAAGTGGCACCTCCCATCATCGTGCAAGAGGAGGTCATCCTAGTAATGCCACCTGTCAACACGATTGATGACCTAGAACTGGATATAGAAGAATCTCCACTTGTTATGGAGGAGCTTGTTATGGAGGAGCTAGACCAAGTTGCCCCACCAACAAGCATGGAGCCTGAGTTTGACCTAGAGATACCAGATACAGGTGATGAAGCTCCGAGCGTCAGTTTCTCCGAGACGGTAATAGAAGTCTCAACGTTCAGCCCTGAAGACGAACTTGCTATTGCCCAGATGTCCACTAGCCTAGACGACGAGTTTGATCTAGGAGAGATATCTGAGAGTATTGAGCAAGAGTTGGATCTTGTAGAGCCACCCGTGGCAAGTGACGACGAGTTGCTAGATTTGGGATCAATGGATCTAGGCGGCGATGATGACATTGATTTTGGCGAAATGCCTGTAAATAGCAACAATGACCTAGATGACCTAGACTTTGGTGAAACCTCTGCTAGCACTGCTGAATTCTCTGTAAACAGCAATAATGACCTAGATGACCTAGATTTTGGTGAAACCTCTGCTGGTAGTGATGATGAGTTTGAGTTCGGTGACTTTTCCTTGAGCAATGAGTCAGACGACAACGGAACTGATTCATTACTGGATGATGTTTGGCAAGACATGAATCAGGCGAGTTGGCAGAACAATCAGTAAGCTGATGTGCATTTAAATGGCATATTGAACAAGAAGAACGCAGAAGTTCAGGAGTTCAGGAGTTCAGGAGCAGGACTTACGCACAGGTTCTAGATATGGCGGATGCTTTGCAAAGTCTTGACTTTCAGACCATTCTCCCCACCCTATCAATTAGTCGCTTCTTGTTCAACAATGTCTAATCGTCCCAACTGGACACCTCTCCATGCCCAGTTACATCAAACGCTGCGGCAACGGCAACTGCTGCCGCAGCACCAGTCGGTTTTAGTGGCGGTATCCGGGGGGCAAGATTCTCTGTGCCTAATGAAGCTGCTACTGGATTTGCAACCAAAATGGGGATGGGAAATTGCGATCGCCCATTGTGATCACCGTTGGCTAGCCGATGACGGAATTGCTGCTCATGTTCAGCACGTTGCTGACACTTGGGTGCTTCCCTTTTATCTCCAAACCGCTCCAGAGGTGACTACAAGTGAGGCCGCAGCACGGCAGTGGCGCTATCAAGCCCTAATTGAGGTTGCTCAAGCTCACGGCTACCAGAACGTTGTTACAGGTCACACAAAAAGCGATCGCGCAGAAACTGTCCTCTACAATCTAATCCGTGGTGCAGGTGCGGATGGCTTACAATCCCTGACTTGGAAACGTCCACTTGCTGAAGGACTACAGCTAGTACGTCCCCTTTTGGAAATCACCCGCACACAGACATTCCAGTTCTGCCAACAGCAGCATCTACCAATTTGGGAAGATGCCTACAATCAAGACCTGAAATTTGCTCGGACGCGCATTCGGCAAGAGCTACTGCCCTATTTACAAACCCACTTCAATCCACAGGTTGAAACAGCTTTAGCCCAAACCGCTGAACTGCTCCGAGCGGATGTTGAATATCTCGAAACTGCCGCCCATCAGCTACGAGAGCAAGCCATGAGCGCTGTTGACGGGGAAGAAGAAGGCACTAACCGAGGAGGTGTAGACAATGGCTGTACTCCCCCTCGGCTAAACCGCCTAGTCTTGCGTCATGCCTCCCTTGCCCTACAACGACGTGTTATCCGGCAGTTTCTCACTCTCGTCCAACAAGCGGCTCCCACCTTTGAGCAAATCGAAGAAATGACCGCTTTAATCACCGCCCCAAACCGTTCTCGCACCTCATCGTTCCCTACAGGTGCAACAGGCGTTGTAGAAGACAATTGGATTACCTTTCAGCAATCCCAAAAGTAGTTTAGAGAGTATTTGAGCATTACTTGCCAACTCTCCAACTAACAACCAACAACCAACAACTAATCAAGACGCTACGAACTCAGGTGAGAGTAACAAGCTATTGATGGTTTGCCGCATTTCGGCGATCGCTTGAAGTTGATAGTCACCTGTTTCCTGAATTTGATTGAGAGCGTCTGCGATCGCTTCTAACCTCTGCCGGATTTCATTAAGACCATCCTGCCTCGGTTGTAGTGTCTCCTGATAAAGACTCACCCGACCGAACAGTTGAGCCGCCGATTCCTTTATTAACTGCCAGTCCTGCTCCAAACTTTCTAGCTGAGCCAATGTTGACTCCTGTTCGCCAGATTGATGACGAATCATTCCTTCAGCTTGGCTGATAGTAATCCGCATCTGCTCGATCTGACTTTCCAGTTTTCGCAGTTCCTCTTCCTGTTGTTGCCGTTGTGCCTCTAGCTGGCTCAAAACTGGCCCTAAGTCAATTTTCTGGTTATCTGGGCTATTACTTTCAGCCACACCTTGGCGACGCCGCAACACTCGCATGTGCTGATTGAGAATCTCTTCTCGCTCTCGTAAGTTACGGCGTGAACCCACCAGGGATTCATCAAGCATCTGATAGCGGTCTTGCTCTTCCGCAAGCTCCGTTTCCAGCGTTAAGCGATCATACTCGCTGGCACCGCCAATCTTCTCTTGCACTTCTTCAACCGATTGGCGCTGGAATGTAAGTTCTTCCTCCTGGTCGTTAACAAACCGCTTGACCTTCTCCAAATCCTGCTGCAAGCCCTGTACAATGTCTGAAAGTTGACCCAGAGGCATCATTTCCAGAGCTTCAAGATCAATCTTCTGGCTAATCTTGACATCAGCCGAACTTGTTGCTAAGCGAGTAAGCTCTTGGTGTAAATCATTTTGGGTCTGTAGCTGGAGCCTCAGCATATGCGCTGCTTCCTGCTTGATCTGGAGCGCATTCCGCTGTACCTTCAACTCTCCTTTAGCTTGATCAAGAGAGGTCTGAGCTTCGTGCAAATCCCGCTTGCGATTTTGGATTTCCTCGCCCTTGCGGTCAACCTCAGCTTGTAGCCCAAAGGCTTCAGCTTGTTGCTGCTCCAACTGCTGCCAGTAAGTATCCAGCATTGACTGCTGATTATTAACCACTTCAAAGGCAAGATTTAGGTGTTCCCGCACTGACTCTGTCGGAGCAACAGCTCCTGAAAGGCGCTCTAACGATTCCTGAATCGCACTAGCTTGGTTCTCATCTAAGCCAGCAGAATACTGCACCTCTGCTTGTTGCTCCTCCAAGCGTCGCTGCTCACCCCGCAGATGTTCCCACGCTCCCTCTAACTCCTGGCGGCTGCGTTCAAACTCTTCTCTAAGTCTTGATGTTTCTTCATTAGCACTCTCTAGTTCTCGTCGTTGTTGCTCTAGCCGCTCGAAGTCTTCCTCCATCGCTTGCATCTGTTCAAGCCGGGATTCCATCTCCATCTCACGACGATTCAGCTCTTGACTTTGATAAGTTAGAGACTGCTTCCACTGTTCAATTTCTTCTTCCTGGTTCTTTGATTTTTCCAGCAACCGCGAGAAATTTTGCAGCATCGTCACCAACCGTCCCCCGGCTGGCTCAATTTCTCCCTGGAGTTGTCGATTCCCTCCCAGGTTGAGAATTACCAGAGTGCCACTGTTCATGTTGTTGGCTTCGTCAGCAGGAATTACTTCGTCCCCTGTCACAGCAGTCCAACTCTGATCATTCCGCTGACAAGCCAGCAGTTTGAGTTCGGCTTTCCCGCCACCAAAAACTCCACCTTTCTGCTTTTGTACTTCCGCTAAATACAGCACGCTGATGGTCCTCTTTTCTTGTCTTGTGCCCAATTCTTGACCAAACCAACAATTATCCAGAGATTAGTTAGTCTATTTACACCCAGTTTAGGAAGACCACATTGCCAAAACAAGAAAGCAATTTCATTTTTATTGAGCAACTCTCCGTCCACGACTGTACAGTTATTACAAATAACGTTAATTTATTACAAATTTATACGTTTTTTACGGATATGTGTGTTTCCTTTGGCTGCGCTCTATTAAATTACAGCAACTAGCCTGTATAGAGGCAGCGTAATCCCATAACGAGCATCCCTTAGAAAACAAAAGCCATACCCTTATCCTGGCATAGGCTCTATACCGTTCATCCTAACCTGTTCATCCTTAGTTTAGGAAAAAAGTATCCCTACGATGCACGACTTATAAAGCAAAGTTCCGTGCTGTTAGCTTAAAAAGCTAAAAAACAATGATTGAGAAAAGCAACGCCAGAACAAAATGGGCTTTATCCGCAACGTCAAATCTTAAATTAGACTAAATGTATTGGAATTTCGGTGTTTAGTGTCTCAACTAGAGTACTCGGTAACCTTTGCTTGACTCTAAAGCCAAGTTTAGCATTGCTCAGTTTGATCACAGCGATAGAAAAATAGCTTTGTCGCTCTGGAGTGGCTGAACATTAAAGGAAGCAATTCGCGAGGTCAAGACTTAGCTTCAGCTTGCTCCCTAGTGTCTCGTATCAGGGGCATGAAGACTCAGTGCAATTAGATCATATGGTCATGATTGAGCAATAATGTTGGCTTTAAGACACAGCTTACCTATGAGTACATCTCTCACTAGAGGACTCAGACGTATCTTCCCTCTTGTAGTAGCAGTGGCATAAAGTTCCAAAAGCTGTAAATAACTCTTTTCATTAGTCCCCATGTACAAGCATCCTTAAAGAAGATAAACAGAACGATTCTCAGATTAATCAAAAGGTTTTTAGGAGCACATTTTCGTTAAATGCAGGGAACGTTAAATGAAATTGATATCCGCAGCATCCTGCAACTGATTGAGCTAGGTCAGCGAACAGGCGAGTTGTTGGTGGAAGCGTATAGCCCTCACGCTAGTCATACGAGTAGTGAGGCAAGCAGTAAGGGCTTCGCCTTCACTCGCCCCTATCAGGAAGCCAAGCCTCTCAAAAGTGCTGGACCATTTTGGTTTGTCTTCTTCCACAATGGACAAATTGCCTATGCGGCTGATAGCGAGGGGAGTTTATCGCGTCTGCGTGACTATTTGCGTCGCTACAAAGCCACCACAGCTCTCGACGAGCTAGAACTCCCCTCAATCGCTTCGAGCAATGCGCCAGAATACGGCTATCTATGGGCACTACTGGAAAAGCGTGTTCTAACACCAGCACAGGGACGCAGCATCATCGAAAGCATGGTGCGCGAAACACTTTTTGACCTGCTTAGCCTACACAACGGATATTTCATTTTTGAGGTGAGTCCAGCACTTGCCCCGCAACTGACGACATTAGAGATTGCCCCTCTAGTCACAAAGATTATGAAGCAGGTACAGGAGTGGAAGCAGTTTCATCCTCATATCCAGTCTCCCAATCAGTGCCCAACGATTTCAGACGAGGCTCATTTACGTGCAGCTTTGCCGGAAAAAGCGTTTAGAACGTTGATTCAGTGGGCAGATGGGAAAACCTCTCTACGCCAACTTTCTCGCTATCTCAATCGTGACATTCTGACAGTAGCGAGGGCGATTTATCCTTATTTACAACGGGGATGGGTTCAACTCTTGGCATCAGCCGCCCAAGAGACACCATTAATCCGACGGGAATGGAAACGGGAGGCAACCCCCCATGTTCCTCGCGTTGTCTGTATTGATGATGATATGGCGATCGGCAAGACTGTAGAGTATATCTTGCAAGCCAAAGGCTATGAAGTAACAACGATTGTCAACTCTCTGCAAGCTCTGACACTGGTTTTCCAGATCAAACCAGACTTAATCCTGTGTGACCTCGCGATGCCTGAACTGGATGGATACGAAATTTGTGGAATGCTGCGAAAGTCCACAGCTTTTCGGCAAACTCCGATTATTATGCTAACAGGCAAAGATGGCTTTATTGACCGGGTTAGAGCCAGGATGGTAGGGTCAACAGATTACCTGACCAAGCCATTTGGAGAGAGTGAGCTATTGATGCTACTAGAGAAATATATTGGTCTAGGTGATCTAGAACGATACCAAGACGAAATTTCTGTAACTAATACGTTAGATGCGAGTCAAGAAACGGGTATGACTAAATCAGCCTCAGTATAAAATTTCCCAGCCATCTCCTGGTAACACTCTCACTTGTGGTTATCTCAAGCAGAAGGCAGGAACGCAAGATCTGGCAAATATGCTTAATGATTAAAGTAATGATCAGGGATACTTTAATCATTACCCGGTTTAAAAATGAGACCCAAGGTCGCAGTCGCTTTAATCCCGATCACTGGTGAGTCATGTAGGGAGTTATGAGTACAGTTCTGGTTGTAGAAGACAGCCTTGCACAACGACAAATGATCTCAGACCTCCTCAAAGGCAGTGGGTTGACAGTCACTGTCGCCAGTGATGGCGTCGAAGCCTTGGAGCAAATTCAGCGCTCTAGCCCTGATGTGGTGGTATTAGATATCGTCATGCCTCGAATGAATGGTTACGAGGTATGCCGCCGTCTTAAGGCTGACCCCAAAACCCAGCATGTGCCAGTAGTTATGTGTTCTTCAAAAGGTGAAGAATTTGACCGCTACTGGGGTATGAAGCAAGGTGCAGATGCTTACATTGCCAAGCCCTTTCAACCAACGGAGTTGATTGGAACGGTTAAACAGTTACTTAGGGGATAAAGATATCGCTATATCTAGGTATTTAAAGGAATGGTTGGTAATCCGGACTTTTTAACAGGTAGGGGTCAAGATCAAGCCCCAGAATTTCAGGAATTGGAAAGCCCTGAAGGGGAGCTTCACCTGCGGTTTTATGTCCCTTCTGGTGGTGAATTTGCTCTGCCAGCTACTGGTATTAGAGAAGTACTCTCAAAAGAGCCGGATCGAATCACCGCGATTCCTAATGCCTCTCCTCTACTGCTGGGAACGATAAATATTCGAGGGCGGGTGATATGGGTCTCGGATCTTGGTCAGTTTCTAGGGGATACAGCCGTTTTGAATACAGACAGACCAGAAATACCGATTATTGCTGTCGAAGATCAGGATACTATGCTTGGGTTAGCGATCGATCGGATTGTCGGCATGGACTGGCTTGATATTGATCAGGTGCAGATGCCGACAAATGTTCCAGACAGCATGGCACCTTTCTTGCGAGGTGAATGGGTGTTAGACCAAGAGTCTAATCAGTTTCTGCGACTTCTAGATCAGGTGGCAATTCTACGCTCAGCGCGGTGGGCAGCATGAAATTAAATTAAGGTAATAGGAAAAAGATTGCAAAAGGTAAAAGGTTCGCTTTTTACTTTTTATTACTTTTTCCTAACGACAAGCGGGAGGAGGCAAATGGCATCAGGTACGGATTACGCGCAGGAATACGGACAAGCAGAAAAAGCTTATATGCAGGGCAAATATCCAGAAGCCGCTGCAATTGTAGATCGATTGGTTCAAGATTTTCCGAATGACCCAAGTGTGCTTTTACTGCGAGGTCATATCTACTGCTATGGATTACAGCAATATGAGGTGGCACGGGAACAGTACGAGCAGGTGCTAAACCTGACTTCTGAACCCGATTTCATTAGTTATGCGAATAATGGTCTAGAATACGCCAATCAATTTAATAACGGTTCAGATTCAGGTGGTTTTGGCCTCTCAACAGAAACCGAGGATTTCGATGCTAGTTATAACGAACTTGGTGAAACTGATGATTTAGATAACAACACACCAACGTTTGAAAGCTGGCAAGAACCCGATACAGGCGAAGATTTACAAGGTGATTTTGATCTAAGGAGTTTAGGTTTTGATGGAGAGGAAAGTGATGACTTTTCTTCAACGTCGGCTACACCCTTCGGCAATCCATTTGGTAGTTCAGTAGATGACTATGATGGGGTAGACGAGACACCTAATACCGATAACGATGCCTTCGCCAGTCTTCAAGAAGACGATCCGTTTAGCTTTACAGCTGATTTAAGCGGTGAAGAGGATGAGTTTGAGACATTTGAAATCGGCACAAATGACTTCGACCTGGATGCCAACGCTTTCGGCACAAGCAATTTAAACGATAGAGACGAATACTTTTCGGACACCTCTCCAGAGGATACCGGGATGACATTTGTGATGCCTCCCGCAGGAGAGTTTGAGGAAACCGAAGGGTATGAAACTCTTTCTGAACCATTTGACCCACAAGCTCCATTTGAGAGTGACTTATCGGATGAGGAACTAGAGACATCTCTCTACGACGATACTGGTATGCGTGAGGGATACAACTCAAGCTATCCGGTGTTTGAGGATGAAACACTGTTGATGGGATCAGGAGGGATTGAGGATACGTTAGCCTCTGTTAGAGAAGACCTTGACTATGTCAGTGACGATAGTACTGAACCGTTGGGATCGTTGCAAGAAAACGACTATCTTCAGGATAACCAGCCCTTTGACTCGACCTATGACCAAAATGGGTTCAGCTCTCAAGACCATTTTGACTTCGATACCTTTGATGAAGCATTTGGCACTGATTCCTTTGCCCTGGACGATGTTACCGCATCAGCTGACGAACCTATATCAGGAGAATCCCGTCAAGGTGCAAGAGAAGGCTTTCTAGATGAGTTTGATGTATTTGATGATGATTTAGGCTCAATCCCTGATTTCTCTCTTGGTGAGCAAGATGATATGCCGTCAGGGAGCGGGGATGAGCCTGATTTTGATGTGTTAAGCAATAGTGGGACAGTCCTGGGATCATCTGCTGGGATGAGGCTGAGTGACAATGGTGATGAGGAAGCCTCCCGTCAAGGCTATCACGCGGCTGCTGGCGATGAAGAGATGTTTAGCATCACTAGCACCACAGAGCAAATCCCCATATTCAATCAAACTAAAGAAACCGACATTGAACCCGTCGTCAGTGTTGAGCAGGGTTGGCTTGCTCCGTTTGAAAATGCGTCTCTGGGTCAGAAGCAATGGATTACAGCTTGTGCTGCTGGTGTTGTCTCGGCTGTAGTGGTTGCCATTGTGAGCTGGACTGCACAGAGTACAGTGCCTGAACAGCAATCTAGACCAGTGATTAACCATTTGCAAAGGACTGGATTGTTGACGACTCTTGCTGCTGGTCTTGCCAGCTTTGGTACGACTTTGCTTCTAACTCGCGTCACAACTCGGCAAATTAAACGGGCAACTGACGACTTGCAAGCCCAATTTGATGCCGTATCTCAGGGGAATCTTAATGCTAGCGCCACAATTTACTCGGAGGATGAATTTGGTCAGTTGGCAACGGGTTTCAATCAGATGTCACGGGTAATCCTAACAACCACGAGTGAGGCGCAACGGAAGGCAGAAGAGCAAGAACAGGCAAAAGAAGACTTGCAGCGCCAAGTGATTCGCTTACTGGATGACGTTGAAGGGGCTGCACGAGGCGATTTGACAGTACAAGCGGAAGTGACGGCTGACGTTTTGGGCGCAGTGGCTGACTCGTTTAACCTGACGATTCAAAACCTGCGGGAAATTGTTCAACAAGTGAAACAAGCAGCGCGTCAGGTTACCAAGGGTTCTACTGATAGTGAATCGTTTGCCCGCAGTTTGTCTTCTGATGCCTTACGGCAAGCAGAAGAGCTAGCGGTGACACTCAACTCGGTTCAGGTGATGACTGACTCGATTCAACGGGTGGCTGAGAGCGCACGAGAAGCGGAGGAAGTTGCTCGTTCTGCCTCAGCAACGGCGTTGAAAGGCGGTGAAGCGGTAGAACTCACTGTGGCAGGGATTTTACAAATTCGCGAAACGGTAGCAGAAACAACCCGCAAAGTCAAGCGACTGGCAGAATCATCTCAAGAGATTTCCAAGATTGTTGCATTAATTTCTCAGATCGCCTCCCGCACTAACTTACTAGCGCTTAATGCCAGTATTGAGGCGGCAAGGGCTGGGGAAGCGGGACGAGGATTTGCAATTGTTGCGGATGAGGTGCGACAGCTCGCGGATCGGGCGGCGAAGGCTCTGAAAGAAATTGAACAAATTGTGTTGCAAATTCAGAGTGAAACTGGCTCAGTGATGACGGCAATGGAGGAAGGCACCCAACAGGTTATTGAGGGTACGAAACGGGCGGAACAGGCAAAGCGATCGCTTGAAGACATCATTCAAGTATCCAATCGCATTGACGCTTTGGTTCGTTCGATTACTGCAGATACCGTAGAACAGACCGAAACATCCCGCGCAGTCGCCCAGGTAATGCAATCGGTGGAACTCACAGCTCAAGAAACCTCCCAGGAAGCTCAGCGAGTATCTGGAGCCTTAGGTAACTTAGTCGGCGTTGCACGCGACCTCCTAACCTCGGTTGAACGCTTCCGTGTAGAATCCAATGATGTGAAATAGAGCAACTGGTTGCTGGTTATTAGCCAAACAACTAACAACCAACCACTAACAACTAGCTAATGAGTGAAACTACTCCTGTTACCGGATTAGGATTGTGGGGGCAGCGAGCGCTGTCAGCGCTGTTCTTGGGTGGGCAAGTGGTACTACATCTGCTGGGTGGGAGAATCCACAGACGCAACACCCTCGATCAGATGGCATTGGTTGGTCCTGCCTCGCTACTGATTGCGATGGTCACGGCTGGCTTTGTTGGTGCGGTGTTTACGATTCAGGTAGCACGAGAATTCATCAACTTTGGTGCAACTACGGCTGTAGGAGGAGTTCTCGCACTTGCCCTAAGCCGTGAACTTGGACCCGTTTTAACGGCTGTGGTTTTGGCAGGGCGAGTCGGCTCAGCGTTTGCGGCTGAAATTGGCACAATGCGAGTTACAGAGCAAATTGATGCTCTTTATATGCTCAAAACAGATCCAATTGATTATCTTGTGATTCCCCGTGTTCTGGCTTGCTGTGTGATGCTGCCGCTTTTAACAATTCTCTCAATCATCGTTGGCATGACTGGGGGAATGTTAGTGGCGACATCGCTCTATAGGATTCCTGAAAGCGTGTTTGTAGATTCTGCTCGTGATTTACTAGATGTCTGGGACTTGTGCAGTGCGGTAATCAAAGCGGTTGTTTTCGGAGTGTTAATTGCCGTAATTGGTTGTAGCTGGGGGTTAACGACTACGGGCGGTGCAAAAGGCGTTGGGCAATCGACAACTACGGCTGTTGTTACAGCTTTGTTGGTAATCTTCGTTACTAACTTCTTCTTGTCTTGGCTTATGTTTCAAGGGACTGGTAGTGCAGTATTGAGTATGAGCTAGCACAAAGCACTCAGCTATCAGCCATCAGCTTTTTTGTTTTCCTGAGTCTGACGCGCTAGTTTAACAGCCTCCAACTATACCTAACTAACTGAGACTGCTATAGATGCGTTCTAACTTTATTCCCAAATCGGCAGGGGGTAGAGACGCTTTAGAATGGAATGGTCTAGATGTGTGTTTATAATTACGGGATTTAAGCGAAGTGACTTCTGCTGCTTCTTCTACATCGACACAAATCGTTGAGCTAACGCCCAGTTACAAACTGCCTTTAATCTTGATTATTGCTGCCTTGCCACTGTTGCTCCTGCAAAAATGGATAGGTTTGGCGATCGCTTTAACAGCCTGTTCCATAATCGCGCTTTTGGGGCTGTTTCTGATGTTTCAGGCAGCAACAATCCGTCTAGTATTTACAGAGACAGCGTTGGATATCTATCGGTCTGAGACACTGCTCCGGCGCTTCCCCTATCAAGACTGGCAAAACTGGCGAATCTTTTGGTCGAAAGTCCCGATTTTGTTTTACTTCAAAGAAGTCAAGAGTATTCACTTCCTCCCAGTTTTATTTGACCCGAAGATGCTACAAACTTGTCTAGAGCAACGCTGTCCCAGAATCTAAGTCCGTTATTAGACTTGCATCAGGTAGGGATTGGTTAGTCGTTAATTGTTAATTGTTAGATGAATTCAGACGAATCAAAAAACCACGAACAAGAGCATGAACAACAGCAAGCGGTTGAGTCGTTCAATGAGCTAGAGCAACAACCAACAGTTAAGGCGTCTGATAAAGAGGAGCAACGTCCCCCACTTCAATTGGGTATTCAGCGACCTGATGATGGGGTCGCCACTGCAAAAGTGGGCAATGTAGAGGAACCAACTACCTCATTAGAGCTAAAGCTACCTGGAGATGAGCAGGAACCTGCGATCGCAAAAGCCGAAGTACCGGAGGAATCAGGGGATTTAGAAGAACGACCAATCTTAGCCACAATTGGGCAACCCATAGCTAACAACCCGACAACTACTGACTTAGCTCAAACAGTTGCTGAGCTTGAGCGCAAAGAACGGGAGTTGAGACAGAAAATTTCTGTTCTACAAGAAACTCAAAGCCGCATCCTTGCCGATCAGTTGGCACAAACTCAAGCGGCTGTGGAACGAATGGTGCAAGAAGGAGTAACTGAGCTAGAGCAGCGCAAGCAGGCGCTACAAATTTCCGTTGAGCAACTAGAACGTCGTCGGGAGCGCATTCGAGCAGAAATGCGAACTAGCTTTGCGGGTGTCTCCCAGGAGCTAGCGATTCGAGTCCAAGGCTTTAAAGATTATTTGGTTGGTAGTTTACAAGACTTAGCCAGCGCTGCTGAGCAATTGGATTTAGCCCCAGCGAATGAACCAGTAAGAGCAGCAGCGATAGAAGAATCGCGTGAACCGGAAAATGCTCCCTTACCCAAATTTGCTGAACAGGCGTTCCAAGATCAAACTAGACAGATTCGTAAAATCCTTGACCAATACCGGACGTTACCGGATTACTATGGTCCCCCTTGGCAACTGCGTCGGACGTTTGAGCCAGTTCATGCAGAACGAGTGTCTAATTGGTTTTTTACTCAAGGTGGACGTGGTGCGATTAAAACAATGGGTAGCCGCTTACAAAATATTTTGGTTGCCTCGGCAACTATTTCTGTTTTGCGTACACTCTATAGCGATCGCTTACGGACTCTGATCATTGCGAATACCCCTGAGCGTTTAGGAGAGTGGCGCAGAGGATTGCAGGACTGCTTGGGTATCTCCAGAGCGGATTTTGGTCCAGAACGGGGTATAACTTTATTTGAAGAGCCTCCGGCATTGGTACAAAAAGCTGACCGATTACTAACTCAAAAGCTCATACCACTGATTATTGTTGATGAGACAGAAGACGAAATTAGTCTCTCTATGCTGCAATTTCCCTTTTGGTTAGCTTTTGCTCCCGATCCTCAACAGATGTCTACCTACCAGTATTAAATTAGCTAGTAGCGGTTAGTGAGGGCTTACTGAGGAGTCGTTGAAAGGAGGGGAGATTGGCATGAGGAATTTTCTTGAGTCAGTGCCATTCCACTTAGGCTAATCGCTAACAACTAATTGAGGAGAGAGGATAATGGTGCTTGAGTTGACGTTGAGTGGCTTACTCTTACTGACTGCTTATTTACTCGGCTCAACCCCTACGGGTTATACAGCAGGGAGGTTACTCAAGGGGATTGATATTCGGGAGCAGGGGTCTGGCTCTACGGGTGCAACTAATGTTTTGCGGACACTAGGAAAGGGACCGGCGTTAGTAGTTTTACTCATTGATGCCTTGAAGGGAGTTGGCGCGATCGCTCTGGTAGATGCTTTCTATGCCTTGCCAGTGACACAGGTCGTACCTTCTACCTGGAAACCTTGGTTAGTGGCTTTCGCTGCCTTTGCTGGCATATTTGGTCACAGTAAGTCAATTTGGCTGAACTTCACAGGTGGGAAATCTGTCGCTACAAGCTTGGGTGTTTTACTGGCGATGTCCTTGCCAGTGGGATTGGGAACGTTAGGCGTGTTTGCTGTTGTGCTTGCGCTGTCGCGAATTGTGTCTTTGGGTTCAATTACGGGTGCGATCGCTGTTTCTATACTGATGATTCTTTTCAAGCAACCACTACCCTACCAGCTATTTGCGATCGCGGCTGGCTCATACGTTATTTATCGACACCGCAGCAACATCCAGCGTATCCTTGCAGGTACAGAGCCTCAATTAGGTCAGCCCTTACCACAAGAAGCCAACAGCAATTAAAACCAATGTTTGGGATAGGGCTTACCTGAAACTAAATTATTGAAAATAATCGTGCAAAAAACAAGCACAAGCGATCCAGCCAAAATAGGAGTCCAAACAAAATCCCAGGATGCCTGACTGGTCACACCTAACAGAGCGATCGCTCCTCCCGGCGGATGCAGTGTTTTAGTTAACTGCATGAGCTTGATGGCAGTCGCTACTGCCAAAGCCATCACCCACGCTTCTGAACCAAAAAGCTGCACCAATGAAACGCAGGTGATCGCAGCAATACAGCTTCCCCCAATCACATTGCGCGGTTGAGCCATTGGACTATCAGGTACAGCAAATACCAGAACAGCCGTTGCACCCAACGGTGCCGCAATGAGCGGATAACCACTGTGAATCGTCAGATAGGTAAGCACCGCAATCCCTAAAAAACTGCCAAGATAAGACAGCAAGATTTGTTGATAGGAATCCCAGAACGGCTTAGCAGAAGCCTCCTTCAATATCCTGGACTTGACTTGAGTAATACGTTGTCGTCCTAAAGGCAAAAGCCCCCTAATTAACTTAAACGTAAAAGATTTCTGGTATCCCGGCAATTTTCTTTTTCTTTGCATGGTCAGAACTAATTGCAGTACCAGATTCTATTAAACAATGTTAAAGGATTGAATGAATCGGGTGTTCTGTATTTTTTGATACAGATTTTCTATGGAAAAGATAGGTTGACAGGTTAAAAAGTAAATTTCTAAAGCCTAAATTTATGAAAGCAACTGTTGAGCAACTGGCATCGATTTCGGTGTTCACTCAGTTACAGCCAGAACAACTCGCGAACTTACAGCCCCACACGGTTGTTAAAACCTATCAAACCGATGAAATTGTCTGCCATGAAGGCGATCGCCTCCCTCGTCGTCTTTATGCTCTAATTAACGGATTACTGCGAGTTTCCAAAACAGCAACCAGTGGGAAAGAAACCATTCTGCGGACGCTGGAAGGTGGCAATATCTTTGCGGCTCCAGCCCTCATTGGTAATGGTATTGCGCCTGCTACAGTGAGCGCTGAGAGTGAGGCTCAAGTGCTGATGGTCGATCGCGAAGCCTTGCTGGCAGTGATTCAAGCGAATCCAGAAATCGCACTGAAGATGATGGCAGTCTTTAACCAGCGTCTCCAACAGTTACATGAAATGGTACATGGGTTGGTTTCAGAACGAGCGATCATCCGGTTAGCGCGTTTCATCCAATATTCTGCTGGAGAACCAGGAACCCAAATCGGTGGGCAAGGAGCCTGTCTGCGCCTACAACTTTCCTATTATGAAATTGCTCGTAGCATTGGCATCACCTATGAGGAATGTGTGCGTCTGTTTAAGCAACTGCATTCTGTTGCTTCCTACAGTCGGGGTGGAAAAATTACCATACTCGACTGGGATGGGTTAGACGCGATCGCTCACGGAACGGTAGAACCTGATGCAATCGCGCAAGCCAGAAATCCTGATCAAACGCCTGTAGTTAATGGCAAAAAGCATTGAAAGGCTATGTTGCAGCCGAAAGGGTTAAGATAAACGCCAGATTCGCTTCTGCCTTTAACGCATGGGGTGCATTGGCAGGCATAAAGACAAAAACACCAGGTTCCAAGTTTATGTCTTGTCCTTCCAGCGTCAGCGTTCCCTGTCCTTCAATCACCTGGACAACAGCGTTGCGAGTTGAGGTATGTTCCGCGATATCAGTTCCGGCTGCCAGACAAAAGAGGGTGTATTGGCAATAGGGAACTTTCAGTAATACTTTGCTAAGTACCCCTGTTTCAGCATATTCAATTTTGTCTTTCAGTTGAATAACTAAAGATTGAGAATTCTGTACTGTTGTAGTCATCGTTCATCTCCTATTTATTTCCGCTCTGCACACAAAATGATGTAGCCTAATTCCCGTTCGTATTGCTTAAAGACACTCCGCATTGTCAGCAGGCGATCACGTACTTTAGGCTGAGTCAGTACATTCCAGAAGAATTTGATTGCATCAATCAAGCCTTCATCTTGAATAATTCGAGCCCGGTTGAGCAGTCCCATCGCTCCTGTTTGATGGCGTAAGACGTGTAAATTGGCTGCTTCACAAGCCGCAATCCACTTGGTTTCAGACAAGGGTGTAGAGTTCGCGCGAATCGCTGCTGCCAAGACACGATGAATCTCTTCTTCCCGATCGTTTGCCAGCAACTCATGGGAGAGAAATTTGCCCCCAGGCTTGAGGCGATCGTGAATGCCTTGCAAAACTTTCGTTTTGCCTGGAATCGATTGCATGGTCAGAATTGCTTCTGCCAGCACGTAGTCAAATTGTTCTGGAATCTGCTCTAAATGGAAAATATCACCCTCAATCACCTGCACCTGCGATTCCAGTTCAGCAGCTTGAATATTGGCACGGACACGGGCAACGCTCTCAGGATTTTTTTCTACTCCCACAACCCGAACACCATACCGCTTTGCCAGGGCGATCGCACTATAACCAAAGCTGGCAGCAAGCTCTAAAACTGTCTCTCCCGGTTTGAATGCAGCCCACTTAAAAACCTCTTCAGTTGCTGTTTTACCACCAGGTCGCAGAATTTTCTTCCCGGCTGCTGCCATCACCTGATGTCCAGTAGCTGTTTCAAGATTAATGGTTGAGCGGGTCATCGCTTTGCCCTCTAGTGCAGACATTTCTACTCTGCCAAATTAGAGACAAGAGATATATGAGCTACCTCATGAAACGCTAGCAACTTTCAATCGTTTGTCTCGCCACTAATCCCATGAGCAAAATGCTACTGCCCCAACTGCACTGATCGCGTTTTGGCGGCTAGCACAGCTTCAATGAGTGCTGAGCGAAAACCAGCACGCTCTAATTGACTAACTCCAGCAATTGTGGTGCCACCGGGGCTAGTTACGCGGTCTTTGAGTTCCGCTGGGTGTAATTCTGATTGTTGTAACAACTGAGCTGTCCCTAGTACGGTAGAGAGGGCGAGCTTAGATGCGATCGCTCTTGGTAATCCTGCTGCAACACCGCCATCGGCGAGAGCTTCAATCATAATGGCGACATACGCGGGTCCTGAACCCGATAAACCCGTCACCGCATCCATCAAGGACTCTGGCACCTCTACCACTTCACCAACGGCTTGGAAAATCGCTTTTGCCTGTTCGACATGGTGGGGCGTGACTGTTTTACCGGATGCGATCGCTGTGATGCCCGCCCCTACCGTTGCTGGTGTATTGGGCATTGCTCGGATAACTGGCTGAGTGCCAAAAGCCGCTTCCAGTTGGCTCAACGATACACCCGCTAAGATTGAAACCACCACTGGCTGAGACTCTTGCCTTTGACTGACCTTCGCGTTACCTTCTAACAGTTCTGTTGTTACTGCCTCAAATATCTGAGGTTTAATTGCCAACAACAAAACATCCGATGCCGCCACCGTGGCTCGGTTATCTGATGTCACTTGGACACCATATTCTTGTACCAAAAATTCCCGTCGCTTGGCTTGTGGCTCACTCACCAAGACCTCGTCAGAGCGGTAAAGCTCCTGAGCGAGTAGGCGGGATAAAAGAGCTTCTCCCATCACCCCGCCACCAATCACACCAAGCTTAATAGACACTCTTAGCACCCCTTGTTAAGAGAGTTTGGATTTTGGATTTCTAGACCCAATCTACAGTCTCAAGCTTGTTATTACTGTGCCATCCGCTCTTGTTCCGCTGCCCAAGCTGGGGCAGGCGCTGTTGGACGCTGAGTACGCATCTGTGGCGAAGAGACTTCGTTAACAACACCCGACTGAGTACTGACTTGAACACAGCTAGGTGTAAACAAGAAAATACTTTCGCCGATTCGCTCTTGATGACCATCGATCGCATAGGTACCGCCAGCAACAAAGTCTACAGCTCTTTGCGCTTGGTCTGGGTCCATAATCGTGAGGTTTAAAACTACTGACTTGCGCTCACGTAGTGCTTGAATCACTTGTGGCATTTCTTCAAAAGAACGCGGCTCAATTACCGCGACTTCTGAAAGACCATTGACAGCTCCAGGCATTCCAATCACATTATTCATCGAAGTGGTTCCTATTCCTGCATCTGCTCCTACAACTGTCCGCTCCCGAACACGCCGCCGTTGTGGGCGTTCTTCCTCTAGTGGTGGCGCTTGAACTTGCTGCTCCTGCTGATAGAGATTTTGGTAAGAATCTCCATCCACATCATCGTACTCGTACCCATCGTATTCCACTGGTTCATTGAAACCAACGAAATCTCGTAACTTAGTAAAAAGGTTGTTCATTGTTCACTCTCCATCACAACTTTAGTTGTACGCTAAAAATCCAATTATTGATCGTCTTTGAGACTGTAGTGTTCAACAGATGTTTTTTTAGATTGAAAAGAACTGTAAATGGCTCTCTTACACTCTGCTAAGTAACAATTTCCACTACTGGAGACTCTCACAACTAAGTCTAAGACTATACAATACTCTCCTGAAAGCAGGTAGTCAAAAACACAGTGATAAACGCCCAGTAACGTTAAGAACGACAACACCCATCATAAAGTTGTGTTGGGAATATATTAGCCTATGCCTTGACAGAGGGGGAGAGGGGGAGCAATTCTATGTAGGTTCCGAATTAATGATCTCAAGAATGGGGAGATAGGTAGATGCGGGAAAGAGAAACTACTACATTTGACCGCAACTTTGTATAAAAAATCTACCTTTGTGCAGTAGAGAGGCAAAATACTCTAACAACAGGTTTTTCAAATTGAGATTGCCGAGTGGGAGCATAAAGACAATCTTTCCAGGAAACCTTTAGGCTGTCCGTTCCCCAAAAATAATTCGCCCAAGACGCACCATCGTTGAACCCGCTTGCACAGCTAGAGGGTAATCTCCTGACATTCCCATTGAAAGCTCCTCCATACGAAGATGTGAACAGTTTTGTTGCTTGATTTTATCCGCCAGTTTACGAGTGTCCTCAAATACTTGCAATGCCTCCTGTTGAGATAATCCGAGAGGGAGAATGGTCATTAAGCCTCGAATTTGTAGCGATTTATACGTGTCAAGTTCTGGTAGATCTGAGAGTAGTTCTGGAGCAGTCCAGCCATATTTATCAGGATCGGGCACAATCTTGACTTGGAGGCAGACTTTTGGTTGCAGGGAAAGTTCCTCAGCTAAGCGATCAAGACGCTGAGCTAGCTTCAGACTGTCACAAGAATGAATCCATTGGAATTGCTCTAAGGCTTTTTTAACTTTGTTGCTCTGGAGATGCCCAATGAAATGCCAGTTGAGGTCGGGTAAGTCACTGAGTTGGGCAAGTTTCGCTTCTGCTTCTTGAGTGCGGCTTTCGCCAAAATCCCTGATTCCTGCCGCATAAGCTTCTCGCATAGCCTCCACTGATACCTGTTTGGTGACAGCAATCAGCCGAACGCTAGGCGGTAACTGTTGACGAATGTTAGCAATGCGTTCTGCAATTGAGCCAGTCATATCAAGTCGGATTAATTACTTCATTTATATAGGAAATGAGCAAGCGGACTGAAGATCATTGGAACGTTTGCTTATGGATATGCTGAAGTACCTCGAACTCCTGGCTTGCACCAGTGCGGCGGAGCATACGAAGGCGATTTTCTACTAAAAGGCGAGCGTCTGAACGACCAATTGGTTCAAAGCTAATACCATCCGACCCAGTTGTCACCATAAAAAATAGACGCTGGGCATAGAGGGTGGTAAACAATTCTTGGTTCTCTTCAACCAGGCAAACTCGAAAAAGCAGACCAAACGTTGGGTGATTCAGATAGGTTTCGGCGTTCATCAACATCCCGACTAAAAATGCCCATCCCTAGCAGGGGGATTGGGATGAGTCAGCTAAATTGTAGGAGTCCTGGCTCCGATTAAAGCTATGCAGATAATAGCTCGTTTCGGTATTTACGGAGAGTTAGGGTCTGCATTGATTAAGGATATCAGTATTATTACGAGACTTGGTACTGACTTTCTTTACAAACGTACAAGATTAACCGTGGGTGGATGTCAGCGCTACCAACTGAGCCTGAGCTTTATTGAGAGACTCGTACCATTCTTGTTCTGGGTCGCTGTCAGCGACAATTCCCGCTCCAACTTGACCCCAAATAAGACTAAGTGCTGGGTGAGCTGAGCCTTGAGTAAAAATACTGGATTGTTCCCTGCCTCTGCCGACCAAAAGAGTGCGAATCAGTATATTCAAATCTAAATTGCCGCGCTGGTCAAGATAACCGCAAGAGCCATAGAACAAGCTACGACGAACTGATTCAAGTTCTTCAATAATTTCCATGCAGCGAACTTTTGGGCAACCCGTGATTGTCCCCCCAGGGAACAGGGCGCGAATTAGATCAACAGCATCACAATTGGCACGTAGTGTAGCCGTAATATTACTGACGAGGTGCATTACATGGCTGTAACGTTCAATGGTGAATAATTCATCAACTTCTACGGAACCCCACTCGCAGACTCGTCCTAGATCATTACGCTCTAAATCTACGAGCATAATGTGTTCTGCTCTTTCTTTGGTATTAGCTAAGAGGTCTTGTGCTAGCTGCTGGTCAATGGTAGGTGTTGTGCTACGCGATCGCGTTCCTGCAATGGGTCGAGTTTGGGCTTGCCTTCCCTGTAACTGTACCAGTCGTTCTGGAGAAGAACTAATCACATCACCCCAAGGGGTTTGCCAAAAGCTAGCAAAGGGTGAAGGATTAATTTGTTGCAAAGCTCGATAAATTGCCCAACTTGAAGATTTGGTTGCGACTTCAAACCTGAGAGAAAGATTCGCCTGAAAAATATCACCAGCCTGAATGTATTTTTTGGCTTGTACAACAGCGGCTTCATAGTCAGCTTGACAGGTGAGGAAGTGGGGGGTGGGGAATGGAGAATGGGGTATGGGGTATGGGGTATGGGGTATGGGAGATGATTGTTCGAGGCGTTTTTGTAATTGGTCGAGTTCGGCTTCACAGGTAGCGGCTAGCCATAAAGTTTGTTCAGAGTGATCGAGGACAGCAAAACTGGCTGGTTCGTACCAAAAGGCAACGGGAAATGGTAAGGGATCAAGGTTCAAGCGAGGTAGCTGCTCAATTTCCCAAGCTAAGTCATAGCCTAGCCAACCTAACCAACCACCAGTAAAGGGTAGGTGATGGGGTGCTGAGGCTAAATTATCTTCATTTCTATTAGAAGAGAGTAAGCGGCGCAGGAAGGGAAGAATTTCTCCGACGGCTGGTGTCCACATCTGATAACGCCCCTGGTAGGTTCGGGGCATCCCAGCACAGAGAGAATAACGAGCTAGTAAAGGTTGGTCTTGAGGCGTTGGGTAGGGGCTTTCTAGCAGGGTGGCAATGGTATTTGTATTCCGAAACAGGTAGTCAAATACCTCGGAACCTGTGCGACTTTCTAAAGGTAGCGATCGCCAATGCCAGGGTTGTAAGTCAGTAGTCACTCGTCAGGTTTCAGGTGTCAGTACTCATTGGTCATTATCGCTCCATTGCCCGATAGCTTCTGGACTCTACTCAACTGGAACCGTGGCTATCGAACCTGTGTCTAGGTCATGGTGTAGAGCATAAAGCAGATTATTGAGGTAGGCGATCGCTATGAAGAAATTGTTGTTCCGGAGGGAGTCTCGTTGCTTAGGAACGTTTTTACTCATTACTTTATTTAGCCCAGCTATACTCGCTACTCCGGTACAACTGGCACAAGCTGTAACAATTGCTCAAAGTAGTTGCGATTCTCCAAGCATCCAACCTGCTGAGGAAAGAGTTGACGAACTGGTAGTCAAGGCAAGAGAGTATACGAGTTCCCAGAATAAGGAGAAAGCTTTAGAAACGCTCAATCAAGCACTTGAGCGATTGCCATCCCTGAACAACGTTCAGATGAAAGCGGAATTGGTTCGGGATATTGTGATTACTCCCGATGGAGACACGAGTTTGCTAGAGAAGTTGGTAGCGATGTATGTGGAAGCGGAACAAAAAGAGCAACTTTCTAGTGTCCTCGCCAAATTACTACCTGTTACCCAAAGCCTAAGCAGTGGTTATAGCTTTATCAAAACGAGTACCTTGAGTGCGATCGCACATCACTACGCCACGATTGGACAGCCGCAGAAAAGTCTCGAAATCTTACCTCAGTCCTTGCAGGTTGTGAATTCCCTTCAGGGTGCTGAGTTTAAAATGATTGCATTGACGGAAATTGCAGAAGCGTATTTGGCAGCAGGGCAACGAGAACCCGTACCTGCAATTCTTGCTCAGTCACTCCAGTTGGCTCAAGCGTTTGAGCATTCTAATCCCTATCGCAAAGCTGAGGTTTTAGGACGGGTTGCGATCGCTTATGCTCAAGCTGGAGAGTATGATCAAGCCCTTGAAATTTCTAAAACGATTGAGAATGCACCCCTCTACAGAAGTAATGTCTTAGGAGCAATTGCCAGCCAATATGCCCAAAAAGGGCAGATGGAGCAAGCCCTTCAGCTTGTCCAAGGTGTGGATGCAGGTTATGCCAAAGCAAAGACTTTATCAGACATTGCTCTGAGCTATCTCAAAGCTGGACAGCAAGATAAAGCCTCTAATATATTTTCCCAAGCTGTGGAAACGGCTCGTCCTGTGGGAGAAACCTTGTTAGCAGAGATTATTACTCAATATGCTGCTGCTGGACAACTAGAAACAGCCCTGAGTACTGCTCAAACAATTAGCAATGCTGAGGGTAAGGCAAAAGCCTTAAGTGCGATCGCACTTTTGTACACGAAAGCTGGGCAACAAACACAAGCGTCTCAAGTCCTATCTCAAGCCATCGAATCTGCTAAGGCAATGCCAGATGCTTACTTCCAAGCTAGGCTCTTGAAGGAAATGATTGACAATTATGTCAAAGTGGGGCGCTATGAGGATGCTTTCCAAATCGCCCAAGCTATTCAAGGAGATACTGTTGACATTGAGCTTAGTAAACCGTTTGTTTTGCAGAATATCATCACCAAGGCGGTTGAAGCTGGACAAAACGAGCAAGCACTCCAGATAACGCAATTGCTAGATAAGGGCGATATTGGTTCGCGTAATGTTGCCTTGCAGCGAATTGCTCTTAGCTATGCGAAAGCACAACAATTTGACAAAGCAATCCAGACTGCCCAAATGGTGGAAAATTATGGTTCTACCTACTTTTATCAACCAAGAACCTTAGCTGCGATCGCAAATGAATACCTAAAAACAGGGCAGACGAACCGAGCCACTGAATTGTATACTCAAGCGATTCAAGTCGCTAATTCTTTAGAAATCCCTAGCAACAAAGCGGAAGCTCTTGCTGCTGTTGCGCTTGAGTATACTCTCTCTGGACAGCAAGACAAAGCTTCTGCCCTCTTATCCCAAGCGTTACAAGTCGCCCAAACCCAGGAGGACAATTCCTACATCTTACAGGCGATCGCTGACGAGTACATCAAGGCACAACAATACGACGTTGCTTTTAAAATTGCCCAAGCGATGCGCGATAGCTATGAGAAAACCAATAAATTGCAGGAAATTGTTAGTAAATACCTGGAAACAGGACGATATGACGACGCACGGCAATTTGTCAATATCTATGAAACACCTGCTGAGAAAGTAGGATTGCTGCTTGCGATCGCTAACAAATATATCCAAACTGGACAAACAACCAAAGCCACTGAAGTTTTAGCCCAAGCTTTTCAAATTGCTGAAGCGGTTGAGGGGCCTGAGTCAAATATTTTGGTTTTCAAAGTGGAGACTGATAGCCAGGGTAACAGAATTAGTGCTACCGAAGTTGATGACCCTGCTGATAGAGGCAGCCTTCTCGAAGAAATTGCAATTAAGTATGCTCAAGCTGGACAGTACAACCAAGCACTTCAGGTTACTCAAGCATTAGAAAGCACAGCTACTCGTAATCAGTTAAACCAACGTTTAGCCTGTTATCGGTAGTGGTAACTGAAATGTTTTACGAGTTTCCTTAGCCGTCAAGGGTTCAAACCCTAGGGCTTTTAGTGAAAGTCCTCGCTTAGATAAATCAAGGCATCCACTCTAAAACAATCCCTACTCGACTATCCTTTTCTTCCCTCGAATTCTGCTTTTGAATATCTGTAGATAAGCGCAAATTTCGAGTAACCGCATAGCCAAAAGAAAGTGTTGTGATACCTACTTCATCACTGCTGCCAGGAGAGACAAAACTCTGAGTTAACGAAACATCGGCTGCACCTGTACGAGATAAAGCTAACATCAACCGCGCCCCAACATTGATACCATCTGTTGAGTAGTCGTTAGATTCTATATTTCGGTAGCCAACTAAGGGTGCAATGTTGACATAACTTCCCAAGGGAAGCACATAGTAGCGTAAATCTGCGCCGAAGGTTTGGCGATCGCCATTAAAAGAAGTCTGATAATCTCCACTCACCGTCAAGCCAGTACGACCAATAAATACATCTTCCACACCGACATTAAATCCTGATGCATCATCGTTAGAGGGAAAGTTAGAGTAACCAAGACGCAAGCGTGTGCGAAAACTGGGATCATTGCGAATGTCTTCCAAAACATTCGGCACTTCCTCCAACCAGCGCTGCAAAACAGGACTATTTTCAATAATTTCGGGACTTAAATCCAATTCCTCAGCCGTTGAATTCGGCGTTGCTGCTGGCTGAGGCGTAGTTTCTGCTTGACTTAGCTGCATCTTTTCGGTAACAGCGTTATAGCGATTCTCCACTGGATGCACAAATTCAGAACCTAACCCCCCAGCCTCCTCACTAAAGCTCCGGTTTCCTACAAGGAAAGGGGGAGTAATACCAATTGGGTTCGAGTTTGACACATATTCTTTGATTGCTCCCCCCTTTACAAGGGGGATTGGGGGGGTATGGAATGTGCTATCGTCTAACCCAATTGATACAAGACTCCCCTCTCCTTGCAGGAGAGGGGTTGGGGGAGAGGTCATACTAGATTGAAGCGAAGTGTCATCCGCTACATTCACACAAGGCATTAAACCCGCTTCGTCTACCTCAAGATTTGGCTCAGTTGTGACACGAGGCAAATCTTTGTTCTCCACCTCCCTATTGACTTGAGAACTGGCAACCATCTCCGCTACAGGTGATGCACTCCAAGCCGAGGAGGACATTGTAACAATTAGTCCAACACTCAAGACTACTCCTGAGAACCCCAGTTGTTTTGACCAATCCCCAAAAGATTTCATTCTAATTCCGCTTCTTAGTGTCCTAGCCTAGGTTCTACCCTACTACTAACAGTTAACCGTTGACTATGAACAGCCAACGGTCAACTAACTTACCTTCTTGAGTGCAACTTAATCTAAATCACTTACTCTTGTTTTTTCGCCAAGGCGTTCCCAAAAACCAGCACAGTACCGTCGAACCCAAGGCAATCAGCACCCATGTTAGTGACTTCGAGACAGTTATCGCGACAGCAAGGATAGCCAGCAGTAACAACACAACCTGAAGTGCAACAACTAGAGGACGCTTCAGAAGGAAATCTGGTGTCTGTAATGCCAATGGTGCAGTTAGCTGTAACCACCAGTAGAACAACTGTAATGACTTATCGAGAACGTTATAGATTACACTCCGGCGTAACCGCTTAGAGCGATCGCCTAAAGTAGTAAGAACGACATTTCTTAGAATCAAGCCAAATCGAGTGGAGAGGTTTGCCAGCACGACTGTCGGAACGCTGTCTAATACCGACTCTTCACCCACTTTATAAGTCTTAAGAAAATAATCCTCTGTTCCCCCTGGAGTACGCACCAAATCTTCAATCGCTTCCTTCGCTAATGTTCCTGCTGCCAAAGCACTTACACTGCGATCGAAGTAACCAGCAACAGGTAGATACTTTGGTTTTTGATTGGGTTCAGTTAAATCAACTCGTTGTCTGTTCCAATTAAGTTGCTCGTCAATTTCATCAGCGAGAACATTCTGCAAGTCGGTACTTAAAATCTCACGATGTCCCTCACGCACTAAATCATCTAGGAAATCTTTCAAAAGGTTTTGCCGTTGCTCTTGTTGGTCTTGTTGCTCTTGAGTAACCTGTTCAGCGAACTGGTGAAGATAGTCAATAATTTTCAGGCGATCAAGTGGTTGGGAATGAGGTAAAGACTCCTTGACGAGAAATTCAATATACTTTACTTTGAATGCTTCAAACTCTTTCCCTTCTTGGGGATACCCCTGTTCTCTAGCTTGGCGTTTCAAAAATTCAGGAAACCGCTGGACTGATTCAGTCGTTATCAACGCTTCCACAATCCGATTTAGCCCGTCTAACCTGCCCCAGAGGATATCATTAGAGCGCCAAGATTTTTTAAAGAATCCTCCAAAAGCATACAAAGTTTCTCCAGCTAACTTATCCTTAACCTTTTTATCTTTGCCAAACCCCATTTGAGCATCATTCGGACTAATCCGAACGGTGTGAATCAACTCTTTCTCGGTTATGTCTGTTAGATATTCAAAGGGATAAAGAATCTGATCTAATTCTCGGAAGTTTGTAAACTGATGCAGAACCTTTTGCCAGTTACTTATCTGGCTACCTTGTATTAAAGCTTCCGTAGCCAGTTCTACTTGTCGCAGAATATTGACGAACCCTTCTGCATTTTCCTGTTTGTCATAGCTAAAATCCTTGGCGTTCCAAATTTGTTGAAGCTCATCTGGGTTAGAAAGCTTACTAATTTTAGCTTTGAGTTGAGCAAAAATTCCAGATACTTGCTTTTGGGATACCCAATCGCTGGGATAAGCTTCTAGACCCATTGATGGTAAAGTTATGAAAAAGTCTGCGGGAACTTCTTGTAAATGAGACTTGTCAGCTTCCGATGGTGAAAAACTTTCTAATCCCTCAGCATCTAATAAAAATCGGTGTAAGCGAAGCAAACGCTCATAAAACTGACCGCGCAGCAAATTAGGTGACTTTTCTTGGTCTAGCAATTCGTAAAAAGATTTGCTTACGGCTGGATAGCTCAGCATCATGTCTAAAGCTGACTGAATAACTTCTAGTATCTTGATTTGACGGCTAAGATTCTTAGCAAGTGTTTGAACATACTTGTACTCATTTTGACTGTGGTTATTATCAAGAATTTGGCAAACTTTCGCAATGATATAAAAGTGTTTGCGAAGAGAATAAGCTATATCTAGATTGCGAATTTGTTCTCCAAAGGCTCTCAGAATTTTTTCACTGCTTTCTGCTTCTTTATTGCCAATAACACGCTCAGTTAACAAGGTCGCAGTTTTTTCTAAAATAGCTTGCTTGTCAATGTTTGACTTCGTGTCTTCCTCCATTCTCAGAACTAGAGGCAAAATGCGATCGCGTAAGCTAATCAACCGACTCCGTAAATAAACTCCTTCTTGGATTTGATTCTCCTGACGAGTCTCTTCCTTAGAAGCCGCAATCCCTTCTGCATCCTTGAGAATAGATCTGTAGCGACGAACTTTCTCATTATGTTCTTTGATTAACTGCAAATCATTACCAATACTTTCATAGGTTGGGATTCCTACAAGTGAATCCTGAATCACTTGCAAGGTATTGGGTTTAGGCATAGCAGTAAATTGCTTATTCTCGCTGTCGGTAAACCGATCTGGGCCTGGATCAATATAAAATAACTTCCGGTCAACGGGACGGTTAGCGGTACGATAATACATCTCCTTAATCGTGTAGCTAAAGGGACGATTATCTAGCACACCACCATCTACAAAATATAGCTTATACCCTCCTTCAGGCGGTTTGTCAGGTAACTCTCGCTTCTCCAAAAGACCCCATTCAACTAACTTTTGGTCAACTGGATTTCTTTCTTTTAGTTGAACATCGACCACAGGAAAAGCAACCGGAAAGCACGAAGTAATTCTACACAACTTAGCCAGAGCTTGATGAAGTTCCTCTGTAGTAACTTTTACAGGATTAGAAGTACTGCCTGGGTTAAATGGCTCCTTACGACCCTGACGATGCTTGAGCTGAAACATCCCCTTATGGTCTTTAATTTCAATGACACGTCCTGTATCATCAAAAACCTTATATACTCGACCAAAGACATCAGTTCCTGTAACAAATAAATCTAATTCATTAAACTCCGAAAGCCACTCATCCGTTGGTGCTGGAGCCTTACTGTTTTGCGCTTTATCAAACGCTTCTTTAAGCTGCTTTTGATAATAATTTTCTCCATCTAAGATAGAATCCAGTTGAGAGTCGCTAGGGCTAGGCTGACGCATTAGACCCAGAATATTGCCGCTTTCACGCCAGATCTGAGCGAGGTTCGCAAAATCAGCCACTTGGTCTGCTGTGCTATTTGTCAGTGCATAACTGAGAAGAACACCATTAATTCCTCCGGCTGAGGTTCCCGATATGATATCGACGATAATATCGGAATCAGTCAGAGCTTTGATAAGTTTATAAACTCCTCTCCCCCGTACAGCATTATAAAATTCCCGACAAACCCCATTCATATAAACGGCAAGAGAAACTCCACCGTAAACAACCAGTCCTAGGCGAATTTCCCGGCGAAAGATTGGTTTCTTAAAAGTTTGGTCAGTCATTGAGTTGTTCTCCAATTGTTGTACTTTTTTCACTAAGGCTTACTTTTGTGTAATCAAATTAGTTCCATAAGAAACAGTATTAGTTAGTAATCAACGGCGTACAGACACAGTTAAGCGCCTCTCTATGAGCAAGAGAGTTGAAAATGTAAGAGTAGTTTTCTACAAATCCTAAGCTAGTAGCACTCTAATTCTTTATAAGTTGCCATCCTCTGGTGTGTAGCGATCGCGATTGTACTCGCTCCAGACGGATAAAGTAGGCAATTGCAAATAAATGCAACAAGAAATATCCCAATTCCCATTTTTTTAGGTTAGGCATTTTAGGTGTACAAAGTCTTCATCCGTACACGAAGGAATACAGATTAGGGTGGCTATTAAACAAAATGTTTCGAGAATAACAAACTTCTCTCGTTCATCAAGAATTACGAAGAGTTCCCATACGACAATCTCGCAGCCAAAGATTAACCGCTTGACCAATAACACCATTACTACTCTCCCGTGGCGGCGTTGGCGGACGGGTTTCTGAAGCCGAACCGATTCGAGAAAACATCAAAGCCAAGCGCCAGCCATCAGGTGTTTGAGTCAGAAATAGCCAGTGGTAATGCTGTCTATAAAATGCTCTACCATCTCCATACTGCCGCTCTAAGGTAGTCAGAAAAACTTGCTGAGGGGGTTCTAAGTCAGCACCTGGAGCAGTGGAGGTATACTGACCTGGCCCAAGGCTAAGAGGTTCAAACTCTGGATTTCCTGCCACGAGGACGTAACTAAAACTGTCAACGGTTCTATTTAAACGTCGCGCCCGTTGAATCACTCGGTTGGCATAACTGGGTAAATCCTTGAGTAACTGGGACGTTAATGTATTAACATCTGCTGGACAAGTTGAAGATTTAGAGAGCAAGTAATGAGTTGAAGAATTGAACTCATCCCTCATCACTGATAATCCATAGCCTGGTGACGCACTTTGTAGCCCCAGCCAGCAGAGAACAAGAAGCCATCGATGAAGCGTGAAGTTAAACACCGGCAGCCGTTAGTTCATCACCAATTCGCTCCCATGCCGCAACTGGGTCAGTCGCTGCCGTAATCGGTCGCCCAATAACAAGGTAATCCGCCCCCGCTTTGATTGCTTCTGCTGGTGTCATGGTTCGCTTCTGGTCACCTGTTTGTGACCAACTGGGTCGAACTCCAGGGCAAACGAGGAGAAAGTCATCTCCACAAACTTGTCGTAGCTGTGACGCTTCCTGAGGAGAACAGACAGCCCCACTTAAGCCCGATTCTTGAGCTAAAAGCGCCATTTGTAGAGCATACTCTGGCAACTCTACCGGAATTTTTAGGTCAAAGGCTAAATCTCGTGAGGTCAAGCTGGTAAGAATTGTAATTGCAATCAGCTTCGGAGGAGGACAACCTGCTGCTTCTGACCCCTCCAGTGCTGCCGCATTTGCTGCTTTTAGGGCAGTGCGACCTGCTGTGCCATGAATGGTGATTAAATCTACACCATAGCTAGCTGCCTTGCGGATTGCCCCGGCGACGGTGTTGGGGATGTCGTGAAACTTGAGGTCAAGAAATATCCGCTTGTTTCTACTTTTTAGGGTATGGAGAATTTCAGGACCAGTGCTGACAAAGAGTTCTAGCCCTACTTTCCAAAAGGTAACTTGGGGCAACTGTTCTACGAGTGCGATCGCATCTGCCTCAGTCGGAACATCCAGAGGAACAATAATCCTGTCTTCTACAGCCATCTGATCTTCGTGTTTGCTAACTCAATGACCCTGACTCACTTTACCAGTCGTCTAAAGTTCTTTTTCCCAACTTGTAAGATTTTGCCATCCAAAGTATCCGGGGAATCAAAGCTGATTTCAACATCAGAAATGCGATCGCCATCCAGCTTCACACCTCCTCCTTGAATCTGTCGCCGCCCTTCTCCACTACTTTTGCACAACCCACTCGCGCTCAGGATATAAGACAACTTAGCGGGAAACTTGACATTGGAAACAGAGAATTCCGGAACAGCATCACCTGTGCCGCTAGTGTCTCCTTGAGTGATGTTAATCGCCGCCTGCTGAGCTTCTTTTGCTGCGGCTTGCCCGTGATATTGGGTAACAATATTTAAAGCTAGTTGTTTTTGGCGATCGCGTGGTGCTTCGGGTAGCTCATTTAAGGGCAAATTCGTGAGTAGCTCAAAATAGTTCTCTAACAGGTTATCAGGTGTCTTTTCAAGTTTGGAGTACATCGTTAGGGCATCTTCCGACAGTCCCACATAGTTCCCCAATGACTTCGACATTTTCTGAACCCCATCCGTTCCGAGCAAAATTGGCACCAGCAACCCAAACTGCGGCTTCTGTCCAAAATGCCGTTGTAAATCTCTCCCCACAGCAATATTAAACTTTTGGTCAGTTCCCCCTAACTCCACATCAGCCTGCACTGCCACTGAGTCATACCCTTGCATCAAGGGGTAAAGAAATTCATGGATGTAAATAGGGTTTTCCTGCTCGTAGCGCTCCTTAAAACCTTCCTTTGCTAGCATCTGCCCTACCGTCATTGTTGCCAATAACTCTAGAGTTTTTGCTAAATTCAACTGCTCTAGCCACTCAGAGTTGTAGCGAATTTCCAGGCGTCCCGGTGTCTCAAAATCCAAAATTGGTCGCACCTGCTCCAAATAAGTTTCAGCATTTCGCTTGACTTCGGCAGGTGTCAATTGGCGGCGTACTTCAGATTTCCCCGTCGGGTCACCAATCCTTGCCGTAAAATCCCCAATAATCAGGACAGCCGTATGTCCAGCATCCTGAAAAGCTCGCAGCTTCCGCACTGGGATACTATGACCAAGATGAATATCTGCACCCGTTGGGTCAATTCCCAACTTAACCCGTAAAGGTTGGTCTGCTTGTACTATCCGTTGAACTAGATTCTCATTCGGATCTTGAGAATCCAATTGGTTCGGAAAAATTTCACTAACACCTCGGTAGAGCCAAGGCAGCTCATTAGGAATTGATAATTCAGAATTTGACATTCGTCTGGAGCGTCTTAATAAAGACCAACTAGCAGGGTGTGATAGATTGTTTAAATTTACTTTTCTTATACAAACCTAAGCAGAGAGACTAACATTTTTTGTAGGTAATGCCAAAATATCAATGTTTGAGCAGTTAACCTTTCACCCAGTATGCACCTATCATGAGGAAGGGATTGCCTACTTCTAAGCTATCCTACCCTCCTCTTAGAACCCTGAGGAGCAACGCACTCACCTGTCCTAGTCCTTTGAGCGCTTCGCGAAAGCTGATAGCTCGGTAGAGTTTTAGCGATCGCACCATAATCCGCTTGCCATCAATAGACACCCTGCAAAGTGAGAAAGCAGCCACCATGTCCGTAAGACTTTACAATCGACTGCAACCGTATTCCTGAAGTTGTTGAGATGTTCTTCCCTAAATCCAATTTATCCGTAATCCTGCTAATGGCATAAACTTCTGTAATCATCTATATAAAATATTGACATAACGTTGCCACCTAAGTCCGTTCAGTCTTTTTTTGAGTGAGGAAGTTAAATCGCTGTGTCGTCTAGCACTATTCAACAAAAACAAGATCCGAAAAACGGTTCATCACCAGGTTTTCGGTTTGTGCAAGGAGTCGCTCAGGTAACAGGCGGAACCGTCCTCGGCATCACGATGCTAACTAGCTCGATTGTTGCTGGGGGTTTGGTTGGCTTGGCAACTAGCTTTCGCAACCTTCCAGATGTCAGAGTACTACGGGGCTATGTACCTACAGAAACCAGCTATATATATGACGTTAAGGGGAAATCTCTAGCTAGTCTTCATGGTGAAGCGAATCGCGAAGTTGTCAAATTAGACAAAATCAGCCCAACCCTCAAGCGGGCTGTAATCGCGATGGAAGATAGCCACTTCTATATGCACCACGGGATTAACCCTAATAGTGTTGGTCGTGCGCTCTTAGCCAACTGGGAGCGAGGAAGTGTGGTTGAAGGTGGCTCAACGCTAACAATGCAGTTGGTGAAAAACCTATTTCTCTCACGCGAACGCAGGTTTAGCCGCAAAATAGCTGAGGCTGTACTCGCTATCCGTGTTGAGCAAATCTTCGCCAAAGACCAGATTTTGGAAATGTACCTCAATCAAATTTATTGGGGTCACAATAACTACGGTATCCAGACGGCTGCCGAAAGCTACTTTGGTAAGTCTGCCGATAAGCTCAACTTGGCAGAATCAGCAATGCTTGCAGGATTAATTCAGTCTCCAGAAGAATACAGTCCTTTTGTTAACCTCGAAGTGGCAAAAGAACGACAAGCAATCGTTTTGAGCCGGATGCAAAAGATGGGATGGATTACTCCCGCCGAAGCCGAAGCGGCTCGTAATCAAAAGTTAAAGCTGGGTAAGATTACCTCATGGCAGACTAGCGAACTTCCTTTCATCACAGAAGCCGTTGTCGCTGAACTCAATGAGCGCTTTGGTCGGGATACGGTTCTCAAAGGTGGGATGCGAGTCCAAACTACCATTGACTACAACTTCCAACGCATGGCGGAAGAAACGGTTACTCGCGCCCATCGAAACTTACGTCGCCGGGGGATTTATGCTGACCAAGTAGCGCTAGCCGCTGTCGATCCTCGGACACACTTTGTCAAAGCCTTGGTAGGCGGTGTCAACTACGACAAGAGTCAGTTTAACCGCGCTATTCAATCTCGACGACAGCCTGGTTCATCCTTTAAACCGTTTGTTTACTACACAGCTTTTGCTACTGGTAAATATGGACCAGGGTCTACTGTCATGGATACCCCAGTTAGCTATCGGGATGGTAGTGGCTATTACAGCCCCAGAAACTATGGTGGTGGCTACTCTGGTGCGATGAGTATTCGCACAGCTTTGACTGTTTCTGCCAATGTTCCAGCCGTCAAAATCGGAAGAGCGGTGGGGCTGGATAAAGTCATTGAAGTTTGCCGCACCCTTGGGATAAAGAGTCCCATGGAACCCGTCACATCTTTGCCGCTGGGCGCGATTGGCGTGACACCTTTGGAAATGGCAGGAGCCTTTGCCACGTTTGCCAGCAATGGTTGGCACTCTGACCCAACGGTTATTGTCCGAGTCACCGATAGTGCTGGGAATGTGTTGCTAGACAATACGCCCAAGCCTCGGCTTGTTCTTGACCCTTGGGCTACTGCTTCCCTCACCAGTGTGATGCAAAATGTGATTACGAGCGGTACAGGAAAAGCGGCACAAATCGGGCGTCCGGCGGCAGGCAAAACGGGTACAACGTCCTCAGAGCGTGATATTTGGTTTGCGGGATATACCCCGCAGTTATCAACGGCTGTTTGGGTTGGCAATGATAACTACAGACCAATAGGAGGTGGGGCAACAGGTGGTGTCTATGTCGCACCCATTTGGCGGAGTTTCATGCTTAATGCTCTGAAGAATGAGCCAGTACAATACTTCCAACCTGCTTCCAAGTTTGAACGCCCTTAGATAGCTGTTAGTAGCCAGTAAACCGCTTAGGAACGATTTTTGACTTTCCCCGCCGAATTAATTTGAGCGGGGAAAACCCGTACTTCAGTAGATTTGAAACTAATCTAGCTATTTCTCAATTTTCACAGAAAGAATCTTGTCGCCTTTGCGGATAGCATTAACAACATTCATGTCTTCCGTTTTGCCAAAAGTCGTGTGTACTCCATCTAAATGAGATTGAGGCGAGTGGCAGATAAAGAACTGACTTCCACCTGTATCACGCCCAGCATGAGCCATGGATAAAGTACCAGCCAAATGCTGATTAGAGTTAATTTCACATTTGATTTGGTAGCCTGGGCCACCCGTTCCAGTACCCTGAGGACAACCGCCTTGAATCATAAAATTAGGGATGACTCTGTGGAACGTGAGACCATCGTAAAACCCTTTTTCAGCTAGGTCTACAAAATTTTTCACGGTATTGGGTGCATCCTGATCAAACAGTTCCAGGTTGATTGTGCCCTTTTCCGTTTCCATAATTGCGCGAGTCATTGTTTCTCCTTGGTCTAGGAAGCGTTGAATAATTGACTATTGTGGACGAGCTATGTCCCATAGCCAAACTATCTTAGGGCAAAACTGCCCTAGCTAACTTTAGCTAAATTCCAAGCGTGTTATCGGTTGTGGAGTTGGTACTTAATACTGAGTGGTGCGTTAGCCTAGCGTTTGGGTAGACCATTACCCAGATTAGATAGAGATTAACCGTCATGTTGCGATCGCCTAATTATACCCAGCAACCTTGGGCAGAAACCTACAGCGAAATTATTGATGTTCGCAGCGAAAGCGAGTTTGCCGAAGATCATATGCCAGATGCAATTAACCTGCCTGTATTGGATGATGCTGAACGCGCAAAAGTAGGAACACTCTTCAAGCAAGTCTGTCCGTTTGATGCTCGTAAAGTTGGTGCATCCCTAGTTGCCCAAAATATCGCTCGGCATCTCGACACTCACTTGGCGGCAAAAGACAAAGACTACCATCCTTTGGTGTACTGCTGGCGTGGTGGTCAGCGTTCCAATAGTATGGCTTTGGTATTGAAGCAAATTGGTTGGTCGGTGACAGTCCTAGAAGGGGGATACAAAACCTATAGGGCTTATGTACGTGACCAACTAGAACATTTGCCAGAACAGTTTACCTATAGGGTATTAGGCGGACTGACGGGTAGTGGTAAGACTCACATCCTACGGCAGCTAACCAAGCGCAACATCCAAGTGCTGGATTTGGAAGGTTTAGCTAATCATCGTGGTTCCCTACTCGGTCAAGAGTGGGAAGGCAAACCTTCACCGCAACCCTCACAAAAAGGCTTTGAATCGATTCTACTACAAGCGCTACAAGGCTTTGAGACAAGTAAGCCAGTATGGGTGGAAGCAGAAAGTAACAAAATTGGACAGGTTTATTTACCTTCATCTCTTTGGCAACAAATAAAACAAGCTAAATGTGTTGAAGTAGAACTGCCGCAAGCTGCCAGAGTTGAATGGCTCTTACAAGAATATCCACACTTAATTACACATCCTGACCTTCTCAAACGCAAGCTAGAACGTCTTAAGTCTCGCTATGGTTGGGAAAAACTTAATGAGTGGTACCGCTTCATTGGGGCAGGTGAGTGGCACAACTTGGTAGAGGATTTGCTCTCACACCACTATGATCCTGCTTACACTCGGTCAATCACTCATTGCTATGCCCATATAGAACAAAAACTACAACTAACAGATTTATCGGATGTTAGTGTTGATGGCTTACTAGATACTTTAGTTTCCTTGCCGTAATTATCTAAGATATTTCTGCCTTAAGGAAGTTGGAAGAAGGCTAAAACCATGCATAGAAGTAGCACTAATAACACTTGTACTTAATATTTATAGCAGGTTTGTAAAACTAAATGTTTTGATTAAATTGAGTATGACAATATAAAGATCAAGATGTTCAAGAGGGCGTTCTAGCAACATTTAGTGAAGTTAGAACATCCCTCTACTTTGTAATTCAAATATTAGAAGAAAGAAAATGTCTAGTCTGCTCTGGAACGCTTTGACAGCGAGTCCAGTTATTTTTGGTGCCTCTCTTTTGTTCGTGAATAGTGCTTCTGCCTCTCAGACACCTATCACTGAAACTGTTACTAGGCAGACAGCAATTACCATTACAGAAAAACTCACT
Organism: Microcoleus sp. FACHB-SPT15; assembly: GCF_014849525.1. Lineage (NCBI taxonomy): Bacteria > Bacillati > Cyanobacteriota > Cyanophyceae > Oscillatoriales > Microcoleaceae > Microcoleus > Microcoleus sp. FACHB-SPT15. Next base: position 125,102 of record NZ_JACJNU010000051.1, on the reverse strand, counting down.
GCATCTGTAGAACCAGCGGATCAAGACAACATTCTGCGATCGCAGATGTTGATCGAAAAATCTAGTTTTTCCCCTTTAACATCTCTAGAAATCGACTCTACTTCTTCAGGAGAATCAGCAATACCAACTGCCTCACACTCATCAGAGACAGTAGCTAAAGAATCAAATCTTTCTCAGCTAGCCTCTCCAACAATCAATCCTACTTTAGAACTGGCAGACAGTACACTGGCTCAAGCCATGCCAGCGCCAGAAGTAGTACCTGCTGAATCAACCAACACCCTTGAACAAACTAATCATTACAGCAATGACAGCACGGCTGATGACCCGATGGGGCAAGTCACCAACGTTTCTCAGCTAAGTGATGTCTCTCCTGGCGACTGGGCTTATGAAGCGCTGCGGAGTTTGGTGGAACGTTACGGCTGTATTGCAGGTTATCCCGATGGCACGTTCCGAGGTAACCGGGCAACCACCCGTTATGAATTTGCAGCGGGTTTGAATGCTTGTTTGCAGCAAGTTGAGCGTTTGATTGCGGCGAGTACCGAAAACTTTGTGACTCGTGAAGATTTAGAAACATTGCAACGCCTAGTTCAGGAGTTTGAAACCGAACTGGCAACCTTGGGTACGCAAGTTGATACGTTAGAAGGTCGGGTTGCTTTCATCGAAGACCATCAGTTTTCCACTACAACTCAGCTAAGTGGGGAAGTGGATATCGGTATCATTGATGCCTTTGGTGACACCGTAGCTGTACCTTCTGGGCAAACGCCAACAGAGGATTTAGATGTCAACACGATTCTTGCAGGTCGGGCAATTCTCAATTTTGACACGAGTTTTACGGGTCTAGATCGGTTGCGGACGAAGCTGGAGGGAGGAAATTTCTCCGCCTTGTCCACTGGCACAGACATGACACTGTATGACTTTGATACGTTCACCCGTACTGGCAGTGATGTTGTTACGACTGTTGACACGGGCAACGATATTGTTCTGGGTTCACTGGTCTACCAATTCCCAATTAGCCGCATCGCGCAGATTTTCATATCCGCTCAAGGTCTGGGTTCCGATGCCATTGCCCCCCAGCTTAATCCGGCGGGTGGTAATGTTTCTCGGTTTGGGCAGCGTAACCCGATCTACCGACTCAGTGATGGTGCAGGTATTGGAGCAAACTTGCAATTTAGCAAGGCTCTTGGAGTTAGCTTTAGTTATTTAGGAAATACAGCATTTTTCTCTAATCCTGACGATGATCGGGGCCTATTCAATGGTCAATTTGGGGCACTGGCTCAGTTAACTTTTACTCCAAGCGATCGCTTTGGCATGGCTTTTACCTACAATCGTTATTACTCACCTCAACCTGGTGAAGGCATTAATGTCACCGGGAATACTGGCAGTGGCTTTGCACAAACACCTTTTGGTGATGATGCCGCAACTTCCGCCAATGCCTATGGTATAGAAGCGCAATACCGCTTCAGTCCTCGCTTGGCAATTGGAGGTTGGGTTGGTTTTACAGATGCCCAAGCCCAAAGTGATGGGGCAATAGCCAATGAAGGAGATGAGGCAGAGATTTGGAACTATGCCGTAACATTGGGGTTTCCAGACTTAGGGGGAGAAGGCAATTTGCTGGGTATCATCTTTGGGATGCCGCCGAGGATTCGTGGTAATGATGTTGCTAACCGTCGAGATTTTGATACCTCCTACCATATAGAAGCTTTCTATCGCTATCGTCTAACTGACAACATTGCCATTACGCCTGGTGCGTTTGTCATTCTCAATCCAGAACACAACGATGCAAACGATACGATTTTCGTAGGAACCTTCCGAACGACTTTCACCTTCTAGACAATTCCGGTGGTAATAGTGCAACTGAGCGCTCGACTGGACATTGGGTGCTCAGTTTTTCCATGTCATGCTTTGCTGACTTGATGCAGATCGAAACCAAGAAAAATGTTCATGAAGAACTTTCTTGGCTGGATTCGTCTGGTATGTTAGCCGCAATTACGATTTGCCTTCGCTAACCCTAACTGAGCTTCTAAGCGATTTTGTCATGAAACGTCTAGTTTTTTGTGGTTTATCAGTTCTAGTAATGTCGGTAGCGATCGCACCGAGTGTGAAAGCCGAAACAGTGGAGACTACAGCTGCAAATTCTACATCTGTGAGCAACACCCCGTCTTCTAGTGAGCGGCTAACACCATTTACTCTCGTTCAACAAGCGTATCGTGGTTCTTTCATGGCTCAAGGCATTCCCAATTACAGAACGCTGAGTGCCGCTTGCCAGTCGGGGCGCATTAATGGCTCACATCTTATTCAGGCTGCGGTTGACGGGAAGAGGCTCTCTTCAGATATGCTCAGCGATCGCACCTATCTGTTTAATGTTAATAACATGCTCAATGCGATAAACAACGACTAGCGCAACTAGCCTTTTGGGTTGATTTCAATTTCTTACGTGAAAAAGTCCGGTAGTGATACCGGACTTTTCTATAGGTAGGTGTTGGCACTGCTGTTCCTTAAGAGTATTTCCAGCAGCTACATCGGTTTAACTGTTAGTGTATTGATGCTGCGATTGTACAGAGCTATTAGTTGATGTCTTTAGACCCAGAGATGGGGCAACTCGCTCTACTTCGTGCTGAGTTTGAATGCGATCGCCTGTTTGAATATCAAACCAGTGAATCGCTTGCGGTGCGATGGATAGGCTGATGTCTTCTCCTTCCCAGGCTTGATGAGCAGGCAACAAAGCACGTATCCTCAACTCAGAACCCTTAACTCGAACACTAATAAGATTCTGCATTCCCAGGTTTTCCACCAAGAAAATTCGTCCCTGAATCGTTAGCCTATCATCAGCCTTAGCAAGGTTGACATCTTCTGGACGGATACCCGCGACAACCTGTGGTGGCGTTGTGGGTAGGGTCGGCAAAGGAATTCTAAAGTCACCCAAAACAGCATTATTCCCATCGCAGTTGAGGGTCAGTAAGTTCATTTGGGGACTGCCTACGAAACCAGCAACAAACTGGTTGGCGGGTCTATTATAGATTTCACTCGGTGGGGCAAGCTGTTGCAGGTTGCCATCGTATAAAACTGCAACTTTACTAGAAAGGGTCATCGCTTCCGTTTGATCGTGAGTCACGTAGACCACTGGTGTCTGCTGTTGGTCGAAAATCTGTTTCAAATCCGCCCGCACTTGCTCACGCAACAAGGCATCAAGATTACTCAATGGTTCATCCAGTAAAAAGATGTCCGGTTGACGCACCAAAGCACGACCTAAAGCAACCCGCTGTCGCTGACCACCAGACATTTGACCGGGTTTACGATCCATCAAGTGTTGCAGTCCAAGTTTGTCACCAACATCACTCACGCGCCGCTGGATTTCATCAGATGGCATTTTGCGTAACTTCAGACCAGCGGCAATGTTTTCATAGACCGTCATGTGGGGATAAAGAGCATAGCTTTGGAACACCATCGCAATGTTACGTTTACCTGGCCCAACACGGCTAACATCACGCCCATTAATGATTACTCTGCCACGAGTAGGCGGCTCTAAACCAGCAATCAGGCGTAATAGTGTTGATTTACCACATCCCGATGGCCCCAACAGGGTGAGGAACTCTCCCTCGTCTACATCCAGACTGATGTCCTTAACAGGGATTACTTTAGGAGTGTAGGTTTTGTTGAGATTTTGTAGTTCAAGCTTTGACATAGTTTTTATCACTCATTGGTATTGGTTATTGGCTATTAGTTATTTGCGAACAACAAACAACAAAAGACTATCCCTTAACAGCACCAGCCGTTAAACCTTGGACAATCTTACGTTGGAACACGAGTACGAGGACAACTAAGGGAAGCGTACCTAATACTGTAGCGGCTGCGATCGGACCGTAGGGAATTTCAAATACCGATGCCCCACTAAGTTGAGCCGTTGCAACAGGAATAGTCTTCATCGATTCACGGGTGATGAAGGTCAGGGCAAAAATGAATTCATTCCAGGCGGCAATGAAGGTGAGAATTCCAGTTGTTGCTAGTGCGGGAAGTGTCATCGGTAGCACAATTTGGGTCAACATTTGAACTGTGCTGAAACCATCAACCCTAGCGGAATCTTCTAAATCTTTTGGAAGTTGCTGGAAGAAACTCCGCATTACCAGGATTGTTAGCGGCAAATTGATTGCGGTGTAAGGAATAATTAGGGCTAAGTAGTTATTACCTAAATCCAAATATTTGACGACTTCTAACAGTCCCAAAAACAGCAATACAGCAGGAAATAGCGTCACGATCAAGATAGTAGCAAGGATGATTTTTTCTCCAGGCAATCGCATTCGTGCTAAGACGTAGGCGGCTGGAGCGCCCAATCCTAAAGCGAGTACTGTTGAAGTGATGGAAACGAAAGCGCTATTTAAGATGTATGAGGTAAACGGACGGCGAACGAACAGAGACTGGTAATGCTCCAAGGTGAGACGCCTAGGGACATAAACACTGGGAACAGCAGAGATATCTTCGTTGACTTTGAACGAGGTTAGTACCTGCCAGAGGATAGGGGCAAGGAAAAAGGCAACAACTAAAAAGACTGAGATTGGTAAAACAATTTTTCGCCAGTTGAATGTTGAGGATTCTTGCGATCGCTGATTTGCAACGGTAGTCATAGGTGGTGATTGGTTGTTGGTTATTGGTTGTTGGTTGTTGGTTATTGGTACGAGCAAACAACTAAGAACTAAGAACTAAAAACTAGCTATCTAGCTCCTGCGGCGTTGGCACGCGCTCTAGAGAGGAAGTAAGCTGCGATCGCTACTGCTGCGACGAGTAACAAAAATGTCACGACAACAAGCGCTGCACCATAGCCGAAATCGAGGTAGCGCATTACAGTCCCATAGATATAGATAGAGACTGTTTCCGTCGCCCCAGCAGGGCCACCTCCCGTCATTACCTGAATTAGGTCGAAGATACCAAACGCCTGAGCAAACCGGAACAACAGAGCAATTACAATTTGCGGCATCAGCAGTGGTACAGTGATTTTCCAGAAACTCTGCCAAGCTGTCGCCCCGTCAATCGAATGAGCTTCATAGAGGTCTCCCGAAATCGATTGCAACCCAGCAAGCAGAAGCAGGGCAATAAACGGTGTTGTTTTCCAAACATCAGCTAAAATCACAGCAATCATTGCCAAGGTTGGGTCGCCAAGCCAACTGATGCCAGTATCGATCACACCTACTCGCCGCAAAATGTCGTTGACGACACCATACTGGTCATTGAAAATCCATGCCCAAGCCAGTCCCATTAAAGCTGTTGGCAATGCCCAAGGTAGGAGGGAAATGGTTCGCACGATGCCACGCCCTCTAAAGGCTTGGTTCAGTACTAGGGCGACACCCATCCCTAAGAGCAATTCCAACAAAACGGAACCAAAAGTAAAGACGCTGGTGTTCCACATACTCTGCCAGAAGCGCCCATCGCCAATCATCCGTCCGTAATTATCAAAGCCGGAGAAAACGAGTTTCAGTTGCGTACCAAGGTTTTGGGTGAATAAGCTTAACCAAAAAGCTCTCAAGATTGGGTAGGCAAATACTAGCAACAGCATGATTAAAGCTGGAAGAAGTAGCATCCAGCCTGTCCTCTGTTCTCGTGCCCGAATTGCGTCTTGTGTCATTGGTCGATGGTTATGAGTTGATTGTTAGGAGTTGATTATCAACAGACTAGTCACTTTTGAACAATTCTCCATTTCAGCCGCGCCTTATTTTAAAAAACTCAAAAAAGACACAGCAGGTTTAAATTAGTTCAGGATATTTCGAGTTTTACTCTTGGGCAGCTTTCATGGCTTGTTTAGGAGTCGTGCAGCCAACAAAGAACAAAACGTTAAGAACTAACGGCTACTGTTTGATCAGGCGTTGACTTTTGTGAAACTGGGGCGCGTCCAAAGCCACCTAGGATATTGCGGGTTTCTTGAGCCGCAGCTTTCATCGCTTGTTCTGAATTCATACGTCCAGTGAAAGCCGCGCTGAGGTAACGCTGCAAAACGTCTGACGCTTGAGCGTATTGTGCAATGGGAGGACGTAAAGCGGGGTTTTGAACTGCCTCAAACAGTTGCGTGAAGTAGGGGAATTGGGCAAGAATTTCTGGGTCTTTAAAGAGTGTCTGCAGACTGGGAATCAAGCCAGTTGACAAAACAAACTTCTTCATCGTCTCCTCACTGGTCATGAACTGAATGACTCGCCATGCTTCCTCTGGATGTCTAGTGGTTTTAGATATGCCTAAACCCCAGCCACCCAAAGCAGAACCACCCGGATGCCCTTGACCGTGAATCATCGGTTTGATCCCAACTTTGCCCCTAACATCTGAGGCTGGGTCATTGGCTAGTTTCAGAACATAAGGCCAGTTGCGTAAGAAGGCTGCCCCGCCATTTTGAAACAACAGACGGGTTTCTTCTTCCCCATAGGTCACAACACCACGCGGCGAAAGACCATTGGTTATGGTATTGCGGAGAAACTCAACAGCTTGTATTGCCTCTGGTCGGTCAAGTCCGACTTCCAACGTCTCAGGGTTAGCCCAGAAGCCACCGAAGCCTTCGAGTACCTCAACAAACATCGCAGAGACACCCTCGTACTGTTTGCCCTGCCAGAGGTAACCCCAGTCAACTGCGTCCTGCTTTTGCAAGTTAGTCCCAATTTGTACCATCTGCTCGAAGGTTTCGGGGGGTTCAACTCCAGCTTGCTTCAAGAGGTCGGTGCGATAGTAAAGCACCCCAGCATCGGATGTTGTTGGGATACGATACAGTCTGTCCTGGTACATGCTCCCCTCAATGTTACCCTTGACAAACTTTGAGAGTTGTTCCTGGGGAAGCCGACCTGTGAGATCCATAAGCCAGCCAGCAGCCGCAAACTTAGGCACCCAGACAATGTCCATATTGAGAACATCATAGGGTGAGTCACCCAGTAGGAAGGCGGAGGTGTAGAGGTTCTCGACCAGGTTGCTATCGAAGGGCCCTTCAACAACATTGAGCCGAATATCTGGGTTTTTCTCGTTGAATTCTTGGAAGAAGGGTGCCCAATTCGCCCGGTCTTGACCTTGCATCAGCATTGTGATGACAACAGGTTGCTGGGTCAGGGCTGGTAGTATCCAGAAGTTAAACACGAGAATAAAGGCAACAAGGATTCCCAAGAGGCGAGGGACTCCTAGTCTTCTCACCAGTTTTCTTAGGCTTCTGTAACGACCGCCTAATTGTTGAATATTGCTCATTTTTAGATACGGAAATTAATAGGCTATTCCCTTAGGCATAGCGAATGCCTTGGATTTTGTGTACTTGCACACAAACCATTTCTTATTTAGTCATATCTTGATTTATGAAGTCGCGATCGCCAAAATTCTTTAATGTAAATAAATGCAACTTAAATTCAGGTTGCTTAACATTTTATTCAACAGAAGATAAAAAATACAATTAAGCATCTATCTAATGAGTGAAGTGGTAAATACCTACCTCTCAACCTAGCGGTACATACACAAACAACTCAATTAGTAATTATTGTACTCAATTTTGCTTTACATATTTTTCTAGTCACTATATCGGCTGATTCACTTCTTTACCGATGGAGCGATTTTTAACAAAATTCAGGCGGCTAGTAAGGCATAAGCAACCTTATACCAATTTCAAGAATGTTTGCGACTCATCGTTCGTTCATTTGGATGACCCAGTAGCCAAATAATTAGCCTCAAGTGTAGTTGTACTGGGCAACTCGGCTAAGGAGAAGAGGCATTAATTACAAACATCAACGACAACCTGTCGTAATCGCCTTCCTGTGAGGATCGGGTGTTCGTAAATCAAATAGGATTGCTATAGTTTTCTTCCTATTACTAAGCTTTAGTCTCTAACTTATTACCTGCTTCCAATACTGCGCGTGTTTCATCAGCGGCTGATTTCATAGCTTTTGCAGGAGTAAACCGAGAATTGGTTAGTGCTGCACTCAGGTAACGCTGCAAAATATCAGAGACTTGGGCATATTGAGCAATTGGAGGACGGAGAACGGTATTCTCTGCGACTTCTAGTAGCTGCGGGTAATGAGAGTATTTACTAACAATCTCTGGGTCTGTAAATAACTCTTTTCGACTAGGCAGGTAACCTGTCTCTATAATATACGGGCGCTGTGCTTCGGCACTGGTAAGGTATTGAATCGCTCTCCAAGCTTCCTCTGGATGTTTGGATGTTTTGGAAATTCCTAGCCCCCAACCTCCTAGACAAGCACCGCTTGTTTTACCTAGAGCATGAACCATCGGTTTAATCCCAAACTTACCCTTAATTTTTGAAGATTCCTCATTAGCTAAAGGCCAAACATAAGGCCAATTGCGTAAGAAGACGACATCCCCACTCTCAAACAATCGTCGGGTTTCCTCTTCCTGATAAGTGGGCACTCCAGGTGGAGAAATGCCTTTGTCGATGGTGCTTTTAAGAAACTCAACGGCTTGAATTGCCTCAGGTTTATCAAGCCCTACTTCCAGTGTTTCGGGATTAACCCAGAAGCCTCCGAAACCTTCTAGGATTTCAACAAACATGGCTGACAAGCCTTCATATTGACGTCCTTGCCAGACATAGCCCCAACGCACCGCTTTTTTCTCCTGTAAGTCTTGAGAAATGTTGATTAACTCCTCAAACGTTTCTGGCGGTTCGTATCCTGCTTGTTCTAGCAAGTCTTTGCGGTAGTAAAGCATTCCCGCATCGGAACGAAGGGGAATGCGGTAGAGTTTGCCTTCGTAGCGTCCCGCCTCTACATCCTTATCCAGAAAGGCTTTTAACTCTTCATCAGTGATGCGACTAGACAAATCCATAAGCCAGCCAGCCGCCGCAAATTTGCCTGCCCAGACGACATCCATATTCACTAAATCGTAGGGCGAGTCACCAAGGATAAAAGAGGCAGTGTAGAGATTTTCGTATAAGTCTGAGGCGTTAGGTCCCTCAATAATCTGGATACGAATGTCTGGATTTTCTTTCTCAAAGTTCTTGATGAGAATATCACTCCACGGTGGAACTTCCGGAGCAATCATCATCAAGGTTAGCGTAACGGGTTGTTGAGTTAGCGCTGGTTGCACCCAGAATTGATACACCAAGACACAGCCAATCAGGATTCCCAAGAAAAGAGGGAGTCCAAGGTAACGTATCCAGCTTACTAGCTGTACGCCTAATTTTTGCAGCTTGCTCATTTTCGATAGGACAATTAATGGCAGAGCAAATGTCTAAAGCAATCTGTTGCGATCGCATTATTGTGAAGAACAATCCCCAAAATGTGGTCGCAAGCATAAACATCTAAGCTCAGTCATAGCATAGCCACATTTTTGCCGCAGTCCATTGAATCGCTGGAATTCTTAAGCTAAGAATCTCAACATTTTGTTCAATAATCTTAAAAAGTTAAGATTTAGCCGATTTCAGCTCTTGAAACATTGGCAGAAGGAGATCGACATCTAAGAAAAAGACTGTTAGAGGTGCTGACCCTTCTTGAGGAATAACTGCAACATGACTTGCGACTTCTAGTGTATCTGAACGCCGATAAGACTCTGGAAGAACACGAATCATTGATAATGGCACTTCAGTTAACACTGGAGCCTCAACAACTGGAATACCATAAAACTCACCTGTTGTACTTTTTACAACTATGAGATATCCTTCTTGCTCCGTGTTTTTGAATTGGCTAGATTGAAAAAATCGTCGATGCAAATCAACAACCGTTACTTCACTATTTTCAAGATGAGTAACTCCTATATAATTCAATCCACTACTATAAATAGCGGTGTGATTAACCACTTTATAAATCGACTCAATCCGTAAAGCTAAGTTTAAAGCTCCCATGCTAAAAATGATAAGCTTGAGAGAGGGGGCAATCTGTCGAGCCTTAGAAATCGCTGAGTTGGCAGGTGGGTTGTTGATGATAGTATTACTCATGTCACAAAATAAAGTTAGTAGTTTATTGTTAGAGATTAGTTGTTACACAGAAAATAGTTAGCCAGCTTAGACTGAGTTTGCAAAAGCCCTTAAACGCTCTGTATAACAACTAAAGCCTAACAGATAATAATCTCCTAGAGTGCAGAATCTAGCGTGTGACAACCTCCTGAGAAGAGTGGCTAGAGAGTAGCAACCTATCAGATTCAGGAGTATTTTGACTGATGATTTGTTTGATTGCTGTTACAAAATCTTGTTCAAGATAAGGCTTGGTGAAGTAGGCAGTAGCACCCAATTGCATCGCTAGCCAACGATGCTTATCATTACTGCGAGAGGTGAGCATGACGACAGGAATCTTGGAGATTTTGAGGTCTTGGCGACGACAGCTAAGAAACTCAAAACCGTTCATGTTAGGCATTTCAATATCACACACAACCAGATTCACAGTGGGAGTTTGCTGCAATTGCTCGATCGCTTCTCGTCCATCTCGCGCTTGCAAGACTCGATAACCTGCGCGTTCTAAAGTAAGAGCAAGAGTTCGTCGCAAAGCTGCGGCATCATCAACAACCAAAACAGTCGGTGCTTTCGTGGTTTTAATGATACTCTTGTTACTCGATGAACCCTTGTTTGTCAAGCCGTTGATGTGTTGCGAATTCGGATCAATTGTAGTTGCCGTTGCAGTTAGATTTTGTCCCAAAATTTGGTTGAGTAGGGCAGCCGTATCAATAACCGGAATCAAACTGCCATCTCCTAAAATCGTACAGCCGTAAGTAAAAGTAGGTGGGGCAATGACTGAGCCAAATGGTTTGATCACGAGTTCTTGCTCAGTCACAAGACGATCAATCTCCATTGCAATCACTTGTTGCCCTTGGCGAAGAATTAGCAGGGGTAACGCCCAACTCGCGGGAGAGGCAACAGAAATTAACGCCTTACTAGGAGACGTATCTGGCAACGGGCAAGCATACTCTAATAGATCAGCAAGTCGATACGTTGGCAGGATTTGTCCTCGCCAGTGCAAGAACCGTTGTGTGCCTGTTTCTTTGATTTGCTCAGCTTTCGGAACGATAATTTCTTCAATGCTATCGGATGGCATTGCCAAAGCAGTCGAGCCGATAAAACAGACGAGTAATTTTGCGATCGTCAGTGTTAAAGGAAGACGTAACGTAAAGGTAGTACCAACTCCCGGCGAAGAAGAGACAGTAATCGTACCTTTGAGCGATCGCATTTGTGCTCTCACTACATCCAATCCCACACCTCGTCCCGACAACTCACTCACCTGGCTTGCTGTCGAAAATCCTGGCTCAAAAATCAATTCAAATAACTGATTATTAGGAATCGCTGCGGCTTGTTCAGCCGACAACAATCCCATTTCTTGCGCTTGATCACGAATCCGTTCCAGATTTAAGCCCTGACCATCATCCCTCACTTCGATAATGGTTTGACTACCTTGGTGGTAAGCTCGAACTTCAATCAGCCCTTCTGCTGACTTACCCTGTTGAGTCCGGATTTCTGGAGCTTCTATACCATGATCGAACGCATTTCGGAGCAAGTGTAGTAAGGGGTCGTAAAGTTTTTCCAAAACAGCCTTGTCCACCAACACACTCGTCCCACTCAGTTTGAGCAACACAGGTTTGCGATAGGTTGTCGAGAGATCGCGCAACATCCGAGGATAGCGATTGAGAACTTCCCCCAACGGCAACATCCGCGCCCACATCAGTTCATCTCGTAACTGAGTCAGCATTTGTCGCTGCTGTTCTAGTGATTGATCAGTGGCTTTCGCAAACAGAACAATATCATCAACGGCTTCTTCAAGCTGCACCATATCATCGAGAAGTCCTTGCAACTGCAAGTGCAAAAACCCGTAGCTGTCCAATTCCAGAGAGTCAAAATTGGAGTTGTCCGTTGTGTCTTGCTCACCAAATTTGGTTGCCTCATTTATCCAGGGTGAGTTTGCAGTTGGCTCACCTAAAGAATTTATCCCTTGTGTTCTGACGTTTCTACCCAGTGAGATAACCCCAGGATGTGAGGCAATTGAGCCAGCACTTGATGTACTAACCAGCATCTGATCGGATAAAGCTTGCAACTGACTCACCGTACTCTGAACACGGGTGAATCGATTGAGCAATTCTCGTACTGAGCCTTGTAATTGATCATTTTGCAGGGAAAGCCCATTACGATTAATCGCAAGCTCACCCACCAAGTTATTCATCCGTCCTAATCGGTTGGAGTCAACCCGCACCGACAGTTGAGGAGTGGCAATGTCTTCTTGTTTATTGGACGGCGTTGCCTCAGTGAGTTGATTAATCTGAGTTAAATTGTCTGGCTTTGTGACAGGGACAAGATTTCCAGCAGCGGTGGGGGTGAGGATGTCTTGAATAGATGGCAGACTCTCAAAGATTTCCTCAATCGATTGAACCGCACCTTCTAATGTTTGGGGTATATCGGTGGGAGATAAGGATGCGGTGGGTAGCCGTTCTTCTATTTCAGTGAGACTATCCTCTGTTACTTGTTCCGCTGCTGTTTGAGTCTCGGATGTCGCAAAAACGCCACCAAAAACCTCCTCTAGTATGGGGGTTTCTTCTGGAGACAGAGACGTGGTGAGTTGCAGTTCTTCTATTTCAGTAGGACTATCCTCTGTTACTTGTTCCGCTGCTGTTTGAGTCTCGGATGTCGCAAAAACGCCACCAAAAACCTCCTCTAGTATGGGGGTTTCTTCTGGAGACAGAGACGTGGTGGGTAGCCGTTCTTCGATTTCAGTGGCACTGTCCTCTATTACTAGTTCTGTTTCAGTCTCAGATGTCGCAAAAACACCGCCAAAAACCTCGTCTAGTACGGGGGTTTCTTCTAGAGACAGAAACGCGGTGACTTGCAGTTCTTCTATTTCAGTAGGACTATCCTCTGTTACTTGTTCCGCTTCTGTTTGAGTCTCAGATGTTGCAAAAACGCCGCCAAAAACTTCCTCTAATAAAGGATTTGTGGGAGTTTCTGTGGCTTCAACCTCAAATGATGTGGCTTGAGTAATCCATTCAACCTCTGTGGATTCGGGTACGTCTGAGCCTTCCGTCTCAGGATCACAGAGCGCAAAACTGTCTGCCATCCATTCCGCAGAAGCCGCGAAGGTTTCATCTACTGTCCAGTTTTCATCGACCTCGATAGGTGTATTCTCTACACTGTTCTCAGGTATCGCAATAGCGCTGCTGAAGAGTTCATCCAGGGAAGGTACGGTAGCTTCGACACTTTCCTCAATCGACTCTACTTCAGCCTGGGTATTGTCTGGGAATTCGGTAGCAGTTGGATTAGCCAGTGCCATTAAAGCTGGCGAGGGAGTAATTTCCTTGCTGTTTTGTAGTGATTCGTAGGCACTAGCACCGGGGATAATCATTCCCAGCACCGCTTGTCTGCTGAGCTGAAAATCTGACAGAGCAAGTTGAGCAATCACAAAAGCCTTCTCAGGGTGAGCATCCAACGCGGCGAGAGTTGTTTTTGCGATCGCTCCAAATTCTGGCTGATTCAGTAACTCGGCAAAGCCTGCAAATACCTCGGCTTGCGCCCGAAGTTCTCCTGCAACTTCATAGTTTTGAGGCTGAGCGACGACAGTCGAGAGGTGTTCTAGTCCTTCTCGCACATCAATATCAAAGATCGATGTCGTCATATCGATCCCTAAGTCAGCCGAACTCGGCATATAATTGTCTACCTGAGCCAAAGCCTCTCCAAATTGTTCTTCAAGCTGGGTGAAGATTGGATCAGCTAGGGCTAAAGCATTCTCAGCATCAAAGTAACCTAGCCGAATCTGCTCCATCAAAGGTAAACGCAGACAGTCGTAGGCTTGCAGAAGTTGGCTCTCTAAGTCAGTATCAATCTCTATTGTTTCGTCATAGAACACCTTGAAGAGCGTTTCTAGACGGTGAGCTAAAGTTGCGATCGCATCTAGCTCAACACTGGCAGAGCCTCCTTTGATCGAGTGTGCCGCTCGCATTAAATTGTGAACATTGGCAGTGCTGTGTTCTTGCCTCAGTGTCAGTAAACCCGCTTCGATCACCTGCAATAGATCAGGAGCCTCTTCTATGAAAAACTGATAGGCTTGGTCGCGGATATCAGAATTAATTGCCATGATTGGTTATTAGTTAATAGTTATTGGTTATTAATTATTTGTTATTGGTTAGTAGTTATTGGTTATTAGCTACTAAGAACTAACAACCAACAACTAAGAACTAACAACCAATAACTAACTGACTTTGAATCGACGGACATCCTCTTGTAGCGCATGAGCTACCGTTAGTAGTTCCTCAAAGGAAGACGACACAATACCAGCTTCTTTAGATGTATTGTTAGCACTTTTTGCCACATTCGTCATCGTTTGAGTCACAGCTTCTGAGGCTTGAGATTGAACAACAGTTGCTTGGGTAATTGCTTCAACTAATTGATTAATCTTGCTTGATGCGGCTGTAATTTTGTTCAGGCTTTGACGAGTTTCATCTACTAGTTTCGTTCCCGTTACTACCTGCTCCGTACCTGCTTCCATCGCGGCTACCACCTCGTTGGTTTCTGCCTGAATTCCTGCGACTAGCTGTTCAATTTCGCTTGTTGCTTCCGCTGATTGTCGCGCTAGCGCTCGTACTTCATCCGCAACCACCGCAAAGCCTCGACCTTCTTCCCCAGCGCGTGCCGCTTCAATTGAAGCGTTTAGCGCTAGCAAGTTCGTCTGTGCGGCAAAGGTACTAATCAGGTTCACAACTGTCGAAATCTTTTGTGACGATTCCCCAAGGTGTTTGACTTTTTTGGCTGTTTCTGCAACTGTTTCTCGGATGGAGAGAATTCCATCTACGGTACGGTTCATCGCAATGTCCCCTTCTCGCACCGTTTGAGCGGATTCTTTTACAGCAGCTTCCGCTTGCTCGGCGTTAGCAGCAATCACGCGCACTGAGTGGGCCATTTCCTGAGCCTTGTTAAGTGCTTCGGCAATTTCCTCAGCTTGATGCAAGGCTTCTACCGATAGCGCTTGTACAGAGGCTTCGTTGGTGCTGGTTGTTTGGGCTACCTGGGTCGCCGCTTCTTGCACCTGAAGTACGATTTTACGCAAGTTAGCGACTGTGGAGTTGTACGAGTCTGCAATCGTCCCAATTTCATCAGCAGTTACCCTTGCCCGAATTGTCAGGTCTCCTTTACTGATTGGGTCTACTTCCATGAGCAGTTCCAACGCACGCTTTTGTAGCCCTTCTTTGAGCTGGCGCTGTTCTTCAGCAAGTTGTTCAGTTTCTTCTAAGAGAACAACCCGGTCTAAAGACAGACCCAACTGAGCGGCTAACTGCTTGAGGAAGTTAATTTCCGACGCTTGCCAATCGTGAGGAATCCCGCAGTGATGAACCATTAATAAACCATAGGGTTTACCTTCCTGGAGAATTGGCACCTCTAAACTTGCCATGACTTGTAAGCGTTCCAGGAACCGCCGTTGTGCTGGGTACAAATCGGCTTCCAGAACATTCTTAACGGGAAAGACACGGCCATCGGCATAAAGATCTCGCAGTTGTTCTGGACTGTAAGATTCTTCAATTTTGTCGTTAAGAGCATGAGGCCAACCTCTTCCTACAGATTCGGCTGAAACATCACCGCCACCATCAGGATTGAAGCGGTAAATCAAGACTCGATCCGCGTTGACAATGTAGCGGGCATCTTCGACTACCTTACTGAAGAGTTCGTTAAGGTCTTGCAAGTTAAAGGTACGAGTACCTGTAACTTTGCCTAGGAGTGCTTGTTCTTGCACGAATGTCCCCAACTGAGATGCCATCTGGTTGATGTTACTTCCCAAGACAGCGAGTTCGTCTTCTCCTTGAACGGTTAGACGAGTATCCAGTTCGCCCTGACCAATTTTGTCCACCGCCTTAGCCGCATCCAGAAGTGGGCGTGTGGCTCGGTTCGCGATGAATGCGGCGATCGCACCTACTCCCAAGAGGGTAATGCCTGTACCCAACAACACCGTCAGGAGCAACTGAGACTGGGCAGCCAACGCAACATTTCTGTTAGTTGCGATAATTACACTCCAGTTGAGTCCATATTGCTCTTTGAGTCGTTCAGCAGGACTGAAAACTTCCAGTGATTTGATACGGGTCACCTCGTTCTGCCCGAAAATATAGGTGTCTTTACGACCTACTTTCTTGATCTGGGCAGTCATTAGAGGAAATACTTTATCGAGCGTTTGACCGACAGATTTTTCTGCGCTAGATGCGAAAATTCCGTTCTTGGAATCGAACGTAAAGAAGTCTTGCGATCGGTCGGCTGTGATTCCAAATACCTCTTGAAGAGTTGACACAGGGAGGCGGGCACGGATGATGCCGATTGTTTTGCCAGTAGCACTATCCTTGACTGGAGCAGCGAAAAATATACTAAAAACTCCAGTGGCTCTGGATGCTCGCGGCTCACTGATGAATGGGCGATCTGTTTTCAGTACTGCCTGAAACCAGTCATTCTGAGATGCATTATCTAGAGTCTCCCCATCCGATTTGTATAGGAAGTCGCCCTTAAGGTCAGTCACAGCAATACTGGTGTAGAGTCCGGAACTCTGGGCGTACTCCTGAAGGAGTTCGTTTTTTTGCTCGAGAGTGAGTGATTTCGCTACATTGGCATCAGTAAAGATGGCGAGATTAGCATAAACCTGGATGTCTTTATAGCGTTCTCCTATGAAGGCTGTCAACTTGTCTGACAGGTCTTGGGTGTTGATTTGTAGGTCCGCAAAAGTGTCCTTCTCAAGCGATTGGCTGGTAGAGATATAGGCAAAGGTTCCGATACCCAATACTGGAAGCGTACCAATGGCAAGGGCAACGAGCATTGCTTTGACTCGCAAACTCGTGGAGAGCCAGCCCAATCCTTTTTTGTGTCGTGGGTGACGAGTTCCATTATCTGGAAGCACCAGATCCACTGACTGGGGTTGTTTGAAGGCTTTTTGATCTTGGGAATATTCCACCTGTCGAAAAGAAGAGGAATTGGTTGCAGGTGTTCGACCGTCGAGTTGAAGATTCTGGGCGTATGAACCGTTGCCATTGGAATCGTTGGAGGAGCTGGGCTTAGGAGAAAGCTGAGTCATGGAAGAAACCTCATTAATTAATAAATTCCGCGTTGAGACGGCAGATGCTCCTGAGGTAATACCAAGTTCAAATCTGTTAGCTGAGAGCAGTGGGTAATTTTTTGTCGCTGCTATTGATGAAATTGCCTGCAATAGAGATGGGAATGCGATCGCGTTCTATCAAGTCTGGTACTCTTTAACAAATTGTCTTGTTGAGAGACTTGGGCTTAAAGTCCATTGGTCATTGCTGTACAGGCGCAATGAATTGAGCGCCGCTTGACCACTAACCAATAGCAGTAACTTGTATAAAAGTAAGTTCCTAGACTTGATAACGAATTCTGTTACAGCTTGGGCATCGCAGCAATAATTGCTTTGCCATCGATGACTACCAGCATGTCACCGTTGGGTTTCAACCAATATCCCCGCAGAAATGGTGTCAGTTCAGGGGTTACCGTAGATGACGGTGGCGATTGAATCCAGTCTGTATTACACCACTCAATATCTTCGACTTGGTTGACAACAATACCTAGCATTTGGCTATTAGTATTAGTCGGTGTTGTTGAGTTGGCACGAGTTTGCAACACAATCGCTGGGTACTCTGAAGCACTCATCGGCTGTTGGTGCCAAGGAGTCAAACCAACTAAGTGACCTAAATCGACCATCCAGAGAATTTCACCCCGCCAGTTGTAAACACCCATTACCCACGGGGGCATCTGAAAAATTGGTACAATCTGATCTCTGGAAATCGTTAGCACCTCAGTTAGCTGTTGAATCGGTAGTAATGCGGTTGTATTGGGAAAAAGATGAAATCGCAAAAACTGTTCGCTTGCTTTGTCGGAGGGAGAGACTCGATTAATCTCATCTATAGTTGACGGTAATAGGGAATTTCGGATTGATAAAGAGTCGGACATTGATTTCCTCTCAGGCTTAGCAAGTCTCCAAAAACAATTAGGCGAACACCGAACTACACTCCACTATAGGGAAGCTAGCTATTCTCAAGGTCAGAATAGAAAGCTTGTCACATATCCTTTTTTTGCCTAGAGTGGGCAATGCCCACCCTTACAAGCTATGGGTAAAGAAAAGTTGGCTAGCAATTTTCTTTCCGGTTTATCGTTTGATTAGCTGTTTAACCGTGCGGATAAATTCTTCTTGGTCGATTGGCTTAGCTAGATAAGCATCTGCTCCCTGTTTCATGCCCCAAAATTTGTCCATCTCGCCTCCTTTGGTTGAGCAAATCACGATTGGGATACTGCTGGTTTCCGCCGCTGCTTTTAGTTCACGACAGACTTCAAATCCACTACAGCCAGGGAGGACGACATCAAGAATAATGATGTCAGGTTTCTGGCTATTGAGTTTGGTCAAGGCTTCTTCACCACTAATGGCAGTCAAGACATCAAGTCCTCCTTGCTGCAAACAGCGAGTTAAAACTTGCATCTCGGTTAGGGAATCTTCAACAACGAGGACAGTACTCATGGCATTCACTGATTTAATAAACAACAGGACGTAGTTAATGAAGGATTGCAGCTTAGTAGGCTTATCTCCTAGTACACCGGAGAAGTCACAGGATTAAGAGAGGTTGTTTCAACCAACCCTGAAATCCTTAATTCAACTGTTGAGCACCCTGCTCTAAGTGTTTATGGACAACGCTTAGGACGGTTTCGGACTCGACTGGTTTGCTCAAGAAATCTGAGGCACCAACAAGCTTGGCTCGCACTCGATCAACGATGCCGTCATTTCCAGTCAAGATCACGATTGGTGTATTACGGAAAAACGCAAGCTTGCGTAACTTCGCGCAAATTTCATACCCGTTGGTATTTGGCATCACTAGATCTAAAAAGATCACCTCTGGTCTACGGGCTATCAGGATTGAGAACGCTCGTAGACCATCCTCCACACCGACAAACTGATAGCCTGATGCTGTAAGCAGTGCTTCCATAGTTTGGCAAACCTGAGGACTATCGTCTACACAGGCTACCAAAGGTCCAGTTGGATTTGCGATCGCAACAGGTGTCCTAGGAACAGGTGTACCAATGGGAGCAGGTAAATCAGGAATATTAACAAGTTCCACCAGCCCCATTTGAATGTAAAACAGGAGTGAGCGGGTTACCTGCACAATATCTCGCCTCATAAGTAAGGCGAGATCACGCAATGTGTTTTGCCCATTAAGAACTTTACTTAGGTTCTGGTAAACCTGTGCAGCTATGCGTTCTCGAAGTTCTCTAGGTTTTTTGATGACAGGAGCGCTGTTAGGAGAACAAATAGCTACCTTAGCATCCCGCCAAACTTGCCAAAGCTGATGAGCTTCTGTAAGGGCTTGCTGCACATCAAATAAGCCAAGAGGTGTAGATAATGTCAATGTATCTTGTTTGATTTGAGAAGTCACCTGAATGGCTAGCCCGATATCAAATAACACTTCTGCAATCACAGCTCGAATCATTTGAGTGGCTTGTTCACGAGTGATATTTTGCCGTTCCACCCATAAGCACAACAGTTGATATTCCCAACAGTTGATGGATGGGGTAGCCTCAAGTGCCGCTAAATCCTGTTGCCACGCTGTTCGCTGATTCGGCATCTGAGGACAACAGGCTACTAAATTTCTTCGCCACCGTCTTACTGGATGAATTCCTCCAGTGGCATAGATGATGCTACCAAGGTAGAAATAAAAGCTCCATTGTTGTCCTTTTGACTCAGTTAATACCAATTGACCGCTAAACCGAATCTGTTTCAAAGTTGCGAGAAACTGAATTTGCTTTGAAGCAGTAAACATGTTAAATGAGGCAAAAGGAGGAGTTTCCTGAACCGACATCACTCTTTCTATCTCCGTGATTAAGTGACCAATAATACGCCTAAACGTAATTTTTTAGCGTTTGAAATAAGCTAAGACGCACCTAATCTACAGATGAAAACCCTGACTATTTAAGACTTACAGCATCTAGTTGACTGACATTAACTAGCATGACACTTTCCCTCTAGCGTTAAATGCTAGAAGCTGAAAAAGCCTATGTATATGGATTGATTTAGAACTTTAGCAGAATACAGCGCTTATTACGTGTATTACATAGTCACCCCTATCATTTTTAGCACTCTTATGTGTTGATGTCATCTTCAATTGGTTAAATTTATCTCCTTTTTATTTTCTGGCTGTAATTTTTAGAATTAATGAATTTATGGCTGCTTTATTTTGTTGCTGTATTTTAATCATGTATCTTTCGGAGAATTTAGTTCTATAACAATCTAGTATTTATAAGTGAATAATTTGTGAATTTATGTTTAGTTGCTTCCAGTCTTTTCTGAATTATTCCATATCAATATTAACTGGGTGAAATAGTAGTCTTATGACATAAGCTCTGCTTCTCAATGCTTATAGGATTTAATCAGTGAGCCGAGAATAATGTTTCATAAATTACTGCAACGAATCAGCTTAAATAAAAGCAGAGACAGAACCCTTGTATGTTAGGCAAT
This sequence comes from Microcoleus sp. FACHB-SPT15, assembly GCF_014849525.1. Classification (NCBI taxonomy): domain Bacteria; kingdom Bacillati; phylum Cyanobacteriota; class Cyanophyceae; order Oscillatoriales; family Microcoleaceae; genus Microcoleus; species Microcoleus sp. FACHB-SPT15. The sequence goes on along the minus strand of NZ_JACJNU010000051.1, from coordinate 104,697 downwards.
TCTGAATGAAGATTCGGTAAAGTTACTTGAATTTGTTGCTAATACTTGCTACCACGAATAATATCCTTATGTGTATTACACATAATACGGTTGCAGGAAAAAACTGAAGATCTCACTTTTAATCTTTATAGATCTTTATTTTGAGTGAAAGCTTGAAATATAAATACAGTTTTAAATTGATTCGTCGCAAAGCTATCAATGTAATATTGGAGCTTTCCTTATCCTTAATGAGGACTTAATTAAATTTTTAATAAATTTATAATACTACCCACTTTATAAAGATAATGTGAAGGCAGTTAGTCTTCCAATTAAAACAGCTCAATGACATCATACTATCTCTACAAGGTACAACTCAGCAGAACTGTAGCTGTTAATTACATTAAAAATAAAGTTAACTAAATACTGTATTAAATCTTACAAACGTTTTATCAAAGTCATATTCTCTGTCTAGAGATAGTTTTAAAAAAAAGACTTTACAGGTAAAGCTTTCATGAGTTATCCTCTGAAAGAAGCGAATAAAGCATGAATCTACTGGAGTTCGGACTAATGCAGAACGATTGGCTCACAATTCAACTTGTTTACACTCGACCCTTACGCGGAGCCATACGCAATAGTTTTAGCTCTATCTAGCCCTCATATCAAATTTCTACCCTTTAAAAGATGAAGGGACACGCAATAGTGATGATTTGGACAACGCCCTGGTAGGAAAGTAGCCACTCATGAGGCATTCAACTATTTAAACCAGTTGTACCTTGTCCACAATTCAGAAGCTGACTCAATTGTATAGGTAGGAAACCTGCCTTGGTAAGGCAATCAATTGCAGCTATATGTTCCTCATCGGCAGTGTCTTGTCTTAATTTAGTAGCTCAAAAGCTCATCAGCAAGCTTACTTCCAGACTTCTTATAGACGATCACGATCCTTAACTCAGTTGAGGTTGCATTGTCCTGATTTTCTAGGATACAAACATTCTGCTCGTGCTATTTGCAAGTACCATGTCCTTTTCGTAAATACCTAGAGGAGTGCATTGACATGTCTATAGATACTCAAGTCTTACAGGAAATTAGTTTGACCCCTAGCTTAGGTGTGATTAGGCATGAGGAGCAAAAGTGTGGTGTGACAATATGGTTGACTGGCTTGAGTGGTGGGGGCAAGACCACCATCAGTCGGTTTTTGGAGAAAGAACTACGGACGCAGGGGTACAGAGTTGCAGTGCTTGACGGTGATGTGGTACGGCAAAACCTAGCTCAGGGCTTAGGGTTTAGCCGAGAAGACCGGGACGAAAATGTTCGTCGCATTGGCTTTATGGCTGATCTCCTCACACAAAATGGTGTATTTGTAATAGTCTCAGCCATCTCACCCTATCGTAGCGTTCGGCAAGAGGTGCGGCAACGCATTGGGGATTTCATTGAAGTGTACGTTAATGCGCCATTGGAAGTTTGCGAACAGCGAGATGTCAAGGGGTTATATAAGAGGGTACGAGCTGGGGAGATAAAGCACTTTACTGGTATTGATGATCCCTATGAATCACCACTCTCCCCTGATGTCGAATGCAGAACTGACAAAGAATCCGTTGATGAAAGCGCAACTAAAATTTTAGTGAAGCTAACAGAGTTAGGCTATTTTCAGAATCAAAAAACGTCCAGCAATATTCCCTTCCATCTCTCAATTAGCGTTGACTCACTTGAGTTAACCCGGAACTTTTACAAAGACATTATTGGTGTTTCAGAACGTCGAACTGGTCGGTCATCAATTCACTTTGACTTTTATGGTTGTCAACTTACCTGTCACCATGTACCAGGGTACAGTGCGAAAAATATTCAGAGAGAAGTAGATGCAGAGGATGTACCAGTTCCACACTTTGGAGCCGCTCTAACTTTTCAAGAATTTTTAAGCCTGAAAGAGCGACTAATTGACTATGGTATTAAGTTCATTAAGAAGCCACACATACGCTTCATTGGTAAGGGACACGAACAACATGTAATGTTTTTGGAAGATCCATCTGGTCATGGGATCGAAATCAAATCTTTTACTAGGGTTCCCGTAGGAACTTGGGCTTAACGAGGAAAGTAGGTGTTTAGGCTTCGTATTCAATAACTTGAGAGGGTTAAAAAATGGCGCTACCAACGATCAGAGTTCTTATTTCTCCATGCAGAAGTGGCAGTACAGCTTTTATGCGGTCTATGGCTCAAAATCCTGATGTACATTGCTTCTTTCAACCTATAAAAGAAGGTGTTCGGGAAGGTAAAAGTCCTAGTTACAGTATTTTTGATGGTACTCACAAGACTTTTGCACAAAACCCTGGAAAAATCTTTTTCATCAAGGAAACCTTTGGTCATGCCTTTCAGGAAGAATGCTCTTTTGAAGCATTTCCAGATCAAGAATCTGTTGTACGTTCCAGGTCTATCTTTCTGTTACGAGATCCAGTAGAAACTTGGAGTTCGTGGAAAAAATTAAAAGCGGCTGGGAAGAAAGGTTGGGAAGGAGTTTGTGACTTTAATTTGTTCAAAACTGCCTATAAACATACTCATGATACATTCATGAGGAATCAAGACATTTCAGACCAAATTACTTGCTTGACAAGAGAGCATTTGCTAGAAAATCCCCACAAGGTTTTTCAATTGATCTGTAGCCGTTGGGACATTCCTTTTACAGATAATATGATTCATTGGACCAAGCCCTTTGATGTTAACGATATCAGTTGTGGCGAAGGTCATCAAGAAACATTCACAAGACTACAACATAAGGACATGAGAGAATCTACGTCCTTTTATGCCGTCGAAAATAACAAAGACAGATGGCAAAGATCCTTGGTAACAAGTGAGGAGCGAGAAGAAATTGAAATGACTTTAAAGCCACTGCATGAAAAGTTTGCCGCCTTGTCTAATGTGTATTATCCACTAGGAGAAAATCTTAAGAGCGCTTAAAAGCAAAACAATAAACCAAATAAATGCATCTACAGCACAAAATAAATTCTCCCCCACTGAGGGTTCTTATCCTCCTGTTTGCAAAGGTTGGAGCTAAGTCTTTTGGCGGGGCAGTGCCTGCCTACCTTTTGCATGACTTCTTACAGAAAGGCATGTTGACTGAAAAGGAGTATCTAGAAGCTCTAAATTGGTCTCAGTCCTTGCCAGGTCCAAATGGTACGAACATTTCAGCCTATCTGGGGTGGCACTTTAAAGGAGCTTGGGGTGCCTTCCTTGCCACCATCGCCTTGTTGTTACCAGGGACTTTGGCAATCCTCTTGGCATCTCAGTTCCTGTCTTCCGCACCTCAACAGCATGTGTTCCAAGGGATACTTTCTGCGGTAGCAGCGGCAGCCGTCGGGCTAATTTTAGGAATGGTATGGAATCTAACCTGTCGTTTAGGTGAGCGTATACGGTTGCTAGTCGCAGCAATCACGTTTGTACTCGTAGGAATTATCAGGATACCCGTACCTTTAGCGATCGTGTTCATTGCACCTATCGTTTGGTACTTGGACAAAAGCAAAAGGGGAAACGATGAACATCCTGTTTGATCTATTCTTCACGTTTGCTTACCTAGATCTAATCAGCATTGGTGGCGCAATGGCAATGATTCCAGAGATGGAACGCCAAGTCGTCATTGTTCACGGGTGGATGAGTCATCAAGCTTTCGTTCACGCTATTGCACTAGGTCTATTTGTACCAGGTCCCAATATGCTCCATGTCTTTCACATTGGCAATCAGGTAGCTGGTTTGCCAGGAGCATTAGCTGCCGGACTCGGCATGTTTGGCCCTACCTCCTTCGTGCTAGCTACTGTAGCGTGGCTTGCCGGAGGACCACGTCCTCCGGCCTGGATTGAGCGCTTTCATGCGGCTTGTGGTCCAATAACTCTAGGTTTAATGGCGGCTGCTGCTTGGAACCTTGGGCAGAACATGACAGGGGATATTTTTAGTCTCGGTGTCTGCGTTTTAGCTGCGCTATTGACAGCTCGACGCTTACTTAACCCAGCTTTGGTAGTGCTGCTGGCAGCTACGTTAGGTGCCATACAAGCATTCTTTTCAACTTGATTGCACTTCGACAAAATCCCGAACTGGACTTAGGAAAGCCACTCAAAATTTATCGCGATATTATGCAAAACTCACTCTTAACTCCAACGCTTGTTGGACTTGCAAAGAGTAAGCAACTCCAAGATCAACTCGCAGAAGTTCAAGCTAGTGCCGAGAATAATGGAAGTGGCACCCAAGCCCAAAGTGAGCCTTCCAAAGGTGAGCGTCTATATAAAAGGTATCGCTTCAGCTCAGCAATCTTTCGTAAACTTCGCAGTTGCTTTAAAGTTAACAACTGGCAAGGCAGCCTCCTAGTTTTGGAAGATTGGGTTGCCATAGCAATAGCATGTGGTTCCTCTATCTGGGCATGGCAGAATCTGTCTATCATCCTAGGATTATCAATCTACCTAGTTGCAATCGCCGCCAGTTGAGATAAGTTAACGATTTTCAGGCATTTCAGCCATATTTAAGCCAGCATTTTAAGCTAGACGTGCTAGTAGGTTGAGGTAAAATTAAACCTAGCAACTAGGGCAGACAGATGACGACGCTCCTGCATCATTGGACGCTAGAAGACTATCACCGCATTGTCGAGACAGGTGTACTGTCTGAGTCTAATTGTGAATTGTTGCGAGGAAGTATTATTGACATGCCTCCTGAAGGCCCTGAACATGCCCATCGTTGCGAAACCGCTGCCCGTTATTTAGAGCGATCGTTTGGGGAGGGATGGTGGTCACGTCAGGGAAAACCCATTACTCTGACAGATTCTGAGCCTCAACCGGATATTGCAATTGTGCGCGAGCTAGACTATAGCACCAGGCATCCTACCCCTGAAGAGGTGCGATTAATTGTGGAGTATGCTAGAACCACTCAGAAAAAAGATACGGGCATCAAGCGAGAAATCTATGCAGAAGCAGGAATTGCTGATTACCTCGTGGTGGATCTCAAAGACGCTAAAGTGATTCACTACTCCAACCCAGCCAACGGGCAGTACACTACACAGCAGACTGTCTCCACAGGCGTTCTTCAGCTCGGACAAATTCAAATTGATGTGCAACGGTTGCTGAGATAGTTGAACAGACCTTTAAATCGCACTTTGTATAATTACGAAATACGCGGCATAAGTTTGGTCTGATCACTTCATCTGTGCATGAGAACACTACAAAACGCCTACAGACAATGAGGCTGTTTCATAAAACCTGTTATGCATAAAGGTCAATTGGTGACATGGAAAGATGACAGGGGTTTCGGCTTTATTAAACCAGATGATGGTAGGAAAGAAGTTTTCCTACATATTAGTGCCTTAAAGGGAGCAGGTCGCCGTCCAAAAGTCGGAGATACAATTTTCTACGACTTAGTAACTGAGGCAGATGGAAAGGTGCGTGCCTCTAAAGCTTCAATTCATGGGGTTGAACCTCGACCTTTGCCAACAAAGCAGAAAGTGAAGAAACACGGGTTACTCGAGACAGTTATCGGTATTGGTGTTATAGCTGCGATCGCACTTTTTACAATGGAGTTTAGCCCTAGTCGTTCTCCCTCTCCAATTACATTCATCACAAAACCAAACTGCACTATCAAAGGCAACATCTCAATTGATACAGGAAACAAGGTTTACCATCTTCCGGGTATGGAAGATTATGAATCAACACTTATCGATATAGAAAAGGGGGAGAAATGGTTTTGTACTGAGTCAGAAGCGATCGCAAATGGTTGGCGTAAAGCACCGAGGTAGCTGTAACTTCATCAAGTAGGTTTTCAAGTTGAAATCATGCGTAATTATGGTCAGTACACTCTACCCAAAGCTCATGCGGCATTCATTGCGCGTAAACCGATGTGAGATATAGCAGCAATCAATCGCAACCTAAAATCTGATGATGACTTGTGTACTTGAAACAACCAGATTAGAGCTTCGACCTTGCCAGATAGAGGATGTTCAACTCGTCCACACGCTCTGGACAAATGATCATATCCGGTATTTCCTATTCGACAACCGCGTAATCTCGTCTGATGAGGCGCGATCGCACATTGAAGACAGTCTCGCGAATTTTGAACAGTATGGGTATGGACTCTGGCTCGTCTTTGAGCGTACCATTGACCATCTTGTAGGCTTTGCTGGCTTCTTGCATTCGGAGGAAGGGACTCCCAGTTTAATCTATGGAATTCATCCCGATCGTTGGGGATATGGTTACGCAACGGAAGCAGCCAGTACTGTGTTGAGTTATGCCTTGGAGACTCTTTCCGTTCCCAATGTGAGAGCAGATGTGGACGAGCCGAATACTGCTTCTGTACGGGTGCTTGAGAAGCTAGGTTTGAGGCGAACGGGGCGAGAAGTCGTCAATGGACATCCGCTGCTTTATTTTGAAAAATTGCGAACAGAGGACATAAATGTGCGATCGCTTGACATCGAACTCGCTCTTTGCCTAAATGACGATTTGCACTAATCTTCTTTATGGGCTGAATGATTCCCAGGCTTTCAAGAGGTCAGACATTCAAGAGCTATTCAACTCTGGAGGCAGGTTAGTAAACACCGTTTGCCAACGGATTAGTTCTTTTGAAGCCAATTCTACCTCTTGGCATTTTTGACTCTAGGAGTCGATCGCTCCAGTATCTTGGTGTAATGAGGGGTTGTATAAATGAAAACAATAAACTCTTGGGGCAAGCCTTTTACTATCTTGGCTTTAGGGCTGAGTATTGTAGGGTATCTGAACGCTCCCTCGACTGCTGTTACCGATACCACGACAGGCAATGTTGCACAAAAACCAGAATTGAACTCATCTGGGCATCAGGGCAACATTCAACTCGCGCAATCGGTAGTTGGGCAATGCCGTGCTGCCAATCAAAGGATTTTTATCTATCCAGAGCGTTCAACCTCCAGTCAATCGATCAGAACTCTTGCTCCGGACGAACAAGTGACTCTTGCCGACAGTGGTGCTGGTGGTTGGGTTGCCATCAGTTTCCCGATCGCTGGCTATGTTCGAGCAGGCGATCTCAAACCTTGCCCAGGCGGTACTCGCCCTCCAGACACTCAACCCCCCTCTTCAGGAGGCTCACAAACGGGAGCAAATATGTGCCGCAAGGTGATTGCTCCGCCAGAGGGATTAGCTGTCCGTAACACTCCGCTTAGTTCTGCTCCAAGGATTTCTGGGGTATATGTGGGAAATACAGTCAGGCTAGCAAGTCCGCAAGAAACTCAACAAGATAGTCAAGGACGAACCTGGGTTAGGATTACAGCCCCTTCGACTGGCTGGATTTCGAGTGGCTTCCCTAACACAAATCTGGGTTCAGAATTTTCTTGTCCTTAGTGCAAGACGGTAGAAGTTTTCTATCAGTTCTCTCGCCTGTAGGGGAGTAAGATTCCCTATCGCTGTAGGTTGGGTTGATGCTTGTTGCCCAACCTCTGCTTTTACTCAGTATTTATGCTAATTGTGCGATCTGCTGTAGTTCCGCAAATTTTGAACAGTTTGCGATCTGCGCTGACGCTCGAAGTCTCGCTAATGCTTCGCAAACGCAGCAGCGCTTCGCGATCGCAGGACATGGCTTAGATCGCAAGCGGAGCAAAGATAAAAACTCGACCAACTCGACAAGTCCTTCTGCTTCCTGTCGCTCTGCTTGAGTCAACTCTTCACCTGCGTCTTGGCGATCAAGCAATAGTTGAAGACGCTTCTGGACAGCTTCAGGAAGTTGAAAGCGAGTCAGCTCAATAGGTATCTCAACTATTTCAGGCATATAGCGATCGCGTGAAATTACAACCATTTGTAGAGCCAGTGTAAACCGAAGACACAGCCGATGGGCGATGCAAGAGAATTGTTGGTTGTCTGGTAGTCAGTCGCCTGTGAGGTCTAGCTCCGGGTCATAGTTGGCTGTAGGTCGTAGCCTGGTCATTAACTGTCTGAGCAGGAAAGCATTTTTGTTCCAAGCGGTGTAAAGGGTAGCGTCCTTTCCCTTCAGCCTCAAAGTCTGTTGCGCTTTGTCATGGCAGATAGTCGCCAATAGGCTGACAACCGAAACTAAGCCCAGTTCATCGACTAGGGCTTCTAGTTCGTCTTGATTCATCAGTAGATCTCCAGAGTTGACTATTCTCTGAACAATACCATAAAGTACCCTTGAAGGGTACTCGGAGTATACTAAGAGCTACTTCTTTCTTGTTCATCTACGAGGTTGTATTCCTTCACAGCCGCCATAACTAGCAGCGTGGACATAGGGACTCCAGTCTGTTGGGAGATTTTTTTCAGTTTTTCATGCAAGCGCTTAGGAACCGTGACTTTAATCACAGCCGTCTCTTCTTTCTCAGCCATTTCCAGCAGTCATCTTCTTTAGATGCCATCAGCTTATCCCCTTTGTAAGTGTTGATAAAGGGTAGCTATAGCCCCTGGTAGTACCATTTCACTAGTCGAAGCTGGGTAAAAGCCCCACGGCAACGTTAGATAACTAGATTGCTGTGTGTTACAAACGAGTGATGATGAAGGAGTATCAGTGTTATGCCAGGTAGAGTATTAACGAGGTATAAGAGTGAATACTTCTCCTGAGAAAAACAACAACGTTGATATTGGTGGTATCAAATTCCTAGTAGAAACGCCGAAAGATTTTGGGATTGAGGTTGACCAGGTTAAGCACCTCTACTGGAAAAAGGGAGAGGGGAGAAAACTTATTGTCCTCCTGCAAGGCTACACTACTGGCACACAAAGCCTTTGTTACGTCTCCCAGATCGTACATCAGGAACTGTCGGATGCTGACCTCCTCATTCCTGAGTTTCCTGCTGGGATCTTCTCAACTGCTGACTGCCTCATCGTCGTCCGGGATGTGGTGAGGCTGATTGACTGGTTTGAAGGGAAGAAGGAATACGACCAAATTGTCCTGGTCGGTTTCAGTATGGGATCACTCCTTGCCCGGAAAGTCTACGTCTGTGCTTGTGGCGAGACAAAGAAAGCTCCCTTTGAAAGGACGTTAGCGGAATTCAATCAAGGCAAAGCATGGGCACGAAAAGTGGAGCGGATTGTCCTTCTTGCAGGTATGAACCGAGGCTGGCAGATCTCCCACCATCTGTCACCACTCACTGCGTTCACTTACAGTTTTGGGGTTGTCTTAGGCAACCTCATGACCCTTGTCGGCAAAAAGCCACTGATCTTCAACATTCGCCGTGGTGCACCCTTTATCACTCAGCTTCGCGTCCAGTGGCTCACCATGCTTCAGAAAGCCCCAGCAAGAGGTGTAGGTGATGCTCTAACTGTGCAGCTTCTTGGTTCCGTTGATGACGTTGTCTCCCCGGAGGACAACATCGATCTAGTCACAGGGAGCCAATTTATCTACCTCGATGTTCCCAAGACGGGGCACTTCAATATTGTCGTAATGGATGACACGCCAGAGGGAAAAAGGAGAGCGGATATATTCAGGCTTGCCCTCAAAGGAAGCCTTGAAGATTTGAAAAAACATAAGATTTTCCCCGACGAGCAGCAATTACCGACATCCAACTCAGATGTAAAGCACGTCGTCTTCGTCATTCACGGCATCCGCGATCGCGGTTACTGGACGAAAAAGATCGCTCGTAAGATTCGGGCGTTAGGGGGCAATGAAATTTATGCGACGGAAACTTCTACATACGGCTACTTCCCCATGCTGTCTTTTCTCCTTCCTTTCCGTCGCCGGGACAAGGTAGAGTGGTTGATGGATCAGTACTCTGAGAACTTAGCCCTCTATCCCGATGCTGAGTTTCACTATGTTGGTCATAGTAACGGCACCTATCTAATTGCTCAAGCACTACGAGAGTACCCTTGCTGCCGATTCAAACATATTGTGTTTGCAGGCAGCGTCGTCCGTGTTGACTATGATTGGTTGCCCATTATAAAACGGGGTCAGGTAGCGAAGGTACTTAACTTTGTTGCCACTGGGGATTGGGTTGTCGCTTTCTTTCCAAAATTTTTCCAGGTTTTCCCGTTCATGCGATGGCAGGCTTTGGGAAGTGCAGGTCATGATGGGTTCAAAGTCTTCAAAGATTTACCTTGGCTTCATCCGCACCTCCGAGGAGGCTCAGTGAAAGATGGAGATAGAGATATCATCTTCCAGGTCGAGTACATTGAGGGGAATCATGGAGCAGCACTCGTGGAAGATAACTGGGAAACTATTGCCGACTTCATCGTTTCAGGAACTGTGGAAGATTCGCATTTGTCTAGGTTGAAACCGCTCTTAAGCAAAAAGCAAGTCCCTTTGATTAGCGTACTGAGCAAAGTACCATATCTAGTTGTGGGACTCATTCTAATCATTATCATTTGGTTAGGCTGGGTTGTTCTTTCCCTGAACATCGCTGAGTGGCAGAAAACACTTGCCTTCATGCTTTACCTGTGGTTACTCTGGCGTGTTCTCACACGTCTGTAACTCAAACTGTTAGTATGATCGCCCATCACCATAAATTAGCTTGATGCAAGGAAACCCAACATCTATTTCCAAACCCTTCCACCCAAGAAAAGAAGAGGCGATCGCACTCAACCGAAGCATTAGTCATCCAAGTATGCGATCGCTACTCGTGTCAAGGTATAAAAAAATTACTAGAAGTCTAGGCGAACGAAATCGTTTGTAGTATAATTGTAGTAAATAAGACTTCAATTACTAATTGCTGCAGCTTACGCCTCTCTAGGCTAATTTTATGCTTACTCTAACCATGCGCCCGTATGCAGGTGACGCGGATTTAGAAGCGATCGCCAACCTCATAAATACCTGTGAGGCAGTCGATCAACTTGATGAAGGCACCTCAGTCTCCGAACTCCAGCAACAATTTGATGAGCCATCACTGGATAAGTCGCGTGATATCCGCCTCTGGAAAGATGCAGACAGTCAGCTAGTGGGTATGGGTAGGTTGTGGATTCCCCCGACAGGTGAAGTAATTGATGGTTTTCTATGGTTTCGCGTCCTCCCCACGGCACGGGGCGGCGATCTCGAAAGGCAGATCGTTGCGTGGGCAGAAGGACGGATGCGCGAGGTCAGTCAAGAGCGTGGCGTGCAGGTAAAGCTGCGCTCTGGCTCTCGCGCTAACCAATCCGATTCTCCTTCAAAAGCGCTAGGCGATCGCATTGCGCTGCTAGAAAGCTGCGGTTTCATAGCTGACCGCTACTTCTTCACGATGGAGCAATCGCTTTCTCTCCCTATCCCAGAATTCCAGTTGCCAGATGGTTTCACAATCCGTCAAATCAGAAGCAATGAGGATGCCGAAGCTTGGATTGAGCTATTCAACCAGTCGTTTATTGACCACTGGAATCATCACGATTTAACTGTTGAGAGTTACAAACACTGGCTGACTGACCCGGACTACAAGCCTGAATTGGATTTGGCTGCTGTTGCAGCAGATGGGACATTTGCCGCTTTCTGTCACTGCGACATTAGCCCAGAAGACAACAAGCGTAGTGGACGCAATGAAGGCTGGATTAGTACTTTAGGTACGCGACGAGGCTTTCGCCGCAAAGGATTAGCACGAGCTATGTTACTTGCCGGAATGCAACGGTTGAAAGTAGCTGGTGTGGATACAGCAAGGCTTGGTGTGGATAGTGAGAATCCATCAGGTGCAGGACAGCTTTATGAGTCGGTTGGCTTCCGCAAGGTGTACACGCAGATTATGTATGTCAAGGATATGTAGTAAACTGCTTGCTCTAAGTTAGGGGAAAGGTGAAGGGGGAAGGGGTAAAGGAAAGAAGATTAGACTTCTTGCAAAAGTTGATTTTCGCCCCCCTAGCCCCCCCCATTCTGGAAGCAACCTGAATCAAAGTCCCCCAAAATTGGGGAGCCAGTGCGGTCTTGGGGTCTCCCCAAGTAGAGCAACTGGCGTGGATTTAGGAGGCATTGCAGGATTTATGCAAGAGGACTATTCCTTAGGAAATTTGGGTACCTTTCTACAAATAGTGGTTTTCTCCAAAGTTTTTTACATAACCTACTAGATGTAGTGTATTTTGGATGAGTCTCTAGAACCAACGTCACCAAAAGCCCGTGAATCATCTTCAGGAGTGGGGCAATAGCTGTGTCGATGACCAGCTAACCCACCTCAACGTTACCCCTTTAGAAGGTCAAAATACCTACGAGTATCTGCTGTATGCCGATACCCTCCCTAGACGCAATGATGGTCGAGTTAAGGGTCACATCCTTGAACGCTATCAACACATTGAACAGGGAGGCTGGTGGTGTTCGGGAATTGACATACTTACTGGAACTGATGACTTGTGGGGCTGTTTCAAGCCGAGTCAGCCGCGTCACAGTGCTGACTCCAGAAAGCTGATTAAGTATGAACATCCTCCCCTAGCGCCAACAGGACTCTTTGCTCTGCGGGTTCCCCTGCATCTCTGGCAACAGATCGCAGCTCGCTATTCTCTCACAGTGCCACCAGACGCGATCGCTTCTGAGCAACCTGACCAAGGTTTCTGGCAGTGGCTTGTCGATCACCCAGAAATTCCCTTGTGTATCACTGAGGGAGCGAAAAAAGCTGGAGCTTTACTGACTGCAGGTTATGCTGCGATCGCATTACCTGGTGTATGTAGCGGATATCGAGTGCCACGAGACGAACAAGGAAAACGCATCGGTAAGTCTCGCCTTATCCCTCCGTTAGAGAAACTAGCAACCCAAGGTAGAGCCATTTACCTCACCTTCGATCAAGACTCAAAACCCACAACGATCAAAGCTGTGAACACCGCTATCCGACAACTGGGATACTTGTTCACTCAGCAGGGAAGTCCTGTCAAAATCATCACCTGGAACCCCGACTTAGGGAAAGGGGTAGATGACCTGATTGCCACTCATGGTAAAACCGTATTTGAAGAAGCCTATACCTCAGCACCCACTCTCGATACTTGGAAAGCCCAATCCTTAACAAGGCTGACCTATCCTGCCGATTTGCGGGTGAAGCGCCGCTATCTTGGCGAACTTCCGATTCCAGATACAGCCAAACTGATTGCGATTAAATCCCCCAAAGGCACAGGCAAGACTCAGTTATTAGAAGGTGTTGTCAAAGAAGCCTTAGCGCGAAAGCAATGGATTTTAGTGATTGGTCATCGGATACGACTAGTGGAGGCACTCTGCCAACGCTTTGGGTTGAACTACATTACCGAAGTCAAAGACGACCCTAGTGGTGCTTTACTTGGCTATGGTCTTTGTCTTGACTCGCTTCATCCCACCTCTCAAGCTCGTTTCGATGCTATCAACTGGTCGGATGGAGTTGTAATTATTGATGAAGTTGAACAAGTTCTCTGGCATGGGTTGGACTCTAGTACCTGTAGTAGCAATCGGGTGCCTATCCTCAAGTCGTTGAAGACCCTGATGCAGAATGTTTTGGGGGGTGAGGGTCAAGTCTTCGTTGCAGATGCTGACTTGAGTGATGTCTCAATTGATTACTTGGTTTCTCTCTCAGGAGTCCAGCCTGAACTATTTATCATTAACAACGACTGGAAACCCGACGCGCATGAATCCTGGCGAGTACACAGCTATCCAGAAAGCACACCTCAAAGACTCGTTCAAGACCTGGAAAAGCATATTGCCCTTGGAGGGAAACCGTTTGTTTGCCTTTGTGCCCAGAAGCTTAAGAGCCAGTGGGGAACCTGTACCTTGGAGGCTTACCTCAAACAGAAATTCCCAAAATTAAGGATACTGCGAATTGATTCAGAATCCTTATCGGAACCGACTCATCCTGCTTACGGCTGCATGACTTCCCTCGATGAGGTTTTGGCTAACTATGATGTTGTGCTAGCCAGTCCTGCAATTGAAACAGGAGTAAGCATTGATATCCGAGGACACTTTACCTCCGTCTGGGGAATTGCCCAAGGGGTTCAAAGTGAGAATTCAGTGCGTCAAGCCTTAGGACGCATCCGCGAAAATTTGCCCCGGTTCATTTGGGTGGCACCCTATGGCTTTAATCAAGTTGGCAATGGCTCCACCTCAATTCCATCGTTACTCACATCCGGTCAGAGTCTGACACAGTTGAATGTCCGGTTGCTCCAGCAATCCGATTTTGATGCACTCGACGATATTGAAACAAGCTTTCAGGCGGAATCGCTACTTTGCTGGGCGAAGATGGCTGTCCGGCATAATGCCTCAATGACTCAGTATCGAGAGTCGGTACTGGCAGCACTGAAAGCTGAAGGTCATCAAGTCATCAAACCCCCCCCCGTTGATTTTACTATTGAGAATACTGTTGATGATTCGTCAGCTCCTAGTTCCCAATCCCCAGCACAGGATGCTCAAGCCGAAACGAATTCGTTAACAGCAATTATTGCTGCTGTGAGAGACCAAAATTATCAAGCCGAGTGTGATGCGATCGCACAAAGCGAAGACCTCAGCGAAAATGAATATCAAACTTTGCAAAGACGCTTGGTGAAAACAACAGCACAACGACGAGCAAAGCGGAAGCACGATTTAAAGCGACGCTATGGTATTCCAGTTACAGCTCAACTGGTTGCTCAGGATGACGCAGGCTGGTATCTAAAGCTACAACTTCACTACTTTCTGACCGTAGGACGGGAATATCTTGCTCAACGGGATGCCGCCTGTGCCCAAATGCTGATTGAGCTTGGGGATGGCAGCATCTTTCTTCCTGACTTCAACCGTTCTCAACTTGGATCATCTGTTGGTACGATGGAACTTTTAGGTGTCCCGGTATTGCTGCAATCGGGACGAGAGTTGAGAAGTACTGATGAAGACTTGAGGGCAATGGCAGCGTTGGCACTTTCTAACCGTGCTGCACTCAAGACGACCTTGGGTATTGGACTTGCTAAGAATGCGGCACCCATCACGATTGTCAGACGTTTATTGGAGAAAGTTGGCTACGGACTTCGATGTGTTGGTCGTACTCGTCAAGCATCTTGCAAAAAAGCTGCTCCCACAAAAGGAATTTCTCAAAGTCGAGTGAGGGTTTATCAGGTCATTAACCCTGATGATGGTCGTTTTGAGGTCTTCAAGTATTGGTTAGCAATGGATGGAAAGCTCTCTGGGATGGAGACTAATTGGCAAGATTCTAGCTCTAGTCTGATTGACAACACAAACCTAGCCGTGGAATCAGAGGAAGTTGAATATGTCCAACTTTGTCTCCTTTAATGCTTAATATAAGCGTGGTTTCAAGGAATTCATGCCACGTAACAAACCAGTAACTGAAGAAGCGATCGCGTCGCAACCTGATAGTGTTGGAGTTGCTTTAGTCGTCATCTCTGCCACAGGATTCGGCACACTCGGAATTCTGGCAAAGCTTGCCTATGCAGAAGGATTAGATCTACCCAGTACTCTTGCTTGGCGCTTTCTCGGTGCAGCAGTCGTATTTTGGGCTTGGCTAGTTTGGCGGGGTAACTGGCGTTTAGAGAAGCGCTTAGCTATCTTGGCAACACTACTGGGTGCCATAGGCTACGCCATCCAAGCCAGCCTTTTCTTTGCCGCCCTCACTTATGCTGGTGCTGGTGTTACTGCCTTGTTACTCTACACGTATCCCGCCTTTGTCACTCTTCTTGCTTGGATAACAGAAGGAGAGCGTCCAGGACGGAATCGCCAGATTGCCCTTAGTCTTGCTCTTGTTGGCTGTCTGCTTACTGCTGATTTGAGTGGAGCAACAGTAAAGCCAATTGGTCTACTGTTAGGGGTTGCCTCTGGGGGATGGTATGCACTCTATCTTACTTTTGGGGCACGTCTAGTGCGATCGGTTTCCCCAGTAACAACCAGTGCCTATCTTTCCTTGGGCGCTGCCTTTTCTTTTCTTGCAACTGCATTCTCAGGAGATGGACTAATTTTTCCTAAGACTCCGGTTGCAGTGGGAACGGTAGGCGGATTGATACTCATCGCCACGGTGCTACCAATTGTGACTTTATTTGCAGGTATCCGCCGATTAGGAACAGCTCAAACTGCAATTTTATCGACGATTGAACCTGTCGTAACTGTGTTGCTCGGAATCCTTTTTTTGGGAGAGGAACTTGTAGCTAGACAAATCCTGGGTGGTTTATTAGTCGTGAGTTCTGTCGTCTTACTCCAAGCCTTTCCCCAGGAATAGTGCCAATTTATTATTTAATTTACCAAAACTGAAAAACACAAGAAATATCTTTTTGTCCTGCCCTCTTGCACTCATCAAATCTCGACACGCCACAGCCTACAAAAACGAGAAGGATAACGGCAGTAATTAAAAACAAAGTGCCTTCAGAACTGTTCATTAATTGTGACCTTATCAATTCGATCTATACCGCAGTATAGCTTAGCTTTTTTTGCTGTTATGAGGCTAGCAGAGAGAATACAGCCCTTGTTAAGGTTGCTAAATACGGTTTGTCCCTAGTTCTTAAGGCAATTAGGAACGTGCTACAAGCTCCACTTAGGGAACCTGTAACGGCAGCGATCGCTACTGTAGTCCAGGACGAACGAAGGAGAAAAGCGATTAGATTCATGAAATCTGATCAAGGAGGTTGGCTATAGTTATGGTTATACTACATTTAAACTACAAGGCGATGAAGGTCTGAAGTGGAGGGTGCAAGTCTTCCGAACTATGGCAATGTTCCTTTCATAGTCTCAGCCTTCCGTCACATCCGTGCGATCGCATATACACAGATAATATTGCCCGTTTTCTCCCACTTTACTTCCTTCTCCAATGTCATACCAATTTTTTCCGCAACTCTTCGGGATGGCATATTGTTTGGGTTAATCAAGGATATAAGCCGAGTAAAGTTAAGGCTCGTAAATCCATAATTACGGCAAGCTAATGCTGCCTCCGTTGCCAAGCCTTGCCCCCAATATTTCCTCAAAAATAAGTAGCCAATCTCAATCTCCGTTTTGCCATCAACGTGCTGAACAACTAAGCCACATTGTCCAGCAAACCCATTTAAATCTTTAAGAATCGCTGCCCATAACCCAATACCATATTTTTGATAACTTTCTAAATTCCTACGAATTCACTCCTCTGTCTCTTCCCGACTCTTGGTATTGGGATAATATTGCATTGCTATAAAATCTGAGAAGATTCCAAGCAAGTTATCTACATCATCTCTAGTTAATTGCCGAATAAACATTCGTTTGGTTTCCAAAAGGTTCAAAGCAAAACTCCTATTTTAGGAAAAATAGTTTTGATAGAGTTTCTAACTACATTCCAATCTTGTATAGCTTCGGGGTAGGTTTGGGTATCTTGCTTGTTCTTCTAAAGATTGTCGTAGTCTTTGTGCGATCGCCCTTTTTGTTGCATATCCTAAAATATGAGCAATCCCCTGCTATGAGTAGCTTGTATGAGCCAGACTACAGATGAACGACTACGCTGGACTACAGCCGACTTGGAACTCTTGCCAGATAACGGGAACCGTTATGAGATTATTGATGGAGAGTTATTAGTGACCAGATCACCACATTGGAAACATCAAGAAGCTTGTGGCAGGCTCTTTGCTGCCCTTGATGGATGGTCACAGTCTACTGGTTTAGGACGAACCGCAATTAATCCAGGGATTATTTTTTCAGATGCTGATAATGTTATCCCTGATGTGGTTTGGGCTAGTAATGAACGCCTCGCTGTCCTGTTAGATGATGCAGGGCATCTAACCGCCGCGCCAGAGTTAATTGTTGAGGTGCTATCTCCTGGCGGTGAGAATGAACGGCGAGATCGAGTGGCGAAGCTCAAACTTTACTCAGCACGGGGAGTACAGGAGTACTGGATTATTGATTGGCAAACGCAACAAATTGAGGTTTATCGACGGGAACAAGCGAGTTTAAGGCTGATTGCAACGCTGTTTAGTAATGATGAGCTGACTTGTCCTCTGCTACCTGGTTTTGTTTGCACTGTGGCGCGACTGTTTGCTTAGAAGGCAAGCGATCGCTTTTATGGGGCAGGGCGGGCAAATCCCACCCTACTGAATTACGACTCAAAATTTACATGCTCTTTTGCAATAAATTCTTGGCAATTACCTCTTGATCGTCTTCACTCAATTTATCCCAATCTAGTCCTCGCTTAGCACTCACGGCACGCAACTGCTGTTCTTTTTCCCGTTCTAACTTATCTTCCATCCGCGCATCTATGTCCGGGTTAATGGCGTGCAATACGGCGTACTTATCCTCTTGTGGCAATTGCTTGACCAACTCAATTACCTGCCCAACTGTTAATTTCAACATCGGCATGACTATCACCTCGGCAGTTTATTAAATGTCATAAGACCGATTTACAGTAACACAAGCGCAAGGTGATGTATTGTAGTTTCGCTCAGCTATAGCGGAGCAAGATATTTCTCATATAACTTTCAAAGTGGTTGTAGACGATGCTGTGTGACAAATTCAAATTTCACTATTCGTTCAGTGGTCATAGAGATAAGCCACTGATTCTTTTTTTGCATGGCTTTATGGGTGACAGCAATGAATTTAATGAAGTCATATCGTTGTTGTCTGAAAAATTTTGTTGCCTTGCCGTTGACCTACCTGGTCATGGAAGAACTAAGGTTATAGGTGACAATGGGTACTACTCGATGCAAAATACTGCTCATGGCTTAATTAACTTACTTGACAATTTAAACATTGAAATTTGCTCTTTGATTGGTTATTCGATGGGGGGACGACTGGCTCTCTACTTGAATCTTCATTTCCCACAACGCTTCTCTAGGGTTGTGCTTGAATCTGCCTCTCCTGGTTTAAAAACTAAACGGGATCAAGCTGAACGAATTCAGCGAGATTTAGAACTAGCGCATCAATTAGAGATAATTGATTTTCCCGTATTTTTATTGAAGTGGTATAGTCAACCACTTTTTGCGTCTTTGAATAAACACTCAAATTTTAATGTTATGTTGGAAAAACGCTTACAAAATAATCCTTTGGAATTAGCCAAATCACTTCGCGGCTTAAGTACAGGACAGCAACCTTCTTTATGGGATAAACTAAAAAATAACCAAAATCACTTACTGCTGTTAGTTGGAGAGTATGATGAAAAATTTAGAGCCATAAATTCCGAAATGGTAAGATTATGTGAATCAGCCCAACTGAAAATAATTAGTAACTGCGGTCATAATATTCACTTTGAAAATCCAAAAGAATTTGCTCTAAATCTCCAAAGTTTTTTAAGTTAATTTAACAAAAGTTAACATTTTTAATCTAGCCAACTAAAGCGATGTATAGGTATATCCAAACTTGAACACCAAAAGCGATCGCACCCCACCACATTGATGCGATCGCCTTCCGCAAGTTCGTGTATCAGTAGCCATAATTACCAATTTCTCATGGCATCGACCAACAACTCGTCCAGATCAGGAAAATTAGGCGTATAGCAGCTTATCTTTCTATTTCTCCTTCTCTACACGCTCTTTGGGCAAGACACGGGTTACGACCTTTGGCAGAATAGTGTAGAGGCTTATTTATGTTCGATACTGGGTTAATTGCCAGACATACTCCATGACCATTATTACTTCTCAAGAAATTGCTCAGTTTCGCTCTGAATTAGCAAACAACCCTGATGCCATGAAAGCTCTCGACACGATTGAGGATTGTGAGGGGAATTTGGAAGATGCAGCGATCGCATTAGCAATCCGGGCTGGACAGCAACCACAGCGAGACAATGCTGAGTGGTTAGATGCCTTAGCTCGGAAATGCCGTGCGGTGATTTGTCAAAAAGAATTTCGGGAAGACTTGCTTAATGGGTCATTTGCACCTGTTGTTGCCTATTTAGGTGCAACACCTCTACTTCCTGGAATCCTCGCTACACCAGTGCTGATGTATGTCATGAGGCAAGGCGTAGACAATTTTTGTGAGCCACTGGAGTCTCGACTCTAACTATGGCATTAGCCGATCTGGGTGATGGGGTTGTGATGGATCGCGAGAGGTTTGCCAAGGGACGCAAAGCTATCAACAGATTTTAGAGATCAGTAGAAGTTCCTGTAGCATTCAATAATCAGACCGCATTGCTAGACCAGATTGGGGGTCAAATAGATGAATTTTGTCTACGGCTATTGATAGCCAAAGTGCATCACCGATTTTGACAACTTGATCAGGTGGAATTCGGACTTGTAGAGTAGACGATTCAGCCAAAGTAACGGATAGATAAGTATCGTTGCCCAGTGCTTCGACAAGGTCAACTTGCACTGGTATATTTTTGGGCGCAGGAACGCCAACACTTAGATGTTCTGGACGAATGCCGAGAGTTAGAGAGAGTCCATCATATTTTTGTAATACTGAACTCCAGACTTCTGGGAGCGTAAGGCGGAATTGGGAGTGCTGAATTAAAAGGGGTGCTTTAACCTGCACGGTGAGAAAGTTCATCGGTGGTGAACCAATGAACTCGGCAACGAACTTGTTGGCGGGTTGGTTATACAGTTCGAGTGGGGGAGCAAGTTGTTGGATTTGACCTTGGTTCATGACAGCAATGCGATCGCCCATTGTCATCGCCTCGGTTTGGTCATGGGTGACGTAGATTGTTGTTGTACCGAGTTGCCGTTGAAGTTTGACAATTTGGGTACGAGTTTCTGCTCGAAGTTTGGCATCTAGGTTGGAGAGTGGTTCATCCATCAAAAAGACTTGGGGATTCCGGGAAATCGCCCGTCCTAAAGCAACCCGTTGCTTTTGTCCTCCCGACAGTTGTTTCGGTAGTCGGTTCAGCAGTGGCTCGATTTGCAGTAACTGAGCAACAGTGCGAACTTGTTCATCAACTGCTTTTTCTTTATCAGAGAGATAGCGTAGTCCCTTAGGAAGCGATCGCGTCAAGGCGACCAATGCATCCTCCGTCCAACCAGGAACCTGCTTTGGTGTCTGTTCTTCCCCACTCCCGACTCCCAACTCCCCATTCCCTAATTTTGTACGTCGCAGTCCAAATGCGATGTTGTCATACACACTCAAGTGAGGGTAGAGGGCGTAGTTCTGAAACACCATAGCAATGTCTCGTTCTTTGGGTGCTAAGTCATTTACTAAGCGATCGCCCACCCAAATGTTGCCGCCAGTTGCTTCTTCTAGCCCTGCAATTAAGCGTAGTAAGGTACTTTTCCCACAGCCAGAAGGCCCAACCAGCACCATAAACTCCCCATCTTGCACTGACAGGTTAATGCGCCGCAGGACACTGACACTGCCTGTGGGCGAAGGTGTCTCTCTCACTGCAACGAGTCCCTCATCGCTTGGTGTCAATAACGGTTCTGCTGTTACTGGTGCGATAGTTCGCTCTCCCTTGCGACCAGGAAAGCTTTTATAAACGTTTTCGAGAATAACCTGAGCCACGGTGTTTGTAACGGATGGGATAATCCACCTATTTCGGTGATTTAGTTTGCTGAAGTACGCTCACGCAGCAAAGTGAGTAGCAACAAGCGCCTAACTCTATCGTACTTTGACAATAAAGTTGATTTTGATCGAAATCATACCTTGGGAAGATAAATATTTATTTCCCTGCCACTCAATCCTGGGCTGAAACAAGTGGTGTTAGGAGTCTTGCCTTGGCTAAACTCTATCCAAACTCTTGTATTTCCTCCTTAGGAGTTCTACAAGATTGAAGCCTATAAAAAGCCGTCCTAGAAAGATGGGGTTTTAGACCCACTAATTTTCGGTAATTCGACCTTTAAGATTTGGCAATCTTGTTCACCCTCTTGACAAGTCATAGTCATAACGAATACGTTTAAAGTTGATTAATCAAGGAGCCATATTCATGTTGCCCAATCGCGAAGGACAAAAAGTTCCCAATGTTACCTTTCGTACTCGCCAGAACAACGAGTGGGTGAATCTCACTACAGATGAACTATTTAATGGGAAGACAGTGATTGTCTTCTCCTTACCAGGTGCGTTTACTCCAACCTGTTCATCAACCCACTTACCGGGTTACAACGAGTTAGCTAAGGTCTTTAAAGAAAACGGCGTTGATGAGATAGTTTGTATTTCCGTCAATGATGCCTTTGTGATGAACGAATGGGCAAAAGACCAAGAGTCAGAACATGTTACTTTGATTCCCGATGGCAATGGCGAATTCACTGATGGCATGGGAATGTTGGTGGATAAAGCTGAACTAGGGTTTGGTAAACGGTCATGGCGCTACTCCATGCTGGTCAAGGATGGCGTAATTGACAAGATGTTCATTGAACCAGAAAAGCCAGGTGACCCGTTTGAGGTGTCTGACGCCCAGACAATGCTCAACTATATCAACCCTGAGGCAACAAAACCCAAATTAGTTTCCCTGTTTACAAAAGTAGGTTGTCCATTCTGCGCTCGTGCCAAGACGATGCTAAAGGAGAATGGTATAGATTATGAAGAAATTGTCCTAGGTAAAGAGGTGACTACTCGCTCATTGCGGGCAGTCTCAGGTGGAACAACAGTTCCCCAAGTCTTTGTTGATGGTAAATTAATTGGCGATTCCGAAGCACTCGCCGCTTATCTTGGTGCTAGCTAGTACCAGTTCGTACAAAAGAGGTAGAGGGGTTAGGTGTTAGGGAAAAAACCTAAACTAATCCCTCAGTGACTTCTCGCCTTACTTGAGTGATGCCTCAGTACCTCTTAATAACTCATTCTGCAACTGTAACCGGATGATTAGCTGACCATCAGATGAGAAGGAGTCACACGCCACAACAACTCTAGTCCAGAGGCTGGCATCGTTAGATACAAAACATCGCCAACATGTAGACAAGTTTCCAGAACATCCCATCCGTGGAGCGTCTGGCTGTTAGTTTCTATGTAAAGTGGTACAAAGTCAGCATCCATTGCCGCCTCTTTAACCAAGCGTCCGCAGAAGGGATGTCCCGGTGTAATCAGCGTAGCCAATGCCACCCAAAGCGTATCGCCAGTCATCCCATTTCCCAAAATGCGTCCACCTAATGCCGCTGCCGCAAAGGACGGCGTTGCTAGTTCTATTGGACTCAGCACTACCTCAAAGTTAAAAACCTGTTGCACAGTACAAGCAAGCTGTGGGTCTTGGTTACGCACCACTACGGGCAATTTTGGAACTAGGGCTTTTGCACTTAGAGCAATTTCGACATTCGACATGTCGTCACTTGTTACCGTTAACAGGGCTTCACAGGCATGAATGTTAGCGGCTTTTAGGGTTGTAGATAAACTGGCATCACCAAGAATCACGGGTACGCCCCAAGAACGAACCGTGCGGAGAAAGCGGTTGTTGGCATCGCGCTCAATCACGACCACTTCATGACCATGATTATGGAGTTGATTGACAATCTGAACACCAATGCCACCTAAGCCACAGACGATGTAGTGATGGCGGCTGGGAACACGCGCAGCATCCCAAAACTGATTAAAGCGGGTTCCTAAAACAAAATCATTGAGTAGGGCGTAGCAAATTCCAATCACCCCAGCACCCACCAACATCATTACCGCTGTAAAAATCTTGATGCCGTCGGGGGCTTTTTCTGCCACTTGTTCTTGACCACCTGCACCCGTAATCATCCCAACGGAAAAGTAGAGAGCATCGACAACTGTAATGTTTTCGTCAACACAAATGTAGATAGCTGTGGCCAAAAAAATCATTAGCAACAGAGCAAAACTCACCACTAGTACGGGTTGAGCGTGCTTGTGAAACTCTCGCAGGTTGGTAAGAACTTTGAAAAATTTACGCAGCCAGGATTGACGACGGCTATGGACTTTGGGCTGGGTGCCAATAATTAGGCGATCGCCTCGTTGTAACCGTTGCCCTTCAGCAACAGCAGATACTAAATCGACCTGACCCTTTACCGGGAGGTAGTAAATTAACATTCGCGATCGATCATCCCAGAGGTTACTTAACGGGCGTCCAATCCAGGGATGATTGTCATGAATGTATTCTTCATAAATTGGCCATGTTTGATTAAATAGCCGCAGTTGTCCAATAGCTTGATTTCCCAGTGCCGCAAAAACAAACACAGGTGCTGCCAGAGCAGCAACACTCAGGCTGACATGATCAGGAAGCGTCTGATCAAGGCGATCGCCTAAACTACTATTAAACAATCGGTTAACAATACGAATCCGAGGATTAATTACTCGCGCCTGAGTCAGAATTGCCAGATTTAGTCCATCATCATCGTTAGAGAGAATCAGGATTTGAGCCTCCTCAATCCCTGCTCGCCGTAGAGTAGAGGCTACGCGCAAATCTCCAATTACGACACTATCCCCTTCATTCGATAGAAGTCTATCACTGATGCCAACAACAGCCGCTCCCTGTTGCTTCAGTAAGCTGAAAATTTTATATCCAGTGCGTCCCAATCCACAGACAATGATACGGGGTTTCATGAATTAGCTTTGTGTCAAAGCAGATGACTGCTACGCAAGTATCCAACTCCCTATTGTTATCTAGAGTACATACAAGGACTGTAGCTGAAGACACCACTGCTATAGGAAAAAGCTCAATTCACATTTTGTTTCTAAGTAGCAGGCACAACGATTGCTGGTTGATGTGAGTTCAACAGCGCAACCTCTTGCCCATAGATAAACTCACTGTAGTCAGCAATATTGTCGAGTCCAAGTAGGTTCAGCATGATTTCAGCCGCTAACCAAATTGTTGTTTTTACAAGTACTTTCTTCCAATATAATTTCATTTTGTCCTACCTCCTGGATGAGTGGTGGAGGCTTCTGTGTCTTCGGTCAAACCTCTCTTACTTAACTGTTCAGGACAGATGCTGCCTTTTACGCAGCCTTAGAACGGATATCAGGAATATCGGTGAAAACCTAATTTTGTATTGGGGAAAGGCGCATTGCGTGCGTCCGTACCGCGTGTTGAAGTGCGTAAGTCCTGTCTTATAGCAGAAAGCCGTCAGCTATCAGCTTTTTGTTTTCCTTGCACGCTCTCGTGTTTCACACACCTTGCTGTACCTCATCCACATGAGCACCGCTATATCCCTCTTCTGTCACTCTCCGAAAACTTTTGCCATTGCTGAAGTCTAGAACTAACCTATGGTAGGCGATCGCAGACTTTTTCCTTCATAGAAATTGATCAGAGTAGGGAAATTGCCAAAATTAGATGGGCAAACGCTGTATTCCCTAATATACCTCCTTTGTAGAAAATATTAATAATAGGAAAAACCGGAGAGTGACAGAAGAGGGATATTGCGTTTTTAGGTATCTTGTTTTCAATCTGGGTTAAGAATAAGGATATATAGCAGTTCTCAGTTAAATGAGGTGCAGTTAAAGGCTACTAGTTAGCCAAACAAAAAAGCTGATGGCTGATAGCTGATAGCTTTCTGCTATATCGCCATTTTCTGTAAAAGATACTTCTTTTGATATGAACTACCACGTTATTTACGACGGCAATTGCAATCTTTGTGTCACTCTAGTACAGCTACTCGAAAACCTGGATCAGGGACGAATCTTTGATTACATCCCAATGCAGGATGAAGAAACATTGAAGACTTTTTGTGTAACATCCCAAGACTGCGAGATGGGGATGATTTTAATTGATGCAAAATTCCCAGAGCGTCGGTGGCAAGGCAGTGATGCGGCAGAGGAGATTGGGCAGTTGTTGCCAGTTGGGAATATGTTTATCTCAGCTTACCGAGCTATGCCTGGAGTGAAATGGGTTGGCGATCACGCTTATGAGCAAATGCGCGATAATCGCTACAGTTGGTTTGGTAAGCGGTCTAGTACTTATAAATCAGCTTATCCGGTAGGTTGTGCTACTACATCCAGTTCCCATTAGTTGAATGTTGAGTGTTGGGGAAGCAGGGGGAGAGAAAGTTAGTTTGAATACAACTTGACATCAGGCTCAAAAGGCGATCGCATTTCCCCAAAATCTCACTTTTTGAGCGCCTTTCTTACCAACTCAGGAATCTGAGACGGACGTTCTGCCACTGGTACTTTCGCTTTCTTGAACGCAGCAACTTTGTGTTGAGCGGTACTGGCATTAGTCACTGGCCCTGATAGCTGAGCGGCAAGGATAGCACTGGCATTACCGACTTGTTTATCTACAGGTGTATATCGTCCAGCAACGTAGGCAACTACGGGTTTATCAACGGCTTCGGCAATATATTGAGCGGTTGCTTCTTCACTCCCGCCCCCTGTCTGATCCACTAAAACAATCGCTTCTGTATTTTCATCTGTTGCCAAAACCTGAAGCCACTGGAGAAAAGAAGAACCAACAATGACATCACTACCTAAATTCACTGCTATTGACTGTCCTAGTCCTGCCTGAGTCAGTGTCAGCGCAATTTCATAACTAAGGGTAGCCGCACGAGTGATCACCCCTACTGAGCCAGGTGTGTAAAATTCACTCTCTTGAGTACCCAACAAAAGTTTTCCTGGCACAATAATCCCAGAACTGCTAGGACCAATGACCAGAGTGTCAGTAAATTGTGCTTTCTGCAACAGACGAACTATATCTAGAGGCGGAATGCCACTCGTGACAAGAACAATTTGCCCAATTCCAGCGTCTATGGCTTCTAAGGCTGCATCAAGGGCATTGTAGGGTTCTACAAAAATAACCGTTGCATCCACAGACCCAGCATAGTTACACGCCTCCTCAACTAGGTCAAACACGGGAAGATCATGTAATTCTTGCCCTCCCTGACCTGCGCTAACCCCTGCCACCACATTCGTGCCATAGGCTTTCATTCGTGCAGCGTGGTAGGAGCCAAGTGGTTGTGTAATGCCCTGTACCAGGACTTTGCTGTCTGGTGTCAAGTTCATAATTGCTGGATGTGCGTGTGCTGTAGATGCAAGATGAAGATGTTTGAGCATAACAAGAACAGCCAGCTCTTGCTAGAGGAGATTAACCTTAGGCTTTCTTGATCGCTGCTGTTGCGAGGGATATTGCTTTTGCAACTGCCTCATCCAGATTATCAATCCAGTGTACAGGCATGTTTACCAAATCCTCTTTGACCGTATCAAAATTCCCCCCAACAACACGAATAACAAATTGAGGCAGTTGGGGTCGAGAGGCTGTTCGTTGGAGGCTAAGACGACTACCATCACTTCGTTCTTGGCGGAAACGTGAGGTCATTGCGATCGCTTTTTCCGTTCGGTCTGCCTCATTCAACACGGATGTTTCCCCAAGGTGAGAAAGGAGATAGTTAGCAATGACCTCCGCTACTTCTTCACTGGCAGCAGGGCTACTTAAAATGTTGACCAAAACAACCTTGATGCCGTCATTGCTCGTAAGCTGCTGTAGTGCGCCTTGCAGTTGTTGCACTGGAGAAGACGTAGACTGTAAATCCCAACTAGCATATCCATTCACAATCAGACAAGTAGCTGGCTTTCCCTTTGCCCGGTAAATCAAATCTAAAGTTGCGGCAGCAAGACAAGTGCCATTACAAAGGATGCCAATATTGCCATCGCCCTCTGTCCAGTTGAGTTCAGTCAAGGACTTGGTCGGCAGTTGTTGGTCTTCACTATCACTACTGGTTGAAACTAAAGTTGCCAACTCAGAATGACGACCAAGAGCATTGTCATTGGCGATAATTTTGCCGTCTAGAGCCATCATCTCACCTGTGGAACTGATACCGAGGGGATTGATTTCTACTAAGTCCAAATCCTTTTCGACAAAAAGCTGGTACATCTTCTGCACAATCCCGCTCACAGACTCAATGAGATTACCTTGCAGTCCCATTTTGAGAACTAGACGCCGCGCATAAAAGGGAGAAAATTCTTGATCCACGACAACCCTTTGCAGGTGTTCGATCACTGCCTGCACATTGACACCGCCTCTGGAAGAACCCAAGAGAACCGGACGCCCCAGTGTGTAGTCAAGGATGACTGCCAGAAAAAACTCCTGTTCCGCGTTATAGCGGGACTCGGCTAGCAACACTTGAGGATACTGGCCGAGAATCGACAGGTTGAAAATTGCCCTAGCGGCTGCGATCGCATCAATGGTATTTTCCACAAAACGGATACCACCCGCTCTCCCTCTTCCCCCTGTAGGCACCTGAGACTTCAGAACCACTGGATAAGGAATCTCTAAACGCTTGAGGTCTCTAGGATGGTCAATACGTTGGGACGGCAAAACAGGAATGCCGATCTCACGAAATAATGCTTTCGCCTGGTACTCTAATAAGTCCATGAATGGAGTGTAGTTTAACAGTCAGTGGTTCTGATCAAAGTTACCAAACTCTGAGGTTCTAACGAGTTCGTTAGCTTACACACTAGAGCGCCTTTTCCAGTCTTTTTCAACCTGGTCAATTCTATAGAAACGCTTCCAGAACATATCCAAAAGCTTTGTGGGCATCAGTTTCGTCATCAAGAACAGCATCATCCTCCCACCCGTTGCTGCTAAGTAGCGGGGACGGGGATGTCGGTCAGTAATCGCCCGGATAATCACATGGGCTACTCGTTCTGAACTCCAGGCTAGAGGCGCGGTTTGCTGTTCTATTTCCTTGATTGCCTGTATAGCGGGTCGATAGAGTGTTCTCCCAGCTTCCGGAACATTCAGATCAACTCTATCGCCAGCAACACTGAAAAACTCCGTTGTTACGGGTCCAGGCTCGATTACGCTGACTTTGATATTAAATGCCTCTAACTCCATTCGCAGCACATCACTAAGTGCTTCCAAGGCAAACTTAGAGGCACTATACATACCGCCAGCCGGAAACGGCAGGCGCCCTCCTAGGGATGACACATTGATAATTCGTCCGCATCCTTGGTCGCGCATGACCGGGATTAACGTTTGGGTTAAGACTAATGGACCGTGGAAATTTACAGCAAACTGTCGTTGAGCGTCTTCCGGTAAGATTAATTCAATGGGTCCCATCTGCCCATAACCTGCGTTATTGACAAGGGCATCCACTCGTCCAAAACGTTCAATCGCTGAGTGTGCCAAGGCTTTTACCTGTTCAACTTGAGCCATGTCAGTCGGCACAACCAAAACATCTGCACCTGCTTTAAGGCACTCAGTCGCTACAGCCTCAAGCTTTTGCTGATTACGGGCAGCCAGTACCAAGCGAATGCCCAAGGCTTTGACAGCTAATTGTCGGGCAAGGGCAGCGCCAATTCCTGCGGAAGCGCCAGTAATCAAGATCACTTGTTCAGCTAAAGGGGAAGCCTGAGTCATAATAAGTTTTTTGCTTTTAGTCGCTTGTTAAGTGCTGTTTAGTATCTATTTGCATCTTAAAAAGATCAGGAGAGATTAGAGGTTGGTTGAAACAACACTCAAGGTATTCGTTTATAATTCCAACGAAAACTGGTATTGTGCATCTACCCGCAAGGAGAAACTGGTAAAATCAGGCTTTTACATCAAGGTCGGCTAATGACTTCGTTTATAGCTCTGGGTGATTGGTCAGTAGTTAGTAGTCAGTAGTCGGTTGCAACATACAACGGACAAAAAGCGACAGCTTATATTTAGAAGAACGGTGTGGTCAGATGAAAACAGCGACGCGCCCCGACGATTTAGAAATCTTAGGGCATCTTTTACAGGCAGACTTGCAGAAAAGACTCTCGACACTTGTCCCCATTCAGGTGCGGTGTCTGCTTAAGGAAGGGGCGCTGGTGATTTTGGTTCAGCATCGGCTAGATGTGATGCTAGAGCAACAAGAAATCTTTGATTTTTTGGAGCAAGTAATTCTTGAGCATCATTCGTCAGTTGGCAATCCGGTAAAAATTTATTTGCGGGTAGCAGGGCAAAAGCAATCTTATGCCTCTCACTCGTTCTTAACAGAGTCCCTCTCCGAGCCAATAGTAACTGCTGAGAGTCCTGTTGAAACGGTAGAGAATTTCCCGAAATTCCTTAACCCCGCCGTTGAGGAAACAGAGAGTGATTGGACTGAAAGTGAGTTTACTCAAAGCCTGGAGGCACCGACAACCGATTCAGAGTTGCCTCACCCTTGGGATGAGCCGATTTCAGAAGACGAGCCTCAACCAGATGTTTGGTCGCCTGAATCACCTGAGACAGAAGCCAGCAAACCCAAGTCAAAGTCCTCTTTGCTGCCATTAATTGTTGCTGGTGTGGGTTTGAGTTTGGCTGTTTTCTCCACTAGCCTTTATGTTCTCACCCGTCCTTGTGTCATTGGCGTGTGTAGAGCAATTCCTGAGGCTCAAGGCTTGAGTGAACAATCTACAGCAACGCTGCAAAACCCTGGTTCAGGGAAGGATGTTCTGGAGGCGCAACAGCAGTTGCTGGATGCAATTGAGATTCTGGAGTCGATTCCTTCTTGGTCGAGCCATCATCGGCAAGCTCAAGAACTGCTGAAAGCCTACGAAGCGCAAGCAGAACGGGTTGATGAGATGGTGACAGGATTGAAAACGGCGGCGAGGGCTTCTTATAAAAGTCAAAATCCGCCTCATCCAGCTTCAAGGTGGATCGAAGTGCAGAGTCTATGGCGAGAAGCGATCGCACAGTTAGAACAACTTCCCACAAAGAGCAATCTCCAACCTTTGGCTCAACAAAAAATTAAGGAATACAAGGCGAATTTAGCCCAAACCAATCAACGATTGGTCAAGGAGCGACAGGCTCAAGGCTATATTAACTCAGCAAAAGAAGCAGCGTTAATTGCTGAGGCACGTCAAGGTGTCGCTCAAACCTTACCTCATTGGCAACTCGTCTATTCCACCTGGCAGGTTGCAATGAACCGTCTCAAGCAGATTCCTCAAGGCACAACGGCATACGAAGAGGCACAGCAGTTGTCAGCATTGTATCTGCCAAAGATGGCTGTAGCACGCGATCGCAAAGCTCAAGAGCAATTTGCTACTAATGCCTACACTCAAGGACTCCGGATTGCTCAACTTGCCAAAAATTCCCAATCTGATAGTCAATGGTCAATGGCATTGATTCACTGGCGCAATGCTTTGAATTATTTAAACCAGGTTCCCAATGGCACCTTTTACCACGCCAAGGCACAATCTCTTATTAGTCCCTACACACAAGCTCTCAAGCAAGCACAAGGGCAATTACAGGCAGTTTTGAAGCTACAACAAGCCCGAAGTGATTTGCATCAAACTTGCTTTGGCAAAACCCAGCAGGTTTGTAGTTACACCCTCACCAGCAACGCCATCCAGGTTCGGTTATCGCCTAGCTATATGGAAAAGGTGAGACAAACTGCAACCATCGCGAAAGCGAGAGGTGACTCTAATGTTCAAGCGGGTGTTGTCAATCACATTTTGACATTGGGAGAAGCGCTTGAAGCGATTAGTGATAATGCCCGAATTCGCGTAGATGTCTACAATCCTGACGGTAGCTTGATTGAGACACATATGCCAGGGATGTAATCGGCACCTAAACGTACCTTTGAAAACCGAATATCAAGATTTTCCTCTCCGGATAAGTGAAACTCTGAATACTTTAGAGAAGGCAGAAAAGCGATCGCACTTCACCCAGATTAAAAAGCGATCAGTTTCTTCATCAAGAGCGTTAGGATTAATGTCTGTAATTGAACGATAAGTGAAGAAGTTTATGGAACAGATAAGTGTAGAACATATTGAAATCAATCCCAACATACGGGGTGGCAAACCGCGCATCATTGGTACGAGAATCGCAGTGGAAGACATCGCTGTAATGCATCTAAAAATGGGGCACTCTCTGATAGAAGTTGCTAGTAAGTACGATTTATCTCTAGCATCAGTTTATGCCGCGATGGCATATTATTTCGATCATCAGGAAGAAATTGACCGACGCATTGAGGAAGACGATGCATTTGTCGAAGCGTTTAGGCGTAACAATCCTTCCCAATTGCAAGAAAAGCTCAGG
Organism: Microcoleus sp. FACHB-SPT15; assembly: GCF_014849525.1. Lineage (NCBI taxonomy): Bacteria > Bacillati > Cyanobacteriota > Cyanophyceae > Oscillatoriales > Microcoleaceae > Microcoleus > Microcoleus sp. FACHB-SPT15. The sequence continues at coordinate 73,184 of NZ_JACJNU010000051.1, read as the reverse complement.
ACACTGAGAAGTGAATGAACGGGTTCGCTTTCACCTAGACGAGCATATTGACACTGAGGTTGCACGTGCCTTGCGTCGTTACGGCATTGATGTAACAACGACGGTTGAAGTGGGATTGCGTACTAGCCTAGATGAGGCACAGTTAGCATTTATCCGTCAAGAACAGCGTGTAATTGTGACTCATGACAAGGACTTCCTGAGCATTGCTAGCCGCACCAGCAATCATCCAGGTATTACATACTGCAAGCAGGGAACTCGTTCGATTGGCAAAATCATTGAAAGTCTGCTTCTAATTTATGAAGTGTATACGCCGGAAGAAATGGTGGGGCGTGTCGAGTTTTTGTGAGAGACATCGCATTTTTTACTTCTACAAATAATCCAACAATTATATATAGCAACAGAATAGGGTAATTTAAACTCCGGAGTAGTACGGCATAGGTCGTTAAAAAGGTATATCTTTACAAAAGTAAGATGTGCCAGTAACCTCTGCAAACCTCCAAAATTTCGTCTATTTCTGCAAGCAACACATCAGAGGTGATGAAAAGGGAGAGTCTCAAACCTTCCTAAATCAGTTTTTCCGAGCCTTCGGATACGAAGGAGCATTACAAGCAGGCGCAACCTTTGAAAAACGGGTCGCTAAGGGCAGTAAAAAGGACAAGACAGGTTTTGCTGACCTGGTGTGGAAGCCTCGTGTCTTAATCGAAATGAAAAAGCGGGGGGAAGACCTTAACAAGCATTACACCCAGGTTGAGAAATACTGGATGCGGCTTGCGCCTGATCGACCTCGATATGCAATGCTCTGCAATTTTGATGAGTTCTGGATTTATGATTTCGCTAACCAGGTTGATACCCCGGTAGATACCATTTCGCTAGAGCATTTACCAGAGCGAAGTGGAGCCTTCACGTTTATGGAGTTTGAGAATCAGACTCCAGTTTTTCGCAACAATCAGGTGGAGGTAACAGACCGGACAGCCCGGAAATTAGGGGAGCTTTATCAGCTTATCGTTGAGCGGGAAAAACGAACCAATTCTAGGAACTTCGATGAACTGAAGATTCAGCGGTTTTTGCTCCAGTGTGTGCTGGCAATGTTTGCCGAGGATCGTGAACTCCTACCCCGTGACTTGTTTACCGCTTGTATACAGGACTGCCTGAGTGGAGCTAGTACCTATGATGTCCTGGGTGGGTTGTTCCGAGAAATGAATAATCCGGGAATTACGCTAGCCGGACGTTACAAGGGTGTGGACTATTTCAATGGGGGTCTGTTCTCCCTAGTTCACCCAATTGAACTGACACCAGAAGAACTAAATTTTTTAGATGCCTGTGCCAGGGAAAAATGGACTAATATACGACCCTCTATTAACGTCTTGAGAAACTATTGCTCAATAAAATAGCTGAACGCCGCAAAACTCCAGCCAAACAGATAGAAATGGGTTTTGTTACGCCGCTCCAATTCTATGGCATAGACACTAACCCGTTTGCCGTTCAACTGGCACGAGCAACAATGATGATTGCGCGTAAAATCGCCATTGATAAACAAGGTCTAACTGAGCCTGCTCTACCGTTGGATACGTTGGATCAGAATATTGTTTGCGAGGATGCCCTATTCACAAAATGGGCTAAAGCTGATGCTGTCATAGGCAACCCGCCTTTTCTGGGAGGTAAGCACATGAGGATAGTTCTTGGGGATGACTATATAGACCATGTGTTTCAGCGTTTTCCAAATGTAAAAGACTCTGTAGACTTTTGCTCTTATTGGTTCCGTCTCGCTCACGAGCATCTAGGAGAAAACGGCAGAGCTGGACTTGTCGGCACTAATTCTATCAGTCAAGGAAAGAGCCGAACTGCAACCCTAGACTACATTACCCAGAACGGCGGCTACATCCATGAAGCCATTTCAACTCAACCTTGGTCAGGTGAAGCAGCCGTTCATGTGAGTCTCGTCAATTGGTGCAAAAAAGAACCTAGTACTTATCATCTGGATAACCGAAAGGTTTCTCAGATTAATTCCTCACTGACATCAACAACGGATGTTTCCTCCGCTGTTCGCCTATCCGCTAACCGAAATCAATGCTTTCAGGGAGTTATTCCCGTTGGAAAAGGCTTTCTTGTGACCGAGGCGCAGGTAAAAGCTTGGATAAAGGCTGAGCCACTTAATCAGGAAGTACTTAAACTGTTTTCAATGGGCGCAAACCTGGCGAAAAATCCTCATGGCAGACCAGAGCGTTGGATTATTGATTTCAGTGATATGCCAATCGAGGAGGTTAGTGATTACAAACTCCCCTTCGATCATGTTAGAGTCCACGTCAAGTCAGAACGGGAGACAAACCGTGAACCTGTAATGCGCGAAAAGTGGTGGCGGTTTAAGCGCACTAATGAGGCAATGAGAAAAGCGATCGCTCCTCTATCCTGCTACTTCACCGTACCCAGAGTTTCAAAATGGGCGATTTTTATTCCTGCTCCTCTCAACTGGTTACCTGGTGATAAGTCAGTTGTTGTTGCCTCTGATGACTTCTATGTACTTGGTCTTCTCTTGTCGAAAGTTCATCGCACCTGGATGAATGCTCAGAAATCCACACTCAAAGCAGATATTGCTTACACCCACAACACTTGTTTTGAAACCTTTCCCTTTCCGCAAAATCCACTAGCAAAACTCGTTGAACAAATCCGGGCAACGGCTCATGATTTGCACAACTATCGTACCGAGCAAATGGAGAAGAAACAATGGGGCATCACTCAGCTTTACAACAAGTTCTTTGATGAGCCATCAAGCCAACTCTATAAGCTTCACGCAAAGCTCAACCAACTGGTGATGCAAGCCTATGAATTTAGTCCTGATGATGACATTCTGGGGAGGTTGCTGGCGTTAAATTTGGAACTAGCCTAGAAGGAAAAGCGGGGTGAACCTATCGTTGGATCTTGGGCACCTTACAAAGATTAATAGTTCTTCAACCTGAATAAAATGCGATCGCACAGCATCCTGAGGTGCGATCGCATTTTTTACTTCTAATAAAGTGATGTGAACTTAATTCAGAGCAATGACAACAAGCGATCGCATCCTCAAGTTGTGTACTCTGCATTAATCTTCACATAGTCATAACTCAGGTCACAGCCCCACGCCTTGCCCGTACCAGAACCACTGCCAACACTAACCGAGATTAAAACAGTATCTTCCTTTAAATATGCTCCCGCTGCCGCTTGCTTAAGATAAGCACTAGCCGCTGCACGGTCAAAATCTAGAGGTTGCCCAGCCTCCATAAGCTGGATATCTCCTAGCTGGATTTTGAGATTGTCTTGCTCAAATAGAACGCCTGCACGTCCAGCCGCAGCGGCAATTCTGCCCCAGTTCGGGTCACGACCAAAAACGGCTGACTTGACCAATGATGAGCCTACAATAGTTTTAGCAATTTGACGCGCCGCTTTATCATCCGGCGCACCTGTGACTTGCACTTCAATTAGACAGGTTGCCCCTTCACCATCACGAGCGATAGACTTTGCCATATACTGACAAACTGCTGTAAGCATCGCCTCTAGCTTTTCGGCTTCTGGTCCCATTTCTGTAATAGCGGCTGTCCGGGACTGACCATTCGCCAAGGCAATCAAGGTGTCATTAGTACTGGTATCTCCATCAACAGTAATTTGGTTAAAACTCTTATCTGCTGCCCGACTCAACATTTGTTGCCATAGTGGGGTCGAGACAACAGCATCACAGGTAACAAAGGCGAGGAGAGTTGCCATATTGGGATGAATCATCCCAGAGCCTTTGCAAATACCACCCACCCGCACGGGACGGTCATCAATTGTTGTCTCCAAAGCGATCGATTTAGTCACTAAATCTGTAGTGATAATCGCTTGCGCCGCTGCATCTGAACCTGTTTCAGAGGCAGCCGCGACGAGTTGAGGCATGGCTGACACCAAGGCATCCATCCGGATTCGTTGACCAATAACACCTGTAGAAGCCAGCAATATCGCATCAGCAGGAATTTTCAGCACTTGACTAAGAGCTTCAGCACTGGCTAAGGCATCTTTCCAGCCTTGCTCACCCGTGGCGGCATTCGCTTGACCAGCATTGCAAAGAATTGCACGAGCGCTGCCTCTAGCTTGCAAACGCTGACGGCAATAGTCTACAGGAGCGGCACGAACGTGACTCGTTGTAAAGACACCCGCTGCGATCGCATCTACATCTGACAAAATCAACGCTAAATCCGGAAGCCCCGAAGGTTTCAGACCCGCCGTAATTCCTGCGGCTCGATATCCCCTAGGAGCTGTGACACCACCAGTAATTTCCTGCCAGTCTGACATAGACTCCCTCCTGAAAACCTTGACTCCTGCACGAGAGGCGATTATATCAAGTCTTAGGCATCAGATAAGTAGCTTATTGACTTTTTCTGTGCAAAATATGTGCAAAAAAAAAGAGAGCCACTTACGCAACTCTCCTAGTCATCAGGGTGCATCTACTTCTCATAAGTATAAAGCTTAGGGATGGGGGGTGTCACCCCCTATTTAGGAAATATTTTGACCAACCAATTTGGCACAAAAAAAAAGAGAGCCACTTGCGTAACTCTCCCGGTCATCAGGGTGCATCTACTTCTCATAAGTATAAAGCTTAGGCGTGGGGGGTGTCACCCCCTATTTAGGAAATATTTTGACCAACCAATTTGGCACAAAAAAAAAGAGAGCCACTTGCGTAACTCTCCTAGTCATCAGGGTGCATCTACTTCTCATAAGTATAAGGCTTGGGGGTGGGGGGTGTCACCCCCTATTTAGAGAAATCTTTTGACCAACCAATTTGACACAAAAAAAAGGAGAGCCACCTAAGCGACTCTCCCGATCATCAGGGTGCATCTACTTATCACAGTATATAGCTAACAGAATGAGGGGGGACACCCCCTGATTTATTTTTTGTGTGAAGTTTGAGATTGAGTTTATCAAGGAAGGGCGAAGCGACCAAAGTAGCAAGAATCAGCCTCCCTCGCGGCTTTAGGGAGGGATTCTTCAAAGATTGCTGTACTGGTGTTCTAGCCGTTCAGCTTCTTACTTAGGATTTGGTTAGTCAGTTTAGGGTCAGCCCGCCCACTGGTTTTCTTCATCACTTGCCCAACAAAGAAGCCTTGGAGCTTGGTTTTGCCGTTGCGATACTGCTCTAATTCCTTGGGATTGGCAGCAATGATTTCATCAATGATTGCTTCAAGTTCACCTGTGTCAGAGATTTGAACTAGACCCTTGCGTTCAACGAGTTCTTTAACGGAACCACCCTGAGACAACAGTTCAGGTAGCAGTTCTTTGGCAATTTTGCCGCTAATCGTGCCGTCTTCAATCAGGGTGATCAGTTCTGCCAGGATGAGCGGTGTGAGAGCAATCTCTGTGATTGTGTGCTTCCCTGTATTAAGATAAGCCGCGATGTCTCCCATAACCCAGTTAGCGGTTTGTTTGGGATTCGCCTTAGCCGTGACAGCCGCTTCAAAATACTCAGCGACTAGTCGATCATCCGTTAGCACACGGGCATCATAAGCAGAAAGCCCCAACTCGCTTTCATAACGGTGCCGTTTTTCGGCAGGTAGTTCAGGGAGTTCACTACGCCACTGCTCTAACTGTTGTTTTGAAACCTCAATTGGAGGAAGGTCAGGTTCCGGGAAATAGCGATAATCACTAGAGCCTTCCTTAACTCGCATACTAATTGTGCGTTGGCTCCCTTCTTCCCAAAGCCGAGTTTCTTGAATAATCCGCTCTCCAGCTTCGACAGCAGCGATTTGCCGCTCAATCTCGTATTCGATCGCTTTTTGGATGGCGTTGAAGGAGTTCATATTTTTGATTTCAACCTTCGTGCCAAACTCCTCTTGTCCGACAGGACGCACGGAAATATTGACATCGCAGCGTAGAGAGCCTTCCTGCATATTGCCATCACTGACACCGATGTAACGCATAATCCGGCGTAACTCTTGGGCATACTCTGCCGCTTCTTGACCAGAACGCATATCGGGTTCCGAGACAATTTCAATCAGTGGCACACCCGCACGGTTGTAATCGACCAAAGAGTAAGTCGAACCGGAAAGCCTGTCACTGCCTGCGTGAACCAACTTGCCAGCATCTTCCTCCATATGTAAACGAGTGATACCAATCTTTTTCCGAATTAGGTTACCCGCCTCGTCAGGGAGTTCAATCTCTAGCCAACCATGCTCAGCAATTGGCAGGTCAAATTGAGAAATTTGGTAGTTTTTAGGAAGGTCAGGATAAAAATACTGCTTGCGATCAAACTTGCTGTAGGGTGCAATCTGACAGTTCAGCGCCAAACCTGCTTTGACGGCGTACTCTAGTACCTTTTGATTGAGTACAGGTAATACTCCCGGCATTCCCAAACAAATTGGATCAATGTTTGTATTCGGGGTAGCACCAAATTCTGTGGAGGAATGAGAAAAAATCTTGGTTTGTGTACTCAGCTGACAATGGGTTTCTAAACCAATGATTGCTTCGTACTGCGTTTTAACCCGTACAGCAGAGGTCATAAGCGTTTTGGATGCTTGTCTTATTGCAACAGATCTCTATTCTATTTTATTAGTGCAAGCCGCTGAGTAGAGCGCTTTAGTCTAAAGTACAGACACTAGTTTAAATAGTTGTCATTCACAAATTATTCACAACTCCTGGTTAACTTAGTAAGTAAGCAGGATTAAGCCTGAGCCGGTAGCGTCAAGTTAAAGCCTTATCTGTAAACCGCTAGCCAGTAATCTCGAAACTGTTGACTAGCTTATAACTTAACTAAAACCCAGACCAAAATGGTCTGGGTTTATTATTTGAACTTCCTCATCCCATCTAGCTGAGAATTTGTTCGATCATCCGGTTAGCTTGTGATGCATAGCTACCGCCAAAGAGATTGAAGTGATTGAGGATGTGGTAGAGGTTATAGAGAGTTTTTCGCTGTTTATAACCATCATCCAAAAGCCAAGCTTCGTTATAACCGCGATAGAAGGCAGCAGGGAAGCCGCCGAAGAGTTCTGTCATTGCAAGATCAACTTCGCGATCGCCTATATAAGTTGCTGGATCTAAAATTACAGGTTCTCCCGACGTAGTAACGGCTGCATTTCCTCCCCACAAATCACCATGCACCAAGGAAGGCTGAGGCTGATGATTCAGCAGTTTGGGAATTGCTGCTATTAATTGCTCTTGCTGAGGAAAATGACCACCACGCCGCCGTGCCAGTTGAAATTGATAGCCAATTCGGTACTCAGCAAAGAATTCTGCCCAATCCGATGTCCAGTTATTCAGTTGTGGGGTTGAACCAATCGTATTGTTTTGCTCCCAGCCGAACCCTTTAGCGGTGGGAGGGTTCCAGCGATGCATGGCGGCTAACTGATGCCCCATTTCTTCCCACGTCTGGGAGTTGTTACTGTCACCTAGTTCCAACCACTCCAATACGATGTAGGAAGAATCAGCCGCTGTTCCCCAGCAAATGGGTTTGGGCACCCGAATGGCTTGAGTTTCCCGCATCTGCTTTAAACCCAACGCTTCTGCCTCAAACATCTGCACCTGAGAGGCTTGGTTGAGCTTTACGAAGTAGGTGCGAGTGTTGCCGCTAACGCAATAACCCTGATTGATACAGCCTCCACCAACAGATCGGCGGTTATTGATTTCAAACGCCTCACCTGTGGTTTCGCTGATATGGCTAGCAATTTGTGTCCACATCTTGGAATTTTAGATTTTAGCTGGCTTGATGGTAACAACACCATAAGCCTTAGGAGAAAGGTACTGCTGTGCAGCTACTTGAAGGTCAACAGCATTTAATGATTGGATTTTGCTAGGGTAGTTTAATGCTGGTGCTAAGTCTCCTAACTGCGACTGGTAGTAACCATACAATGTTGTGCGATCGCTTGGTTTTTCATTTCCAAAGATAAAGCGATTTGCGACTTGTGTGCGGATACGGGCAAGTTCTGATTCTGCCACTAATTCTGTCTGAAACTTGCGGATGTGTTGTGCGATCGCATCTTCCACCACAGCTAAATTCTCTTCTGGTAACTGGGCGGAAATATAAAAGACTCCCTGATGCCGTTGTGTCATATTACTCACGCCGATGTGAATAACCAGTTGCCGTTCTTCTCGCAAATCCCGAACGAGCCGTGACACCCTACCCTGCCCTAAAATCACTGATAGGACATCAAGCGCATAAACCTGCTCTAACTCATTCATTCCTGGAACGCGCCAAACCATCACCAGCCGCGCTTGCTGTAAGGTTTCGTCAACATACTCCCGACGAACAACTTCTGTAAAAGCGGGTTCGGGTGTAAAGGTTTGTGGTAATAAGTTTTTGTCTACTTCCTGAGTGCTAACTGATGTTTGCGTAAACCCATCAGCGACAATCTCAATCAACTCATCAACGGGTAAGTTACCCACAGCAACAGCAGTCATTGAGCGGGGTTGATACCAAGTGCCGTGAAAGTCCCGCATTTGCTGAGCTTTTAGCTGTTCAATCACTGATGCTGGGCCTAATACCTGTCGTCGGTAAGGTAACTGTTCAAACGTTGTCTCAATTGCGCGTCGAAATGTGCGGCGTTGAGGGTTGTCTTCTGAACGGCGAATTTCTTCCAAAACGACCATTCGCTCCCGCTCAAAGGCATAATCAGGAATGCTGGGATTCAACACTACATCAAGTTGCAGAGGGGCAAGTTCAGCAAAATCTTTGGGTGCAGTTGTGATGTAGTAGTGGGTGTAATCCTGACTTGTCGCAGCATTCGTCACCGCACCCCGCTCTTCTATTAACCGCTCAAATTCGCCACTTTGCAGTCGTGGTGTTCCCTTAAAGACCATATGCTCTAGAAAGTGAGCCATGCCGTTGATGTCGTCTGACTCCGCAGCGGAACCAACGTTAATCCAAACATTTAAATTGACGGCTTCAACAGGCATCTGCTCTGCCACAATTGTTAGACCATTAGGCAGCTTCTTGAGCGTCGGGGCGTTGAGTGGGGGAGTTTTGAGCAGAGTTGAAGTCATTTGTTACACACTTTTTTGCTATTCCCTTTCTATCTTAATGAGGTAGGTCTTTACCCTGTTGGGTTACTATCGCTGGAAATAGAACAGTATGTGTGTACGCTAGCAGCGATAGTGCTTGGGAGAGGCAGAACCCATCGACCAACTAATTCAGGACTTTCGCCACTATGCCTCTGACGGTTATCGGGCAGTGCATTTGCTGGATATAGGAGGAGATGATGATGAACCGGAAGACTTGAGACAGCTTCCCGCAGAGGTTATCCAACTGCGTGAAGCGATATTTGAGCCGCTTTGCCCTTACCTACAAAACCACCAGCACCTATTTATTGCTCCTGATGGGATTTGAACCTGCTACCTTTTCAGATTCTCCCCACTGATGAGACGGGCGAACAACTGCTGATGGACGAGTACCGCATCAGTTACCTCAGTGTCGGGCGAGATATTCTGCATTCTCAAGTTCAAACCCCGCGTGCAGTACTCGACCTCTGGGCAACTGAACTCGCTGTCCTCTCTGCCTGCAACACCGCAATGGGCGACATCAAAATAGGCGAGGGCATCTTTGGATTGCGTCGCGCCTTTGCCGTCGCCGGAGCAAAAACCCTGGTGATGAGCTTGTGGTCAGTCCCCGATCGCGCAACTGCCCTACTAATGGAGCGTTTTTTCACCAACCTGCACCAAGGTCTAGGTCGTGCCGATGCCTTACAAGACGCCCAAAATTACATCCGCACCATCACCGTCAAAGAATTGCAGCAATCTTCACTTGGTCTTGCCGTGCTGGAAGAATTACAAAGATATTCACCACAAGATTATCAATTTTGTCAAGACAATAGACCCCTTGAGCATCCCCATTTCTGGGGAGCCTGGGTTTGTCAAGGCGATACTACAGCAATGCTAAAGTCACAGGGATGGAACTGAATTAGGCGATCGCCACCTGATAAAAAGGGGACTTGAGAAATTCCCCCTTTACCCAGTCAATCCTTAATCCGCGATCGCCGTATCAACAACAACGAGGTAGAGGTCCGCAAACTATTTACTGTTTGTCAAGATTTATGCTGTAGAGCAGGCTTCTAGTGTTGTCAATTCTTATTGACTTATCGGCATACTTATGAATTGGACATTAATTCTTTAAAACTGGTTTAGCTACATCTAAACTATGACTAAAGCAAAAAAGTGTCCCAAATCACAATTTGGGACACTAATTCTTTAAAACTGACCATTAATTATTTAATGGTGTACAACAAGAAAAGGCGGCACCCGGATTTGAACCGGGGGTGGAGATTTTGCAGACCTCTGCCTTACCACTTGGCTATGCCGCCGTAAGTTCAGTTTACTACTATACCAAAAAAGGCGACAAACAACTAAGCAGGAATTACGCACTGCCACACACGGTAGGGGCGCTCTAAGGTGCGCCCCTACGACAGAATCAGCCTTTCATCAAGAAACTGCGTAAGTTCTACTAAGGATGAGTGCTGCCATCAGGCATAATTGCATTGTTGAAATTGACACCTTCTTGCTTGGCACGCATGATGTCTATCTTCGCACCCTCTAACTCAGCCTCAGCCAAGTTCGTCTGATTGAGCTTCGCATTGCTCAAATTAGCATCTTTCAAATTTGTCTTGCTCAGGTTTGCAGTTTCCAACTCCGCACCCGTCAAATCGGCACCCGTCAAATCTGCCTCAGTTAAGTTTGCATTTTTCAGTTCCGCACCGCTTAGCTTGGCGTTCTTTAAATCAGCACGGCTGAAGTTGGCACTTTCTAGATTGACTCCGCTCAAATCTGCACCAGCCAAATTTGCACCCGTACAATCTGCATTCCTGAAATCCATACCACGCAAGTTTTCTCCCTCAAGTTTTAGTCCTTCGCACTTGACGGTAAGTCCCTGCAATTTGGTATCACTCACCTGGGTTTCATTGGGAATCGGCTCTATCGTTTGTAATTGGACTTTTTCTCCGGCATTTGTCAGTGCATTTTTGACAAGGAAAAACATGCCTCCAAAGGCAACTAAGGCTGTTGCAAGACCAGCTACTAAGATTTTAGTTCGCTTTGTGGGACGTGTTGGTACAGGTTGCTGAGCTGGCACCTGCTGTAACTGCATTTGATCAATCGCTTGTTGAATAAACTCTGGCGGAATTTTTGCCTCTGATCCAGCATCCATTAGCTCTTTTACGGAATAGCTCTGGTTGTGCTGAGCATATAGCTGAGCAGCAAGGGTAAAAACCTCCTGAGTTTTGTCTTCAGGAATACGATATTCTGGGCGGTTCATAGTGCATTCGGGGGTGAAGACAAAGGACAATTCAAAGACTATATTTGCGATCTTATTCCTCTATTCAGCTAGCGTCAGCAGCAAGCAGCTAAAGATTTAACTCAAGGGTATCTAATAATCGAGAGTGTTAGTCTGGGAAAAACGTTAATTACTCAGACTTCATCATTTTTTCAAAAATAGTTTTTGTATTTGAAGACTTGCTCAAGCTTTTGCAGATTTAGCTATTAGCAGAGGCTCTTGTGCTAAGGACAGCATTATCTGTGTTTACAAGATAATCTGGCTACAAAAATGTCTAGCGAAATTATTATTTTAACCGATTCTTGAACCAGCCAGAATCAAGAGATTGATACTATTCAAGATGCAGAAATGTTGAATATTAAGAAAACCTCATAAAAATTAGTCCAAAATTATGATAAGTTTTGGACTAAACATCAATTAATCTTATTAGCTTCTATGATATTTTCATTTCCTCGTCTTGTCAAAGAGCTGCTGGCTCCCCTATCTGAAAATGATTATCCTGTCCTGAATACCCGTTTGTTTGTCAAGTGTTGGCTGAGCTATGCTATGGACAAAAGCTTAACAAGTATGAGGGACTTATTTAAACGATTAAATAACACCGGATTTTCCGTAGATATCTCAATTTTTTCTCTCATCTAATATTCACAGAAGCCAAAAGCCATTTATAGAGATTTATCAAAAACTCTATGAATTGGTCAATAGAAAGGGGTTGAGCAAACAACGAGATAACTATTCAATTTGTCCAATTGACTCAACAACTATAACATTAACAAGTAAGTTACTTTGGGCGCAAGGATATCATCAAGTTAAGCTATTTAGTTCTTTAAATCTCTCGCAGGGACTGCCGGAAGAAAGCCTGATAAATTTTGGATACGATCATGACTATAATTACGGAAAAGAGATGATAGATTCATTACCGAAAAATGGTGTAGGGGTAATGGATAGAGGATTTGCGGGTTTAGAATACATTAAGCAAGTATCCGAGGGGCAAAAGTATTTTGTTCTGAGAATTAGTAATAGCTGGAAGTTGGCATTTGACAATGATACAGGATTAATAAGAGTCGGAACAGGCGAAAAAGCTGGAGTTTATAGAGTGATAAATTTCTGTGACCTAGAAACAAAAACCGAGTATCGCCTAGTTACGAATTTGCCGCCAGAAGGAGAAATGGCTGTGACGGAGGAAGAGGTCATGGAAATTTACCGCTGCCGTTGGGGAATCGAGCTATTATGGAAGTTTTTGAAGATGCATTTGAAACTGGACAAACTAATTACCAAAAATGTCAATGGAATTGCTATACAGATTTATGCAACATTAATGGCTTATTTAATACTACAAGTTATAGAAATTCCTCAACAATGGGGACGAAAGCTACTTGATAAACTTCGCTATCTTCAGGCATGTATGTGTCAAGAAATCAGCTATGTCCACGGGATGACTAAGTTAACTAAATGTTAACCAAAAGCTCTCAGATAGGAAGAGTCTACCTCATTATGTAAAGTTTTGTATCTAGATTCAACATTTCTGTTCAAGATGCATACTCAATCTGTGTATATATGCTGCGATCGCTCTTTTGCTGAACTAATCCTTCACGAAAGTTTTTGTAGCTACTTTGAAGCCAGTAATACACCAAGCCTTACAAATAATTTACCCTAGCTTTCGCTTGTGTTTTAATACATTCAAATACCAGCTCCTAAAGGAGAAGCTTCTGCCCTCTACCTTCTGCCTTCTGCTTTTTGCTATGAATCCAAGAATTGGATGGACTAATACCAAGTTATGGATGACTCATCAGCAGTTGGCTACCTCTATATCTAATCTACGTCCGCTTCTCTCGTGTCCATCCACGATAAACCTACACCTGGATAATAGGTGCCGAGGATTTGTTGGTAGTCATAACCCTGCTGAGCCAATTTTAGGGCACCCGTTTGACTCATCCCCCTACCACCAAAAACATTAGTCACAATGTCATCAGAGGCAGCATACATTGATTCCACTACTCCGCCTTTGTGACTCAGGAAAACTCCAGCTGTTTCTTGAACAGCTTGCTGTGTGGTGTTCCATTCTGCACTGATGCCTTTGTAAACTTGCCAGCGCTGAGTGTTTCCTAGATCGTACAGAGCGTTAGCAGGTCGCAAGTAATGAACTAAGGCATAGGAGCGAGCGGCAATGGCTTGAGCTTTTAGAGCTGCCATCGGCCAACTTGGAGAGACTTCAGCGCCTACTACACTAACAAGATAATTCTCAAGGTCAACATAGTTCACAGCTAGTAGGGTATTACCTTTAGAAACCAGAAGTAAATCACCTCGATACCAGCGATCGCCTACAAATACATACCCTCCTTTCGTGGGCTTAAGCCAAACACCTGCTGGAGTTTGCCACTGACCAACACGGATATTTGCTCCCTCTGGGCTGACATTTGTCCCATCGTTGGCGGCTAGCTTGCCCAGAACTTTACCACGAGCATCAATCACCTCGCCAGGTGTTGAGGTGCCAACGACTAGGGCGCTATCTCCATTCGCAACAGCAACTCGTAGCTCTAGCAATGGGGCATTTTTAGCTGCCTGGGCAGCTTGAGCTTCCGCTGTGGTAGAACCTTGAGATTTAGGTTTTTGCTTATTACTTGTTTGGGAAGGCTTTGAATCTTGGGATTTGGCTTTGGATTTTTGTGGCTGTGATGTAGAGGTTTTTGTAGGAGAAGATTTGGATGGAGCTTTATCAGTTTTGGCAACCGTCGATTTAGAGGCGGTTGTATTTGTTGTAGTAGTATTACTTTTTGGCGAAAAAGAGAGACTTTGGCTAACTAGACGTTGATGCCAATCCCGTTCGGCTAAGACATCAGCTTGGGCTGGCCCAGGGGAAGACGCTAAGTTAGGGGAAGGTTGCTGCGGCGATGCTAGCGACGGCTGAGGTCGTTGTGCCAAGGATTTTGCTAACACAATAGGCACAACCAAGGCGGCTGAAAACAAAAAAAATGTCCACAACACTGAGCGGTTAAAAACTGGGTGCTTGTCAGGCGAACGAAACATGCATCCTCACTCCTACTTTTATCTCTCATAGCCTACAACAAGCAAGTCTAATTGCCAAAAACCAAGTAAGCTTTTACGCATTTAAGTAAGCAAGATATACTCACGGAAAAAGGTTAAAGGGAAAGGGGAAAAGGTTTTTCTCTTTAACCTTTCACCCTTCACCTTTAACCTTTACCCTAACTTGGAGCAGGACATCTAATGTGAGCCTATTCATTTAGCCCCATTGCTGTTGCAACGGCTGAGATTGTCGGCTCAATTCCTTGCTTGAATTGGTTATTACTGTGTTGAATTGCTGTATCTGGGTCTTTTAAACCATTACCAGTTAATACACACACTACTGTAGCGCCTGTGGGTACTTGGTCTTTGACTTTCAACAAGCCAGCAACTGAGGCAGCACTAGCGGGTTCACAAAAAATTCCTTCTTCAGATGCTAGCAATCGATAGGCTTCAAGAATCTCAGCATCGGTGACGCTGTTAAATTTACCTTGACTCGCCTGTTGAACAGCGATCGCTTTTTCCCAACTCGCGGGGTTCCCAATCCGAATTGCTGTTGCTATCGTTTCGGGATGAGTCACAACTTCGCCAGTAACCAGGGGAGATGCCCCGGCTGCTTGAAATCCCATCATCACAGGTAAGCGATCGCATTTCCTATCCTGATGGTACTGGCAAAATCCCATCCAGTAGGCTGTAATATTCCCAGCATTCCCTACCGGGATACATAGCCAATCGGGGGCATCACCTAAGCTATCCACCAATTCAAACGCTGCTGTCTTCTGACCTTCTAGCCGATAGGGATTAACCGAGTTAACTAGGGTAACGGGATAGTTTGATGCCATCTCCCGAACAATTCCTAAGGCTTGGTCAAAGTTGCCCTGAATTGCTAAGACTTCTGCCCCATATAGTAAGGCTTGCGCCAACTTACCCAGCGCCACATAACCATCAGGAATTAGCACAAAGGCTCGCATTCCACCCCGACGGGCATAGGCAGCAGCAGAGGCAGAGGTGTTACCCGTGCTAGCACAGATCACCGCTTTTGCTCCTGCTTCCTTGGCTTTGGAAATTGCCATCGTCATCCCCCGGTCTTTAAAGCTACCCGTAGGATTGAGACCGTCGTATTTCACCAGTACTCTTACACCCCTACCAATCCTTTTTGCGATCGCTGGGGCAGGAATTAAGGGAGTATTGCCCTCTTGGAGCGTCACGACTGGAGTTGAGTCACTTACTGGTAAATACGAGCGGTATGCCTCAATTAAACCTGGCCAGTTGAGATGTCCTGAGGCAGTATTTCCGATAGCCGATAGGTGGGCAGTAGACAAGCTTGAAGCCACAATTGGTTAGTTGTTGGTTATTGGTCGTTAGTTGTTAGTTGTTAGAAGTAGTTTTTATAACTAACAACTAACAACTAATAACAATCAACTCTTAGTTTACCGTGAGTGGTTCGGTGTCGCTGAAGAGGTTTGGGGCTTGTCGATCCGCCGCTTGATGATTTTGGGGCGTTCCACGGGTGGCTCGAAATCGGGAGCCATCCAAGCGGGCTGAGTTTGGTCGTAGACCATTTGCAGGGCGGCTGCTGCGATCGCATGTGGATCGTATTCCTCACTCATATCCCGCACTACGGGTAGGAAGGATGCCATGCGTTCACCGGATAGTGCCTCACGCAACTGTTCTTGCAGTTTCTCCAAGCGCCGGGACTCAATTTGCGATCGCGTTGGGATTGGTGACACGTTCAGCGTTTGCCGCACTTTTCGCTCAATCAAGTTCAGCTTACGCCGCTCAAACGAACTAATCAGAGAAATTGCGATTCCTGTCTTTCCAGCACGTCCCGTCCGACCAATGCGGTGAATGTAGCTTTCCACCTGATCGGGGAGGTCGTAATTAATCACATGGGTAAGATGATCAACATCTAAGCCTCGTGCCGCAATATCAGTTGCCACAACCCAACGGACTTGACCTGCCCGGAAGCGGGACAACAAGCGCTCTCGCTGAGATTGGCTCAAATCGCCGTGGTACTCATCTACACTGTGACCAGCGGCTTGTAATTGACTGGTCAGTTCAGCGGCTGCCCGTCGTGTCCGCACAAAAATCAAGGCGGCTTCCGGGTCTTCCAGTTCTAGAATCGGCTGGAGGGCTTTTGCCTTCGTCCAGCCACGGGGAACGATGTAAACTCGCTGCTCAATCCGTGATGGGGTTGCTTTGGGTTGCTCAACGGTCACTGTCGCTGGTGATTTCAGGAACTTGTTGACCAACTCTCGGATTGGACGTGGCATGGTTGCCGAGAAACAAGCGGTCTGACGCTCAACAGGTGCTTGCTTGAGGATTTTTTTGACATCATCAATGAAGCCCATGCTCAGCATTTCATCTGCTTCATCAAGTACGACCCAGCTAACGTTATCGAGCTTGAGATCACGCCGATCAAGCAAATCAATCACTCGTCCAGGTGTACCGACAACAATTTGTGCGCCGCGTTGTAGGCTGCGGACTTGGCGCTCCATTGATTGACCACCGCAGACGGTGACGATTGATAGACGGCGATTACTGCTGAAAGTGCGAATTGCCTCAGCGACTTGAGATGCCAATTCTCGTGTCGGTGTCAGTATTAAAGCTTGTACTGCTCGATTTTCAGTGTCGATTCGCTCTAGCATCGGCAGTGAAAACGCGGCTGTTTTCCCGGTACCAGTTTGAGATTGTCCAACGACATCACGTCCAGCAAGTAGTTGGGGAATCGCTTGGATTTGAATCGTTGTGGGTGTCGTGAAGCCTAGTGTTTCCAGTTGATTGATGGCAGCTTCGGACAGGCCCAGGCTTTGAAAGGAAAGGGTCATAGTTTAGTTGTTCGTTGTTAGTTTTCAGTTTTAAGGATGTCAGTTATCTGTTTTCAGCTGTCAGTTGTCAGTTGAGAACATTCAACAGACTACGGACAACAAACAAGGAACTAGGCTTAACGGACAACTGACAATTTTGGGTTAGGGACTACAGAACCATACAGGTCATAGATGTCGGCATCAGTAATTTCCACTCCCACAATTGTCCCTAAGGGAGCGTCGCCTTGTACATAGACCAATCCATCTACTTCAGGGGCAAACCGAGCAGATCGACCAATCAATTCGCCTGATGAGGGATTTTCTTGCTCAATCAGGACATCCACAACCTTGCCTAGGTCACCTTGATTTTTTTTCAGTGAAATGGGCTGTTGAGCTGCCATGAGGGCATCTCGACGAGCATCCATTACGTCTTGCGGCAGTTGGTTTGGCAAGCTGTAAGCCGGTGTTCCTTCTTCTGGAGAAAAGGTAAAAACACCAGCATGATCAAATTCATGGCGCTGGACAAATTGCAGCAGGTGTTCAAAATGCTGATCTGTCTCGCCAGGAAAGCCAACGATGAAGGTCGTGCGTAGCACCGCATCGGGGAGCGCTATTTTAATGCGCTCTATCACTGCGTCATTAACGTGCCCCTGCCAGGGGCGGTTCATGGCGCGGAGGATTTCCGGATGGGAGTGCTGTAGGGGCAAATCCAGGTAAGGAAGAACATTGGGTGTTTCCTGAATCGCTTGAATAACATCTGGGGTTAAGCCAGTCGGATAGGCGTAGTGCATCCGAATCCAGGGGATGTCTACTTTACCTAAAGCTCGTAAGAGTTCTGCTAACTTAGGTTTGCCATAGAGGTCTAAACCGTAGTTAGTAGTAATTTGGGAAATTAAGATTAATTCCTGAACGCCTTGGGATGCCAATTGTTCGGCTTCCGCGACGATGGATTCAATTGTCCGCGATCGCTGATTTCCCCGGAGATGGGGAATAATGCAGAACGCACAGCGATAATCACACCCTTCTGCTACTCGTAAATAAGCTACGCCCTCCGAGGTGGTTCGGTAGCGCGGCATTGTCTCATCTGCTATGTAAGTTGGGTTAGCCGAAATCTGCTTAACACGCTTACCCGTTTCTACCCGTTGAAGTACATCAACGATTTTGTTGTAGTCGCCGGTTCCCACCACGGCAACTGCTTCTGGCAACTCATCCAAGAGTTGTTCCTGGAAGTGTTGTGCCATGCAGCCAGTGATGACAATTTTTTTATCAGCTTCTGCTAGTTCTACTAGTGTACGGACAGATTCTGTACGAGCTGCTTCAATGAAACTACAAGTGTTTACAATAACGTAGTCAGCTAGTTCTTCATTCGTATCTACATTATAGCCTGCCTGTACCAGCAGACCCAACATATGTTCAGTATCAATGCGATTTTTTTCGCAGCCCAAGTGAGAGATGGCAATGGTTGGCTTGTTGCCCATGCGGTTATTCGTTGACGACTCATTGAGTGGGGAGCGCTCTAAGAACTAGAGTAAGCATTTTATATTATTAAGCTTTTGGGTTCACCCACACTCCACCAGTCCGGATGTTCCTTATCCTTTCACAAACCCCTGCCTTTATTGTAGATAAAATTTTATTGAGAGATCCAACAGACTTAGACTATTTATGCCATGACCAACCTGACCCCTTAGGGGAGAACATTATAGGTAGGCACAAAGTAGCCGGTGTTTTCAGGTAGATAAGTGAACTTACATCAAATTTTCAAGACACCGAATCCGATTATTGGCGTGGTTCATCTGCTGCCGCTCCCCACATCTCCCCGTTGGGGAGGGAGCCTGAAGGCAGTGATCAACCGGGCAGAGCAAGAAGTAACGGCATTGGCTTCTGGAGGAGTCGATGGCGTAATCGTTGAGAATTTTTTTGACGCACCGTTTACGAAGAATCAGGTCGATCCAGCGGTTGTCAGTGCGATGACGTTGATTGTCCAGCGACTGATGAATTTAGTAACGCTGCCAGTGGGGATCAATGTTTTACGCAATGATGCCCAAAGTGCTTTAGCGATCGCAACCTGCGTCCACGCCCAGTTTATTCGTGTCAATGTCCTCACGGGGATCATGGCAACTGACCAAGGGCTAATTGAGGGACAGGCACATCAGTTACTTCGCTATCGGCGGGAACTCGGCAGTGATGTCAAAATTTTCGCCGATGTTCTCGTGAAGCACGCACGACCCCTAGGCTCCCCTAATCTCACTACGGCGGTGCAAGAAACCATTGAACGCGGCTTAGCCGATGGCGTTATTCTCTCTGGCTGGGCGACAGGTAGCCCTCCTAGCTTAGAAGACTTAGAGCTAGCCTCTGCCGCTGCTAACGGAACACCAGTATTCATTGGTAGTGGGGCAAGCTGGGAGAACATTCCCACCCTGATGCAGGCAGCAGACGGGGTAATTGTATCGAGTTCCCTAAAGCGACGTGGAAAAATCGAGCAACCCATCGACCCAATTCGCGTCAGTCAATTTGTAGAAGCGGTGCGACGGAGTGTTTCTGATCAAGCCGAACCGAAACCCATTTCTTCACTCAAGCTACATTCTTAAGTAAATTAAGCGATGAGCTACGAACAACTAACCACCAACAACTAACCACTAACAACTGATTATGAGTCGCCGACGTTCTGCTCCCTGGATTCATCGCTGGTCTCGTCAGCTAATCGGTGCGATCGCTGCCGTAGGTGCCCTATTAACGGCTTATCTAACAATCGTTAAACTCACAGGTGGCACAGCCGCTTGTACCGCTAGTGCGGCGGCATCGGGTGCTTCCGGCTGCAATGATGTTCTTTCTAGTCCCTATGCCACGGTTTTCGGTTTGCCTCTAGCATTGTTTGGCTTCCTGGCATACGCCAGTATGGCAACATTTGCCCTAGCTCCACTGGCAGTGAACGTACAGCAACAGAAAGAACTCCGCTCAAAATTAGAGGATTGGACTTGGCTGCTGCTTTTTGCTGGTGCCACAGCAATGACTATTTTCAGTGGCTACCTAATGTATCTGCTTGCCTTTGAGATCAAAACTGTATGTCTGTACTGCATCGGTTCGGCTTTATTCTCCCTCAGCATGTTAGTGCTGACTTTTATTGGTCGGAGTTGGGAGGATGCTGGTCAATTGTTCTTCGTCGGTATTATTGTTGGGATGGTGACGTTGATTAGCGCCTTAGGTGTCTACGCTAACGTTGGTAAACCGATAGCAACGGCAGCGGGGGGGGCTACTCCAATCCCGATTACCGCTTTGAATGAAGCACCCCGAGCCGAAATTGGCGGATGGGAAATTACAACGACCTCTGGTGAAGCTGAAATTGCTCTGGCGCGTCATCTGAAACAAGTTGGTGCTAAGGCATTTTTTGCCTACTGGTGTCCGCACTGCTATGAGCAGAAGCAGCTATTTGGAAAAGAGGCACTCAGTGAGCTTAATGCCATTGAATGCGCGGCTGATGGCAAAAACGGGCAACCACAAGTTTGTGCAGAGGCTGGAGTGAAAGGCTTTCCAAGTTGGCAAATTAATGGTGAATTGACTTCTGGGACCAAAACTCTGGAAGAACTTGCTGATTTGACGGGTTATCAAGGAATACGCAACTTCAAGTACACGCTGCCAACCCGTTAACCTTAGCCCAAAGTATAGCAATCAGCAGTCAGCTTTGGGTCAAATCAGCTCTAGCTGGGGAACGCTCTTCTCCCGTTAATGACCCAACATTTGTGGCTACTGCCATACCGTAAAAAGCTATACTCGACGCCCATCTTCTAGGCGAGGAAACCAAGGAGGTGCCTAGGAAAGATATGTTGATGTTGTGATCCGAGCATGGGTCATTAGAAGAGTTACCAATTGATTGAAAAAGTATAGGGGTGAACAATTATTTGATTTGCCCCTATTTGACTATTCAGCTAATTTTTGAGAATTTCTCTACCTGGATAATTACTAGGGCAACGAAACATAACTTATATTCGTTGTCTCGCCTCAGTGAGATCTTTTATTTCAGAGACATTGGCAAAAACCGTGCTAAGACCGAAAGAGCAATCTTCAACTTTAAACAGAGTGATCAAGACCAGTTGTGCTATCTGCTGACATGATCAGGTTCTTGAAGAGAAAATATAAGAATATCAAATCAACTTGATTAGGAAGATTTGTTGAACTGCAATCTTGGGATAGTCCTGTAATCAGGCAGATGTTAAAAGCAAGTGTATGGAGCCGCTTAAAACAGTGGTCACAGAAAGATCACAGGTTATTGATAACCTCTGCTGGGGTCACAGGCGCTGTCATTGTCCTCCGCTTGATTGGTATCCTACAAGCCTCGGAGTTTGCCGCCTTAGACCAACTCTTTCGCCTGCGTCCTCCAGAACGGATTGACGATCGCATTGTCATTGTTGAGATTAACGAGGCAGATCTACAACAGGTAGGACAATGGCCGATTCCTGATCAGGTCATGGCTCAGTTGCTGCAAAAATTAAATAGCTATCAGCCACGCGCTATTGGTCTGGATATCTATCGTGATTTACCAGTTGAACCGGGTCGATCGGAATTTATCAAAGCGTTTAAAACAATCCCCAATTTAATCGGGATTGAGAAGTTCCAAGACAGCATGAGTCCCGGCGTTCCACCTCCACCAGTGTTAAATCAACGTAAGCAGGTTGGTTTCAATAATGTTGTAGTTGACCCTGATGGTAAGGTGCGTCGCAGTTTGCTCTATTGGCATATAAAGGGCGAAGATCGTAAAAGTTTTGCCCTTCAGTTGGCTTCAATTTATCTGAAGGCGCAAGGAATTACTCCGCAACCGGCAGAGATTAATCCTAACTATTTGCAATTGGGTCAGAGTGTGTTTCGCCCATTTACGTCCAATGACGGTGGTTATGTGCGGGCAAATGCTCAAGGCTATCAAGTTTTAGCTAATTTCCGTCGTCCTGGTAGTTTCCGCACGGTGTCAATGGTTGATGTCTTGAGAGGTCGAGTGCCGCCTAGTTTAATGCGATCGCGTATTATCCTGATTGGTTCAACAGCACCAAGTCTCCAAGATTTTTTCTACACGCCTTATAGCAGCAGTCTGATTAAGGAAGTTCAGCCGATTTCTGGGGTTGAAGTTCACGCTAGTTTCGTCAGTCAAATCTTGAGTGCCACACTGGATGGACGTCCCTTGATCAGAGTTTTGGGAACTCCCGTCGAATGGTTGTGGATTTTTGCGTGGACGAGTTTGGGTACTAGTCTGATCTGGAAATTGCGATCGCCTCGACGTGCCTCTCTTGGTCTTCTCCTTGCAGGTGCGAGTCTGTCGGGCGGCTGTTATCTAGCGTTTTTAGCGGGTTGGTGGGTGCCGCTTATTCCTCCACTCTTGGGTTTAGTGGGGTCTGCAGTTGTCATTACTACTCATCTTGCCCACCTCAAGGAAGAATTAAAACGCTCTAAAGAATTTTTGCAAACAGTCATCAACAACATCCCTGACCCTGTTTTTGTTAAAGACAAAGACCATCGCTGGATTATTTTGAACCAAGCCTACTGTAAATTTATCGGCTATCCACTTGAGACATTAATGGAAAAGTTAGACTATGACATTCTTCCTAAACACGAAGCAGAGATATTTTGGAATCAAGATGAACTAGTCTTCCAAACAGGCGAACCCCAAGAAAATGAAGCAGAATTTACAGATGCTTTTGGCACCACTCATTTAATTTCTACCAAAAAATCTCTCCATAAAGATGCGGCTGGTAATCTGTTTTTAGTGGGTGTAATCCGAGATATTACAAAGAGTAAGCGAGCAGAACAAGAGTTGAGACAAGCTGCCGCAGAACTAACTCGCTCTAATGTTGAACTCAAACTTTCAGAAGATAGATTGCGTTATCTAGCGTATCATGACCCTCTCACAGGGCTTGGAAATCGTAAACGATTCTACGAATGCTTGAGCCAAACATTGGATTGGGCGCGTAGTAATAATAACCAGCTAGTAGCGCTGATGTTCCTTGATTTAGATGGCTTTAAGCAGGTTAATGATACCCTAGGGCATGATACTGGTGACCAGTTGCTAAAAGTTGTTGCTCAACGCCTTATTGGTAGCTTACGCAGTAGTGATGTGGTTTCACGATTGGGTGGTGATGAGTTTACGGTAATTGTGCCGGGAATTCCTCAAGCAGACTATGCTGCTACTGTTGCAGAAAAGATTTTAGAAAGTTTATCTCAAGTTTTTGTACTGGAAGGGCACAATGTTTTTGTGACTGTCAGTATTGGGATTAGTATCTTTCCCCATGATGGTCAGGGAGAAGAACTCTTGATTAAGAACGCCGATATGGCAATGTATCGTGCGAAGCAACTAGGTCGGAATCAACATCAATTCTCTAATTCGCTTTAGATGAAGCTAGCGTTCAGCTTTGAGACAACACACCCTACGAGGAAATTTGTGACGTAAGTCCTGATGGGGAGAAACAAAGATGGTTAGTAATTTATTGTTGTCTTGCTCAGTAGGAGTAGTAAGATCAGGTGTTCTTTTTGCGATCTGCGCTATCCTGGGCTTCGCCCCCTTGCTCGCTGACGCTGCGCCCGCTATCGCTAACGGCAACGCCTGCCGAAGGATGCCCGAAGGGCTGTAGGGCGAACGATCTTCTCGCTTCGCTATCACACTCGCCATGAGCGCTTGTCCTTACTGCTTTTCTCAAGAATCTTGCATTCTTGCCAGTCTACTACGTTTGACCGCAACTTGAAATAAGCTAATTCCTAACCTCAACTCTTAATTTATGAATTCAGTTTGGCAACAGTTTACTCTGTCGAATTTACATCTGTATCAGTGGCGAGGCGCTAGCTATTTGTATCGGCTGGTGGGACTGCTGCAATCGTGGCGTCGGGACAGTTTGCTGATGCAGTGGTCTGAGCCAATAGGGGCGCTGTTGGTCGCATTGGTGTTGGCTTTGGCTCCGTTTGTCCCCAATGCTTTAATCGGCGTTCTATTGGTCGCAGGAGGAGCGTTTTGGGTGTTACTGACTTTATCGGATGAGACAGTCTACCACAGAGGGCTGCCATTGAAGGTAACGCCAATTCATCTAGTGGTGTTGCTGTACTGGAGTATTGCGGTAGTGGCAACTGCCCTTTCTCCGGTGAAGATGGCAGCGGCTACGGGCTTGGTGAAGTTAACGCTTTATCTACTGCTATTTGCCCTGATGGCACGGGTGTTGAGATCGCCCCGCATCCGTTCCGGGATTATTACCCTATTCCTCCATGTATCACTTATTGTTAGTGTTTACGGGGTACGGCAGTCGATTTTTGGGGCAAAGGCACTGGCAACCTGGGTTGATCCAGAGTCTCCCTTATCTAAATCGACACGAGTTTATAGCTATTTGGGAAACCCCAACTTACTTGCCTCCTATTTGTTGCCTGCGATCGCGTTATCAATAGTTGCTGTTTTTGCTTGGCGAGGTTGGGTTCCCAAGGCATTGGCACTGATAATGGTCGTGGTCAATTCCTACTGCTTGTTTCGCACAGGTAGCTTGGGCGGCTGGATCGGCTTTGGGGTTCTTTTTGTCACCTTGATAATATTGCTCTGGTACTGGTGGATAAATTATTTACCTCCCTTCTGGCGCACTTGGTTATTGCCAATTGTGTTCGGGAGTATGGTTGGGTTATTACTCGTAGCCATCCAGCTAGATGAGTCGATACGCCTTCGCGTCTTGCGGCTATTTGTTGGTCGAGGAGATAGTAGTAATAACTTCCGGATGAATGTTTGGGCATCGGTGGTGGAGATGATTCGCGATCGCCCTGTTCTCGGTATTGGGCCTGGTAACGATGCGTTTAACAAAGTCTATCCCCAGTACATGCGTCCCCGCTTTAGTGCCTTGAGTGCCTATTCCATCATTCTAGAGGTGGCTGTAGAAACGGGTTTTATTGGCTGTGCTTGTTTCCTGTGGCTGCTTGTTGTGACATTCAATCAGGGAGTCCAGCAATTGCGTCGTATGCGGGTACTGGCTAATCCAGATGGGTTTTGGCTGATTGGTGCGATCGCTGCCATGACTGGGATACTATCCCACGGTTTTGTGGATACTGTCTGGTACCGACCCGAAATAAATACTCTCTGGTGGTTAATGGTCGCAATTATTGCTAGTTATTACAGCGTTCAACCTTCAGCGAACAACGGTCAGGTTTTTGACTCTTATGTTCCTGCAACGCAGGCGGATAATGAGTTGAATTGACTGTAAGTAAGTTCCTAATCTGGTATAGCAGTCGCCAAGGAAATTAGGACTTGCGCTAAATACTGAAACGCTGACCAGTCAATAGGCATCCCTTCTGCATAAAAGCCCTCTGCCTTTTGCTATAGCTAACAGCTACTCACGCTTCATTGCTCGCGCCATGTCTCGCTTATCCTGACGCGCCTTGAGGGTTTCGCGCTTGTCATGAAGCTTCTTACCTTTACCCAAACCTAGGCTAATTTTCACGAAGCCTCGTTTTAGGTACATCTTCAATGGCACAAGCGTTAAACCCTCTTGTTCCACCTTACCAATGAGCTTGCGGATTTCCTTTCGGTGGAGCAGTAGTCGGCGGTTGCGAAGGGGGTCATGATTAAAATAAGTGCTGCTGCTTTGATACGGAGAGATATGTACATTCAGCAGCCATGCTTCACCATCACGAATCAAGGCAAACCCATCTCGCAGGTTTACCCTGCCTTCCCGAATTGACTTAACCTCTGTGCCCTTTAGCTCAATTCCCGCCTCATAAGTCTCTAAAATTTCATATCGGAAACGGGCTTGCCGATTATCACTAACAATTTTGTAACTATCATCTTTATCACTCATATCAACAATCTTTACGTCTGGTTCAGGGACTAGTGATTATAGAAGCATTTCACAGGGCGACACTTGGGGTGTTACAACCTGTCACACCCTTACCTTTTTGAGGCACTACTCATCAGTTTATCTGCTGTACCCTCCCCTCTTGTTCCCCATGAGCAGGCGACGGGAAAAAGACAGTCACAATTCTTTGGTACTTGAGAGGGCAGTTTACTGAATTCGTCGATACATTGTAAATTTTTGTAACAAACTTGACGTTTAGTCTAAAAACAGTAACAATAGATACAGAAACTAAACGTTCATCTCACTGCATTCGGTAGTTAAGCAAGTCACCAGGAATGACAGCGGGACGGAAGTAAGGAGAGATCCTGAAGGAACGCGCCTCACCAACTCACGTTACATAACGAGGCGAATACTATGAAACTCTCTTATCGCGGTGTTAGCTACGACTACAATCCCCCCAAAGTAGAAACCACTGAAGGTCAAATTGGCGGTAAATATCGGGGTTTGGACTGGAGATTCCGCAATTTGAAAAAGCCACCTATGCTGCAACCCACAGTTAACCTGAAGTACCGTGGCGTTTCTTATCAAACTGGCGGCAATACAACGACAAATACTGTTGAGCCAACCAAGACTCCTGTATTGTCTACTCAGGATAAAGCTCGTTCACTGATGCTGAATCATCAACGGACGCACCAAAATCGTCAGCAAGCGATGTTACATCGTTCTGCCGAAGCAATTGGGTTGGCAACTTACCACGGCTAGTACTGAAATCGAAGCTGGGGTAAAAGTCTATCTAATCCCAGCAGTAACGACATAGTTTAATTGATGAAAACGCCCTTGCTAGGGTGTTTTTTTATGCTGTTGCATATTAATGAACGTTTTTCTCCTCTTAGCTTGAACGTGCAACCCTATCCCGTTGATGCTGCATAAACCAGTCGAATAGTGCTGGATTATTGTAGGTCTGTGTCCACGAGTCGTGGTCGGCTTCTGGGTACCGTGAACTTCACATTGCCGCCGCAAGCTTTCAGTGCCTCGACCATCTCTTGTGACGCACTGATGGGAACGATGCGATCGCTATCTATTCAGCTTGATTGTGCTTAACTGAGAAGGATAGAAAGGGAGTAAGCCCTGAGGTTGCCGTTTTCTTAGAGGCGGTAGAGTGCTTATTATTCATGCTCTATACACAGCAATGGCAAAGGATATTTATCATTACACGGTGAGAGCTGCTTTGGAAAAAGACGGATGGACGATTACTGACGATCCGTTAAGGTTTGCAATTGGTAGCCGTTCCGTTTACATCGATCTGGGTGCAGAAAAGCTCTTTGGTGCTGAAAAGGAAGGTCGCAAAATAGCAGTAGAGGTAAAAAGTTTCTTACGTCCCTCACCCGTTAGTGACTTAGAAGATGCGCTAGGACAATATGTTTTATATTCCAAAATCCTAGAAGAGCAAGAGCCTGAACGCAAGCTTTATCTTGCCATTAACCTTACTGTTTTTCGCGATATCTTCTCAGAGGAAATCGGTCAACTTTTGCTCAGGCGGACTGATTTACAGTTGATTGTCTTCAATCAAAAAACGGAGGAACTTGTGCAATGGATACCCTGAACTATTACCGAGACGCAATTGAAAGGATTTTGAGGGAACACGCCTCAATTCCCTACAAGTATGGGCAAATTGAGCAGCAAATCATTATTGATGCCGATCGGAATCATTTTCTTCTGATGAATACTGGATGGGATGATGTGCAGCGCATTCATGGTTGTGTGGTGCATATCCAGATTATTGACGGCAAAATTTGGATTCAACGGGATGGTGTTGAGGGCGGGATTACAGAGGAGTTAGTTACCGCAGGGGTTCCAAAGGATAAAATTGTTCTCGCGTTTCATCCTCCTGAAGTTCGTCAATATACAGGTTATGCGATTGCGTAAGTTGAGTTCGTCTAGGAGCAAAATATTCAATTTCTTATTATGCTCCTCGCGTTCCGGAAGTGCATTTGTGGTAATGCAATTGCTGCGATCGCACCCGCAATAGCCATCAGAAGCAACACGTTCGCATTCATGTTGGTCTGGTTGCGAGCGATCGCCTTCATCTCTTCCCAAGTGGCATCATTTGAATCCTGCTCGATTTGCTTTGTGGATGATGGTGAGAGCAAACGAAAGGCTAGTGCTAGTGCGAGTACTGAGAAGTTATGTTAGAAGCTGCTCACATTTATCCTTACAGAGGGAATGATACGCATAAGGTGGGCAATGGCTTACTTCTTCGTAGTGACCTTCATACGCTTTTTGACCTTTATTTACTGACGATTCACCCAAAAACAAAACGAGTATACCTTGCACCTGAATTAAGAAGTACGGAATATGGCGAACTTAATGGTAAGAGACTGAACCTTCCCCAAGACAGAAGTTTGTGGCCTTATGAGGAATCACTGGCGTGGCATTACAAGCAATGTGAATGGGTAAATGATAAACCGAATATTTCGTTTTAGAGTTTCAATTTCTCCAATTCTATTTTCTTCAGTTTATAGGTGTTTTCAAGTTCAGCAATTAGACCAAATTCCTCAAACATCAATTCAGTTCTTTTTAAGGGATCATTTCTCGTTAACGAGTCATACATTTCTGAATTAAACTCATATTTTTCACCACGAACCCTTGTCGAGCTGTAATCATTTTTAACTAATTTCTTGTACTCGTTGAACTGGTCATCATCTTGGAGTATTCTTTTGCTTAAAGCCATAATGCAGAGTTTAGCGTCTATCATAAGCGCCTCAGTTTTTCTTTTCGAGTACGCTTGAAATGTTACATTCGTAAACTTTTTTTCCTTGTCATAGCTTGTTAGTATGTCTCTCAAAATAGAACTTAAGGTTCTAGAGTACTTAGAAATGAGATTTACATCTTTAAGGTCAAATACTCCAATTTGCTTTAGAGCTGATTCATAAATATAATCATTTTGAATTTGATTGGCTTCTACGCCAATTAACTGTGCATCTGATTCAGACAAAGTTCCGCTAAGGTAGGTGAGAATCACCTGCAATTGTTCTAGATGTCCTTGAATACTTGAAATAAGCAGTTTAGCTATTTTTTTCTGTTCTTGTCTTTTTCTAAAGCTTTCCAAGTATCTATTTCCAATAAATATACTTGAAGCAGTTGCTAAAATTGTCAATGCTCTATCGAGCGGAGCAATGATTAATCCGTTACGAGATTCTGATATTTGCTTAATCAGATACGGAACCAGAAACGGAGTTATTATAAAGAGAATTGAAGGCAAAATAATGAATCTCTTATTAAACCAATTGCTCAGTGTGTCTAATATATCAACTTGATAACTGATCATCACGCTCTGCCAAATAAGCCAGAGACCGATTAAACCTGTTATAGCCAAGCTCAAAACAACTTCCGAAGGCAAACTCATGTTCATCTGTGAAAAAGTTTTTTCTCGCATTATCGCAAATCTTCTAAGTTGGGTTGATGAAGGAAACCCAACATCTGCTTTTTGCTTAACATTCATACCTGTCTGCGATCGTATAGCCAGCCTAAATGAAGCAAATCCAAGGACAGTTTGGCGGTTATCACTGAGTTTACGACCTTGAGACGATTATTGGTGGCTACACTATTAGCGTCCGGGTGTTGCCAAATTTGTGTGCAAAAATCGAGTATATCGTCACGGTGAAGACAGCATCCCTTTGGGAAAACCGTATGAACTTGGGAATTGGACAAACACTTGGTGGACGCTACAAAATCATTAGCCAACTGGGACAAGGTGGGTTTGGTAAGACTTTTGTTGCCCAAGACCAACACCTTCCCGACAACCATCAGTGTGTCGTTAAGCAACTGAAGCCTCAAGCAACTGACCCATTAACGTTGCAAACGGCAAGGCGTCTGTTTGATACAGAAGCAAAAGTCTTGTATCAGTTGGGAATCCACGACCAAATCCCCCGACTCTTTGCCTACTTTGAAGACAATCAAGAGTTCTATCTGGTACAGGAACTGATTGAAGGGCATGACCTCAGTCAAGAACTTACTCCTTCATACCAAGGGATGGCAAAGGGAGGTTCACCTTCCTCTGGCGGAACTAAAGGGAGTGGATGGAGTGAGAAGCAGGTGATTTCGCTGTTACAGGAAATCCTGGAAATCCTAGAGTTTGTGCATCAGCAGAATGTTATTCACCGTGATATCAATCCCCGAAACTTGATCAGGCGTAAGCAAGATGGCAAGTTGGTTTTGATCGATTTTGGTGCCGTTAAACAAGTAACGACCCAGGTTATCAAAGGGGGAAAGACAAGCTTTGCGATCGCAATTGGTACTCCTGGCTATTGCCCTAGCGAACAAGCTAATGCTTCTCCTAGATTAAGCAGTGATATCTATGCGGTGGGAATGGTTGGAATTCAAGCGCTGACTGGTGTAATACCTGACCAACTACCGACTAACCCTGACACAAGTGAAATCAGTTGGCATGACTTAGCCTCCGTCAGTCCTGAGTTTACTCAAGTGTTAGACAAGATGGTGTGCTATGACTTTCGGCAGCGTTATCAGTCGGCAACATCTGCTTTAGACGCCCTCAAAGATTTGAACACCACCCCTAACAAGACTGTTGCTTTACCACCTACTTCAGCGCTTGCTGGAAAACGAAAACTCTCAATTCCTCTACTGCGTAAGGTTTTAATCTCAATCAGTGTTATTGGTTTGGGGGCGATCGCAACGGTGTTGGCGGTTAACGTAATAAACTCTACCAATGCCACCGATTTAACTAACCGAGGGGAAACTCTTTTGGAGTTAAAGCGCTACGATGAGGCGCTTAAGGCATACAATCGAGCTGTTGAAATTCGACCCGAATACGCAGAAGCTTGGAATGGTCAAGGGGATACACTTTTAGCATTGAAGCGGTATAAAGATGCCCTTGATTCCTACGATAAAGCGATTCAAATCCAGCCAAATTATTTAGAAGCTTGGGCGAGTCGAGGCAAAGCACTTGATTCCTTGCAGCGATACGAAGAAGCGATCGCATCATTTGACGCTGCCCTCAAAATCCAGCCAAAATATCTGGAAGCTTGGGATGGGCGAGGTAATGCTCAGATAAAGTTAAAGCAATATTCAGAAGCGATCGCATCATTTGATAAAGCCGTTAAACTCCAACCTGACTACTCTCTGGCTTGGTACAGACGTGGCTTAGCACTACATAGTTTACGACGGTATCAAGAAGCTGTGGACTCCTACAACAAAGCCGTTGAATTTAAGCCTGATTCTCCTCAATCTTGGTACAGCCGAGGCAATGCTTTGATTGTCTTAGAACGTTATCCAGAAGCGGTAGAGTCCTATGATAAAGCCGTTCAATTTCAGCCCAATTTCTACCAGGCTTGGTTCAGTCGGGGTAGTGCGCTAGTTAACGTCGGACAGTATGAAAAAGCGATCGCGTCGTTTGACCAAGCTGTTAAGTTCAATCCTAATGATGCCGAAGCTTGGTACAATCGCGGTTGGTCATTACATCAACTGAATCGCTACGAGGAAGCGGTTACTTCGTACAATAAGGCGCTTAAATTACGGCGGAATTCTCAACAAACTTGGTATAATCTGGGCAATGCTTTTTATAACTTGAAACGCTATCCAGATGCGATCGCGTCTTACAATAGAGCCGTTGAAATTAAACCCGATCACTACGAAGCTTGGTACAGTCGCGGCAATGCACTAGTGAACTTGCAGCGATATCCAGAAGCAATTGAATCCTACAACAAAGCCATTCAATACCGACAAGACTATAGAGAAGCGATCGATTCCCGAAACCAAGCACAAAGTCGATTAGCATCTACGCAGGAAAAGCCAGAAGAAGAAAAAGAACCCGAACCGCCTCAAAATTAAAACATTTGATTATTTAATATGATTCAACAATGCTTTTGCTAAGGTTCATGAGACTAGGTAGTTTCAGGCAAATCACTTTCCAGAGCCGGAATATGAGAACCGCTATAGTTAAACCAAGACAACCAGGAAGACCAACTCTCGATATATTTTGCTAATTCTGAATACCCTGCTGCTCCTGGATGAGCACCATCATTTTCTGCTACCTCACTCATCCAAGTAGTTGATGATTTTAGAAGATTGAAAACATTCAAATAAGGTACATTAACCTGATTGCAAACCAAGGCAAACTGTTCCGATAAGTTAGCACTTCTGCGGTTTTGCTCAACATCTGCAATCGGTAAAGGACTAATCATTAATACCGGATAAATTTGTTTAGCCGTCGTTAAAATTTTGCGGCAGTTTTCTATGGAATGATGTAATTCAATACGAGTTTTACCTTTTTCAAGAGTCGTATCATTTACACCAAAAGAGAAGACAATTCTACCCTCGCATTCTTCAGGCAAACGGCGAGATACTTCCTCAAACCAACGTGCTGCGATGTCTGCACTAGTATTTCGTCGTATACCAAGGTTATAGTAAGTAATATCATGCCCTTGCTTGTGTGCTTCTCGGCAAATTCTCCCTGTCCAACCAAGATACTCAGGGTCACAAGTTCCATTCACAAAAGAGTCACCAACAAAGCACATACGCATAATATAGCGACTTTCACTACTTATAGAGTACGATGTCTGGATTTCGTTCATGTTTCATAGTTCAGTAGCATTGACTTATCTGCTCATGGCAAAGATCTGTTCGGCTGTGAGGGTTAAGTTGGTAAACAACCAAGACTCAATTCGATCTTGCCCTCTAAAAATTTTACCGGGTAGATATTCACCGTTCTCCAATTGATAAATTGTAATCGTTGGCTGCTTCGGTGAGCCGATAAAACGAATTCCCCCGTAGGCAGCATAGTCCACGATTATGTATTCTGAAACTCCCAAGTCTTCGTATTCAGCGAGTTTAGTAAGATAGTCATCTTTCCAATTTGTGCTGACTACTTCAATGACTCCTGGCGGTGGAACATAAGCCGCAGCAGAGCTAGAATTACCTTTCATCCGTTGCCATTCAAGTTTTGCAAAAATCACAATGTCGGCTTTACGGCTTTTTTCCTTTTCGTCTGGTTCTGTCTTGAGTCGAACCTGTTTTGACTGTCTGCAAACTAATGGTAAATCTGCCTCTATACAGTGAGCTTCTAGACAAGTACAAAGTCGCTCTATCAAATCCTCGTGATTTGCATTTGGTTCGGATAAGGGCACGGGAACCCCATCAAGTAACTCAAAGTCTCTGCCTGAACCGTCATCCCAGACTAGAAACTCTTCAAAGGTTAATGGCTTTGTAACTGTTGCGTACATGGCGCGTGATAGATTATGTAAACGCTTTGATGATGTGTTGACGCATCAATCGCAAAAATGGAAGTTTACTTCGTCTCCATCCAATTTTGCCCTGCATGGACATCTGCAACTAAAGGAACACTTAGCTTGACGGCTGATTCCATTGTGGACTTGATTTTTGGCTGCAATTCTTCCCACTCATCCGGGGGAACTTCAAAGATTAGTTCGTCGTGAACTTGTAATAGTAGCCGTGCCTGATAATTCTGCAAAAGTTCGTGCATTTTCACCATTGTAATTTTGATGATGTCAGCACTTGAACCTTGAATTGGAGCGTTAGCGGCGGCACGTAGCAAACCAGCATCATTTGGTCCTAGTCCCTTGAATTGGTCGAGGTTAATATCCGTTGGATTGTTACCTCGGTACCTGAGAAGGTCGTGAGATGTGAAGTTGAAGTAGCGACGACGCCCTAGAATGGTTTCAACGTAGCCTTGTGCGATCGCTTCTCGTTGTAGTTGTTGCAAATACGCAAAAACTTTTGGATAACGTTGGTTAAACCGTTCAATAAATGTCTTACCTAGTGCCGCTGATATCCCAGTTTCTCTGGCAAATCGCTGCGCCCCCATTCCATAAATCACACCAAAATTAATCGTTTTACCCAAACGTCGCTCATCTGGCGTTACTATTTCTTTTTCAAACAACAACCGTGCCGTTACTGCATGAATATCTTCATTTTTCTGATACGTTTCAACTAGTATCGGCTCTTGAGTAAGATGTGCTAGGATTCGCAACTCAATTTGAGAATAATCAGCCCCTACCAATACCCAACCTGATTCTGGGATAAATGCCTTACGAATTTGGCGACTAAAAGCTGTACCGATTGGAATATTCTGTAAGTTTGGATTAGAAGAAGATAAACGTCCAGTATCTGTAATTGTTTGATTGAAATCTGTATGCACTCGCTGAGTATCAGAACGCACCAGCTTCGGTATAGCTTCTACATATGTAGAGTTAAGCTTGTGCAAGGTGCGGTACTCCAATAGATAGTCGATAATTGGGTGATCTCCTTGCAGTTTTTCCAGGACATCGACAGCAGTGGAGTAATAGCCCTTACTTGGAGTTTTGCGGGATTTTTTTCGATCTAGCTTGAGTATGTCAAACAGTAGTTCACTCACCTGCTCCGGTGAGTTGAAATTTAAAATTTCACTGGGTACAGCGTCGTAAACTTTATGCTTAATTGCTGCTAAATCTAGTTCTTTTTGTTGCGAGAGTTTCTGGAGATAGCCTTTTAAAATAGAACTGGGTACGTTTTTATAATCTTTCTGCTTTAGAATCGCCGCTAAATCCGGTTCTTTTTGTTGCCAAATTTTCTGGAGATAGTCTCTAAAAATAGAGTTGGGTACTGCATCGTAGGCATTTTGCTCAATTGCCTGTAAATCCTTTCCTAGCTGTTGCTCTAGTTCTCCCAAATAGGCAACATTAACCCGGATACCCGTGTATTCCATCTGAGCTAAAACAGGTTCTAGAGGCTGTTCAACCTCTAGTAATAGCTTGTGCAAAGCTGGGGCTTTTTCCAGTTCCTCACGTAGCTTGGAAACCAATCCAAAGGTTGTGTAGACATCCATCCCGCAATAATCGGCAACACTTTGGATATCGAGGTCAGCAATTGTTTTTCCTTTGGGAACTAAATCTGTGTAACTTTTAGCCATTATTCCCAAGTACTTCATAGCCAATGCACTGAGGTTGTTGCTGTTTGCTGGGCTATTTGCTGGATTAATTACATAACTCGCCAGCATCGTGTCAAAAACGACTCCCGCCAGCTTGATACCCTGACAGCGCAGCACCAAGCGGTCAAATTTGGCATTTTGCAGAGCTTTGGGATAGTCTGCACTCTCTAGAATTGGACGCAATGCTTCTAGAACAGTGTTTTTATCTAAGTTATTGCCATCCTTATGACCAACAGGGATATAAGCAACCTCTACGTCAGAACGCTGAAGTTCGCTATTGCTCCCCCCCTTAGCAAGAGGGGGCTGGGGAGGGTTCTTCAGAGTTGCAAAACAGCAACCAATACCTACTAACTCCGCGTCTCGTGGTTCCAAATCACTGGTTTCCGTGTCCCAAGCCACAGGTGTTGCGGGGTCAGTACATTGTTGTAGCTGAGCAACCAACTCAGTCAGTTTTTCGAGTGTATCGATGGTACTAGGTTGAAGCGCTGCCTGATGAGAGGCTTGCTGTTGAGCGGCTTCGGTATCTGCTGCACTAAAGAACCAAAGAGCGGGATCGTTTGAATCCGGCGATGGGAATGTCAATTCCTCTTCTACAGATTCGGCTTGTGAGGGAGCAACATCTTGTGCTTTTTCAGGAGTTTGGCTATCTCTAGACGCTCTACCGCCAAACGTCTGCTGAAGTTGGTCAATTCTGCCCAGAAACGACTTCAACTCCAACTCTTCTAAAAGCGGTTTCAAAACCTCAGTATCAAATCCCTCTAGATTGCCGTCTTCTAGCTTCATGTCTACAGGGGCATCAAATGCTAGTTGAGCAAGGTATTTGGAATGCTCTGCTTCTTGTTTCCCAGTTTCTAGCCTTGTTTTAACAGCGCCTTTAATCTTGTCTAGAGAAGCATAAATTGCTTCCAGGGTGCCGTACTCTTTGAGTAAGGTAACGGCGGTTTTTTCCCCAATTCCCCTGACACCAGGAATGTTGTCAGATTTGTCGCCGCACAGGGCTTTGTAATCGACAACCTGTTCGGGTAAGATGCCAAGTTTCTCTTCAACCTGTTCTGGACCAAATTCTGCGGGTCCAGTGGAACGACCACGCTGCTTCAAAAAGTCAGTGCTTAGATAGAGGACGCTGATTCCCTTCTTGGGGTCAACGAGCTGAAATAAATCGCGATCGCCTGTTAATATCTTGACTCGATATCCTGTCTCACTCGCTTGACGCGCCAACGTTGCCAAAACATCATCCGCCTCATATCCAGGAGACGTTACCACTGGCAGATTAAACGCTTCCAGCAACTTCTGGAGGTTTTTCAAATCTGGAACAAAATCTTCCGGTGTCCCCGGTCGGTCGGCTTTGTAGGTATCATCCGCTTCATGGCGAAATGTCGGCAAACCCAGATCAAAGGCAACTGCCATCGCTTGGGGTTGCTCTGAACCCATTACCTCGACGAGGGACTTGATAAAGCCAAAACAAACACTGGTTGGAATTCCCGTTGTCGTTCGCAGTCCGCCATCTCGCCCTTTAGCGAAGGCAAAGTAAGAGCGAAAGGCTAACGAATGACCGTCAACCAGGATAAATAGAGGTTGTTCCGATGAGGAGGCGGCGGAAACAGGGGGGTTGGAGGCAGGAGTGGATTGAGACATAGCCTCATTTTAGCCAGGTTCGTTTGGGTAGAGAGCGATCGCTTTCTCACAAAACTCACCAGCCAATAGTATAAAGGTTAACTAGAGTTATACCAGCGTTATGAAAACAGCGATTTCAATCCCCGACCCTCTCTTTGAGGCGGCTGAGCAATTTGCAAAACGTATGGGATTATCTCGTAGTGAGCTTTATGCTGTAGCACTCCGAGAATATTTGCAAGCCCATAAACAAGACCAACTCACCAAGCAGTTAGATGCTGTATATGCTGACGAAGACAGCCGTCTTGACCCGTTCTTTGTACAGCTACAAAGCTATACGTTATCCAAGGAAACTTGGTGATGAATGCGATCGCTTTGGGACCACTGCATCTCAGCCTAGATACTTTAGTCTTCTTTTTTCCTGTTCCAGCAACAATCAAATTGATGAAGCGTCTTACCGAGAAATTTTCGTCACATCTCAATCTGCCTGCAATAGCCAAAAGCCGCTGTAAGTCATCCCTGAATCATCAGGCTGCACTAACAAAAAGTGTAAGCCTTTACTTTCCTCTTTCCGCTGTTGATAGCGTTGGGCGGCGGCAATAACTTCTGTATCCTCAAACGTAGCAACTACCCATCGCTCAACCAGTCCCGCTTCTAATATCAATCCATCTGGCGCACCAGCCATATAATTTAGGGCAACGGGTTTTGCCTCCTGAAGCCAACGAGCAAGCCGCATCGACTGCCGTCCACCATCAATCACCACACCTGGCACTGGTGCTGTTGATGCCAAGCCAAGATTAATCGGTAAGAGAAACTCTGGCATCTGCAAAATCGGAATCGGACGTTCGGCAAAGGCTTCCTCAATGTTGCCAGCAGGGAGTGTGGCAAATCGCCATTGTTCTCCCCAAAGATTTTCGGGTAGAGGTACGGGTGGCGGCTTGTCTAGGGTAATGGGATTATATGCTTCGCCTGTGTAATTATCGTGTTTGGGGTACTGCGAGGCTCGTTCCTGCAACCATTGCTTTAATGCAGGAGTACGCCGTGTCGCTTCCACTGCTACACCCATTTGTTGCCCTGCTGAGGTAAGTAAACTCAGAGATTGAGGTCGAAATACTTGAATAACATCTGGCAGTTGAGTCGTACTCGCTGCTTTTTGTAACTGAGAAACTAGCCAGTCGCTATTAACCGATGACTGAGGGCAAAAGGCTTCATAAGTCAAGCCGCGTGTGGTGTCACAAATCAACAACTCCCACAGCACTTGCCCGGTTGCATCCCGCAGCGGACGCCGATACAAATCAGCTTGCCAAACACGCATAGTTCTCTAGGTTCACCTGATATTCATTGTAGAAAGCATCGACGCAGGGCATTCACTTGCAGCAGAGTTCAACTAACAACCAACAACCAAAAACTAACAACCAACCCAAGGAACTCGAAGATTTGCGCTTAAATTAATAAAGTACAGTCGAACAACAGGGTATAATTTCAACCCAGTTCGCTGCAAGGCAAGTAAACCCTCACATATCAGTATTGCAACTAAAGCCTATGGAGCCTGCTCTGACTCAATTCGGCACCCAGATGTCCAACCTCACTGGTGTCCGGGCAATTATGAAAGATATTATCGAAACGCTACGCGCCGGACAAGGGCAGGAATTTATAAATTTGAGTGCTGGCAATCCAGTAATTTTGCCAGAAGTGGAACAACTCTGGCGGGATTGCACCGCAGATTTGTTGGCTAGTCCAGAGTATGGTGAGGTCGTTTGCCGTTATGGGTCGAGTCAAGGATATCAACCATTGGTGGAGGCGATCGCAAATGACTTTAACCAACGCTATGGACTAAACTTAAGCGATCGCAACATCCTGATTACGCCTGGTAGTCAATCAATCTACTTCTACGCTGCTAATGCCTTTGGGGGTTATACAACCAACGGCGAGTTAAAACAAGTCGTCCTGCCTCTAAGCCCAGAATACACGGGGTACGGTGGAGTAAGCTTAACGCCTGAGGCAGTATTTGCCTATAAACCTACGCTAGAAATTGACGAGAAGGCACATCGCTTTAAGTATCGTCCTGACTTTAGCCAGCTAACGATTACAGAAGATACAGGATGCGTCATCTTCTCCCGTCCTTGTAATCCTACGGGTAACGTCCTCACCGATGAAGAGGTGAAGAAAATTGCCGCCTTAGCAGCACCCCTAAATGTGCCAGTATTAATCGACTCTGCCTATGCACCACCTTTCCCGGCGTTGAACTTTACGGAAATGATGCCAGTATTTGAGGAAAATACCCTCCACTGCATGAGCCTTTCCAAAGCAGGCTTACCAGGGGAACGGATTGGTATAGCGATTGGGGAACCAGAACTAATTGGCGTTTTGGAGTCATTCCAAACCAATATGTGTATTCATTCTCCCCGATATGGACAAGCGCTCGCAGCACGGGCAATCAACTCCGGCGCACTCGCCAACCTCGCGACCAACGTCATTCGCCCCCACTATCATAAAAAGTTTGATGTTGTAGAGAATACCCTCGACCAAGCCATGCCCAAGGATATGCCTTGGTTCTTGCATCGTGGGGAAGGGGCAATCTTTGCTTGGTTGTGGTTACGGGATTTGCCGATTACTGACTGGGAGTTTTACCAGGAGTTGAAGCAGGTAGGTGTAATTGTTGTACCGGGTAGCTCATTCTTCCCCGGTTTACGAGAAGAGTGGACTCACAAGCAGGAGTGCCTCCGCATCAGCCTCACCGCGAGTGATGAAGAGATTGAAATTGGCATGAAGCGGTTGGCTAAAGTGGCACAGCAGGTTTATCAGCGTTCTGCTGTGGTTGTTTAGTCGGTGGCGAGGTTGATTGTTTAAGGTTCATGGTTGATAGCTATGAACCTTGAACCACCTCATCAAATCATCAGAAAACCTCCGATGTGGGAAACTCCGTGTCTTTAGACCGGAGAGGAACACAGGGTAGCGGTTTTAACCACCTACAGTCTGGATGAGTCATAATTGACTTATGACTCAATGCCTGTCTGTAAAGTGCAAGCTTATAGTCCCTGTAGAGTATCGACCAAAGATCGATGAAACTCTGCGGGGATTTGCTGATGCTTGCAACCAGATACTTGCAGTAGCCAAACGTGACAACTGCTGGAACACAACCAAGCTTCACCACAAGGTTTATAAGCAAGTTCGAGAAGCGACAGGACTTAAAGCCAATCACGTCTGCCAAGCGATTCGGCGGGTGATTGGCAACGCCAAAGCAGTTAAGCAAATCCACAAATTCAGAGCAACTTCTATCAGTCTGGATATTCGGACGTTCAAGTATATTGAGTCTGATCAAACTGTCGGGGTGACGCTCAAGTGTGGACGGGTTAACTTCAGTCTGTCCATTGGTGGATATCAGATTGCACTGCTTAGAGGTCAAAGCCTCACTAGTGCCACGCTCAATAAGTCTAAGAAGGGTGACTACTACATCAACTTTGTTGTTGAGATAGATACTCCACCAACGGGTAAGACTCCCAAGGTGATTGGCGTGGATTTGGGTAGACGGGATATCGCCACTACATCCACGGGTAAATCTTGGAGTGGTGAGCAAATCCAATCTGTTAGAGACAGATTTAGTCGAACAAGAGCGAACGTTCAACGCAAACGCACTCGCAACTCTAGACGGTTGCTGAGAAGGCTTTCTGGCAGAGAACGTCGCTTTCAAGAGTGGTTGAACCACAATATCAGCAAGCAATTGGTAACGGAGGCTAATGAGTCTGGTTCTGCACTGGCTTTTGAGGATTTGACCAATATTCGGGAAAGCCTTAACCAAAAGCCACGTAGCAAGACTGAGCGTCGTAGGACTAACAACTGGGCGTTCTATCAACTCCGGTTTTTTGTTACCTACAAAGCCGTGATTGCTGGCGTTCTGGTCGTGTTCGTGCCACCTGCTTACACAAGTCAGACTTGTTCCCGCTGCCGACATATCCATCCTGAAAAGGGGAAGTCGTACCGGAACGGCAAGCGATTTAAGTGTGGGCATTGTGGATGGGAGCATGATGCAGATATTAACGCAGCCTGTAATATTGCTGATTTTGGGAAGTCTGTAAGCCTTCCCGAAAGTCCAGGGATAGCGTGTCGATTAGAAGGGCAATTGCCCCTATTTAGATTCGCTTGATCCGGGCTAAAGCCCCGTCACGAAGAGTGCGGGGTAAGCTTACATAAGTATTAAGTATTCGTAAAAGAACTTGATATGACATGATTGCCTCCCCAAAATCCCAACCCATGGCTCCCCAGGAATACCTGGAATGGGAAGAACAACAACCGATTAAATATGAATACATTAATGGCGAAGTCTTCGCCATGACTGGGGGAACACTCCCCCACAATTCGATTGCTCTTAATTTAGCCTCCGCTCTCAAAACTCATCTAAGAGGCAAAGGCTGTAAAGTTTTCATGGCAGATGCAAAAGTCGGCGTATCAGAGAAAGGGTCTTATCACTATCCTGATGTGATGGTAACTTGCGATCTCCGTGACCAAACTGCCCGTCAAATCGTTTACTACCCTTGTCTAATTGCCGAAGTTCTCTCCCCTGGTACCGAAGGATATGACCGGGGCGATAAATTCAAGCACTACCGTCGCATCAAGACTCTGAAAGAATACGTCCTCATTGATGCCGAAACGATGAGTGTCGAGTGCTACCGACTCAACGAGCGAGGCAAATGGGAACTCACTGCCTACTCAATTGAGGAAGCTACCACACAAGAAGCAGAACTAGAAGTCGAATTCACCAGCGTTGACTTTCACTGTCCCATCTCCCTGCTTTATGAAGATGTGGAATTTCTGCCAAATAATGAACAGTTAGCTGAAGGACAATAGGGTGCGATCGCTTTCGGACTTAGGTTGTATAGCCCCAGAATTCTATTCTGAGGGCGTTTCTCAATCACGCGGCTTGCTGTGTCTGTGTCTGAGCAAACTGCCAGCGCGTCACACCTCCTTCCACGCGGCTGATCAGAATCCCGAACCACTCTAAACGCTCTAGATTTTCTGCGATCGCTTTTTTCTGCCGTTGTGCGCCATTAAACAGAATCACTCTATAGCCATCCGTCTATTTTTTGAGAGAAGAAAACAGCCTCGGATAGCTTAAGCCAGGTTTCTCGGCATGGCATAGTACATTTTCAGCCTCATCAATTCCGTAAGGGCAAGAATTTTAAAGTGAATGTCGCTGACTTAAGAGGAATGGCACTGACTTAAGAAAATTCATCACACCGACCACTCTTTGTGCAGGGGGTCTGGGGGAGGCACTCCGTCCCCCAGTGGGGGGTTTGGGGGGAAGCCCCCCAAGCTGGGTTTTTCTACAAACGACTATTTTTCGCTTAAGTCAGTGACATTCGACTTAAGAGGCTTGAAATAAATTTCAGGCTCAAAGCTTAAGTAAGCTAAAGCTTTCTGGATAAGCCCTTCAACCCATTTTAGCGGGTTTTAGCTTTTAGCCCAAACTTAAGTTCAGGGCTTAAGTCAGTGCTATTCCTTTGAAAGTTGCCTTGCCCCAAGTTAATTGGTATCTGCTTAGTTATCGCACCCTAAAGCTCGATACAATCTGCTCAAAGGCTTGTATTGATGGGTCAGATGGATTAATGTAGCCTCTACTCAAGTGAATAACG
The DNA here is from genome assembly GCF_014849525.1 of Microcoleus sp. FACHB-SPT15. Lineage (NCBI taxonomy): Bacteria > Bacillati > Cyanobacteriota > Cyanophyceae > Oscillatoriales > Microcoleaceae > Microcoleus > Microcoleus sp. FACHB-SPT15. Next base: position 31,125 of record NZ_JACJNU010000051.1, on the reverse strand, counting down.
CTACGACCATCTGGAGTTGGTAGCACAATATTGTCAAATCCGTATAGCCCATCCGACTTATAAGCGAGTGCTTCTTGTCCAGCAACAGTAGCAGTACGACTATTGTTAATACCTATGCTGAGGCGGTCTCTCCACTGTGAAAGCGAAAGTCGCTCAGCATTACTATGAACAGAAATACTGATATTGGGAGGGTATTCACCACCTTCAAAGCTCTGTGATTTGATTGCTTGATAATCTGCTTGCTTCCAAATGTTTATCGTTCCTTGCAAGGATTCACCTGGTTTAGGTTGCGAATTTTCCTGGCTGCTATCGACAACGTAACCGTTGGGATATCTAAACCCTAAGCTAAATCTAGCACTGCGATAGACATTTCGTGCCTGGGGGGTTTGTCTTCTAGCGGCGGGATTAGGCGAGGACGTGCTTTGAGCGATTGATGTTGGTGTAGCAGTCTCAGATAAGTTCACCTTCTGAGTAGATATAGCAGGATTGATAGAAGTGCAACCGATTGCTAGCAAAGCTATCAATCCAATGGGGAAAACGTGTTTCATGGAATTGACCAGATTAGTGTTGAAAACTTAAGTAGTAAAAGTTCGAGGAGTGATGTCCATCGCACCTGATACAAGAGCATTAGGGACAATAGACAAATTAGCCTTGTGATACTGTACCTATAGTAGGCTTGGAGAAAGTCAATAGGCTTCACCCGATTGCTTCACCCAATCGGGTGAGTTTGGTTGCGTAGGGAGAAGGCACAGTTACTCTTGATTCCCTGAAGCGATCGCCTATTAGATGAATGTGAGGAGCGATCGCATTTAATCAGCCACGACAATCCCAACTCGCTATCCCTAAAGAAGCTGTATCGCTAAAATTAGAAAGCTAACAGCTACAAGCTTGAGAGCGAATGGCAAACGACGACTGGTTGGAAATTGGTACTATTGTTGCTCCTCAAGGTTTAAAAGGAGAGTTGCGCGTCTATCCAAATTCTGATTTTCCTGAACGGTTTGAAGAACCTGGACAGCGCTGGCTACAACGACCGGGTGAGACGGAACCTCAACCCATAGAATTGCTACATGGGCGTTTTGTTCCTGGAAAAGGGATATACGTTGTGCAGTTAGCCGGAGTTGAAACCCGCGAACAGGCAGAAGCACTGCGGGATTCTCGCCTCCTGGTACCCGAAAGCGATCGCCCAGAACTGGGAGACGATGAATATCATGTGATGGACTTGCTGAATCTAGAAGTCTTCAATCAGTTAACAGGTGAAGCCATCGGTATCGTGGTAGATGTAATTCGAGCAGGTAACGACCTTCTAGAAGTAAAACTCCACCAGCAACCGGAACCCAAAGCCGAAAAGCCAGAAGCCCCAATCCCTACCCGAACCAGTAAGATACGCAAACCCAAGCGTAAAGTTCCGGCAAAGCCAGCAACAGTATTGATTCCTTTTGTAAAAGCGATCGCACCCGTTGTAGACCTTCAAAATCGTCGGATTGAGGTTACACCACCAGAAGGTTTGCTGGGAATTAATGACAATTAAGTCACATTTTGGAGAATAAAAACTGTGGAATGGACTCCTGAAGCCGAAGCCAAATTAAAAGAAATTCCCTTCTTTGTGCGTTCTGCTGCCCGTCGTAAAATTGAACAATTTGCCCAAGAAGCTGGACAAACTACCATTACTTTAGAAGTTTACGAACAAGCCAAAGCTAAGTTTGGATAATATCAATTCTCCTAATGTTTGCTACATATAGCAAAAGGCAGAAGGCAGAAGGGATGCATATTGACTGGTCTTGGTTTCAGTATTTAGCGCAAGTCCTAATCTCCTTGGCAACTGCTATATCAGAGACTGTAACCCGTTAATTTTCAGAAAAAGGTGAATTTAAGAGTTATACGTAGGAAGCATTAAAGGAAAGGGCGCAACTGTGCGCCCCTACCCAAAAATAAATACACTATCAAAGGAAATTACTGGAAATCTCCTATTTTCAAGCTGGCACTCAAGACTTGGCAGGCAGTTTAGGCATCACTCATTACCCAATTAACCAGAGTACGAACTGGGTAGCCAGTAGCACCAGCAGGATTGCAGCCCTCATCTTTATCTGCCCAAACGGGACCCGCGATATCTAAGTGCGCCCAAGGTGTCTCTTTGACAAACTGCTTCAAGAAGAGGGCGGCTGTAATTGAACCTCCAGGACGAGGACCCGTATTTTTCATGTCGGCAATTGACGATTTCAATCCCTCGAAGTATTTCTCCTCCATCGGCATTTGCCAGAACTTTTCGCCCGCCGCTTCTGAAGCAGTTTTGAGTTGAGAGGCTAGAGTCTCATCGGCTGTCCACAGTCCGCCGATATCATTACCCAAAGCAATAATACAAGCACCTGTTAACGTTGCTAAATCAACGATCGCATCTACTCCCAACTTCTCAGTAAACACTAGCGCATCTGCCAGGGTTAACCGTCCTTCAGCATCCGTGTTGTTAACTTCAATTGTCTTACCATTGGAGGCAGTAAGAACATCACCTGGATGCATCGCATTACCGCTAATCATGTTCTCCGTCACCGCGCTGACGAAGTGAACCTCAACATCCGGCTTGATTTGCCCAATTGCTTTTGCTGCACCTAAGGTTGCTGCTGCACCCCCCATATCCATCTTCATCGTCTCGATACCACTACCAGCGCCTTTGATATTCAAGCCGCCAGAGTCGAAGGTTAAACCTTTACCAACAATCGCTATTTTACGCTTCGGTGTGCCATCGGGTTTGTAGGTTAGATGAATAAACTTTGGAGGCAAGTCTGACGCTTGGGCAACACCTAAGAAAGCACCCATCCCTAGCTTTTCACAGTCTTCCCGTTCTAAGATTTCCAGAGCAAGACCATGTTCAGACGCGATCGCTTCAGCCGTCTGGGCCATGCTAATGGGTGTTACTGCATTGGCTGGGGCAGCGACCAATTCCCGTGCCAGAATTACACCTGTAGAAATCGCTTGCGCTTTAGTTATCGCCGCTTCCTGACCACCCAGTCCCAGCAAATCAACCTGTTCTAATTTTGCGCCTTTATCTTCCGGTTCAGACTTGAAGCGATTATCCTGGTGCAGCGCTAGAATGATACCTTCAGTAATTGCCTGAGCTGTGTCGCTTGGATTATCGTTCGCTACTGGTAAGCTAATGCCTAGCGTTTTGCTCTTTTGCTGTTTTGCACTCCGAGCGATCGCCGCTGCCGCACGACGCAAGCTGTCTAAACTTAGGGCATCGGGTTTACCCAATCCAACCAGTATAATTTTACGGATTGAGCTGCCGGAACCCACGCGCGTTACAGCACTACTACCAGCACCGCCCTTAAACTCTGTTTCTTCAATCAGTTCTTTGAGCGTACCAGCCAGCTTCTCATCCAACTGGGCTAAATCACCACTTAGATCAACAGCATCTTCAAATAATCCCACCGCTAGGGCATCGCCAGTCCAGTCTAACCGTGGTGTATCCGTTGCTCGAATTTCCATCCCTATCTTCATTTATATGAGTACCTGATCATCAGTATTGCTCGGAAAAACAAAAAAGACTCATAGTTACTGACGTCAAAGCGCAAAGAACTCTTGAGCGAGGCAACTTTTGTAGATAATTAATGTCTTTGGTAAGGTTGTACTGCCCTACCCTGAATCGGGCAAAGGACGTTACTATATTGCAAGTTTTGCTTCCATTGCTTTAGTTCAAGCAGAAGATTACTCAGTTAACGCTTCATTTCAAAAAAGCAAGATAAAGAAAGGTTGTGCCAGTGTTGGGTAAACGAGGATTAATGCTAAAGGGACGGACAATTAAAATTCCTGTGGCGGTAGGAGTAGGACTACTGCTGTGCGGGCTACTTAGCTCATCGCTGATAGCACTGAGACTGACTGGTTTACTAGACCGATGGATTGATAATGAACAAACTGCCAATCCATTAAGCCTGAGTAAGGAAGAGGCAAAATCAGCAGTGTTACCACTGGTATCTCTGCCACCTCAAGCTAGGGGATCTCAGCTAGAAGCGATCGCCTCTGGCTCCAAATCACTCGAGCAGCATCGCGCCCGTTATCTTCTGGCGTCTGACTTGATTCAACTTCGTCAAGGAGAAAAGGCACTTACTTGGCTAGAAGGATTAGATTCGGAGTATCCTGCTTTGGCATCCCAAATCGGCGTAAAACGCGCCCAAGCTTATGAAGTAGCAGGGGATACAGCAAAAGCCCAGGCAGCCTGGAATGACATATTGAAAAATCATCCCGATCAGCCAGTAGCGGCTGAAGCGCTGTATGCTTTGGGGAAAGCGAATCCTGAATATTGGAATCAAGCGATCGCAAAATTTCCAGCGCACCCCCGCACCCAAGAAATTATTCGTCAACGCCTCAGCAAGAATCCCAAACAGCCAGCTCTATTGTTGCTCTTAGCGAAGCATAATCCAGAAGCAAAAGGCATGGGGGCTGTGCGCGATCGCTTAGTTGACCAATTTGCCTCCCAACTCAAACCAGAAGACTGGCAAGCGATCGCCTTTGGCTACTGGGAAACTCAGGAATATGGCAAAGCAGCCAAAGCTTACGCCCTTTCTCCCCTCACTCCTCGCAATGCTTATCGAGTTGGTCGAGGGTATCAACTCACGGGAAAACGAGCAGAAGCCAGAATTGGTTACCAAAAGCTAATTAGCCAATTTCCGGATGCAAAAGAAACAGGGCTGGGTTTAAGGCGTCTAGCTAGCCTCTCACCCTCAGAAGATGCACTCAAATACCTTGATTTGGTCATCAGCAAGTTTCCTGATGAAGCGGCTGAAGCGTTGTTTGCCAAAGCTGACATTCTGGATGCATTGGGAAGCGATACTTCTGCCGCTCAAGCCCGACAGTCGGTAATGTCGCAATATCCCAGTTCCAATGCAGCAGCTAATTATCGCTGGAAGGTAGCTGAGAAAAAAGCAGCAGAAGGAAAGTTACAAGAAGCATGGCAATGGGCACAACCGATTACTACCCAAAGTCCTGATAGTGATTTGGCACCTGAAGCCGCTTTTTGGGTGGGGAGATGGGCAGCGCAACTCGGACGCCAGCAAGAAGCCAAAGCTGCATTTGAGCATGTGTTAGCTCGGTATCCAGAGTCTTTCTATGCATGGCGCTCTGCCCGATTTTTGGGGTGGGATGTGGGAGACTTTGATACCGTGCGGGATATGATGCCAAACTTTGCCACACCGCAAGTACGAGCCGTACCACCTGCAGGTTCAGCAACGTTAAAAGAACTTTACCAGTTAGGTCAAAACAATGATGCTTGGGCACTTTGGCAGACGGAACTAGAGAATCGGCAAGAGCCAACAGTTGCGGAGCAGTTTACTGATGGTTTAATGCGGTTGGGGGTAAGTGACAATCTAGTAGGCATTAATAAAGTCTGGTACCTGAGCTTACGAGACACCCCCCAAGAGCGATCGCAATGGCAAACACTGCGTCGAGCACCAGAATACTGGCACGCTCTTTTCCCCTTCCCCTTCCTGGAACCCATTACCACTTGGTCACAACAACGCCAGCTCAACCCCTTACTCGTAACTGCTCTCATTCGCCAAGAGTCTCGGTTTGAACCCAAAATCCGTTCTGTTGCGGGTGCTACAGGTTTGATGCAGGTGATGCCAGGAACTGGCAGTTGGATTGCCAAGAAAATTGATCTAGAGCAATACAACCTAGAAAATCCCGACGATAACATCAAGCTTGGTACTTGGTTTCTGGACTACACCCACGGGGAGTACAAGAACAACTCGCTATTGGCAGTTGCGAGTTACAATGCTGGTCCCGGTAATGTGTCTAAGTGGGTTACAAAATACGGTTTCACTGACCCAGATGCCTTTATTGAACTGATTCCCTTCCCCGAAACCAAAGGCTATGTTGAGTCAGTATTTGGTAATTATTGGAATTATCTGCGGCTCTATAATCCAGAAATTTCCCAGATGTTAGCCAAGTATGCCACTACTGAGCCAGTTGTCCCAGGCAAATGAAGACTGCTCAATCGTGAGATTTTTCTGAACCCTGTTGGTTAAGGGAGGAGAGTTTGTTCCCTCAACATCTTGCGTCTGTCCGATTATCCGCCAGGGATTCAAGTCCCTGGCTAACAGATTAAGTCCACTTAAGTTGACTCAGGATTCAATCATTGCTAAAACAAGGCTCTAGTCAAGTCCCACTTGCTAGTGTCCCCATCACGCGATAGGTACAATAGTTAGCGAGTCCCGAACCTAACCAAACTGATGACGCCTTCTGAAGTAGAGACTGCATCCCAGCTAAATTCAGATACCCTGGACACCGAAGACATCAACGAATTGCCTGATGATGTTGAGATGTCGCTATTCGACCACCTAGAGGAGTTGCGACAGCGGATTTTCTATGCGCTGATTGCCGTGGTTGTGTGCGTTGCTGGCTGCTTTTTAGGGGTTAAGCCAATTGTCCGGTTGCTGGAAGTTCCCGCGCAGGGAGTCAAGTTTCTGCAACTAGCTCCAGGAGAATACTTTTTTGTCTCCATAAAAGTAGCTGGCTATAGTGGCTTACTGGTTGCTAGTCCTTTTATTCTTTACCAAATTATTCAGTTTGTTTTACCAGGACTGACTCGCCGCGAACGACGTTTAGTTGCCCCTGTAGTTTTGGGTTCGAGCACCCTATTTTTCATTGGCTTGGCATTTGCCTATATTGCTTTAGTTCCTGCGGCATTGAACTTCTTTATTAGTTATGGAGCAGATGTTGTTGAGCAGTTGTGGTCAATTGATAAGTATTTTGAGTTTGTCTTGCTATTAATGTTTAGTACTGGCTTGGCATTCCAAATTCCAATTATTCAGCTTCTTCTAGGCTTTTTAGGAATTGTTTCTTCCCAACAAATGTTATCAGGTTGGCGTTTCGTAATTATTGGCGCAACTGTTTTAGGAGCCGTATTAACGCCCTCAACTGACCCCTTGACCCAAAGTTTACTAGCTGGTGCTGTACTTGCGCTTTATTTTGGTGGTATTGGTATGGTTAAAGTCTTAGGGAAATAATATAAGTCAATCTGCTCTCTTTTTGAGACTGGCTAGAAGCTCATCACTATAGAGAAGGACGTTACAGGCTTGAGCGATCGCCAAACAGATGTCATCGTAATTGGTAGTGGGATTGGGGGTTTAAGCTGTGCAGCACTTCTAGCACGATACGGCTTTGAGGTAACTGTTTGCGAGAGCCATTCCATCCCTGGCGGTGCGGCACACGCTTTTGAACGCAACGGATTTAAGTTTGATTCAGGCCCATCGCTCTACTCAGGTTTATCGTATAGCCCCTCTGCCAACCCCCTCCGACAAGTGTTGGACGCTATTGGCGAGAAACTGCCGTGTGTGAACTACGATACATGGGGTTGCTGTCTGCCGGAAGGGGATTTTGATACATCGGTTGGTGCCGAGCAATTTTGTGAAGTTCTATCAAAGTTCGGTGGCAATGAGGCTGTTGCTGAATGGCTCAAGCTTCAGCGCGTGATGGAACCCTTAGCGAGTGCTGCTGTTGCAATTCCGCCTGCTGCAATGCGCTTGGATCTGGGTGCGGCGCTTACGGTGGGTCGATTTGCCCCGTCTTTAGTACGGCATACCCCTAATATTTCTAAGCTAACGGGTTCGTTCAGCCGGATTATGGACGGCGTTATCCTTGACCCATTTACGCGCAACTGGCTCAACTTGTTGTCTTTCCTCCTCTCTGGACTGCCAGCCGATGGTACGAGTGCGGCGGAGATGGCGTTTATGTTTGCAGACTGGTATCGACCTGGTGTTGTACTGGATTATCCAGTGGGTGGTGGTGGCGCTCTTGTTGATGCACTGGTGCAGGGACTCAAGCGACATGGTGGTGAACTTCTGCTTGGCACTCATGTCGAGGAAGTGTTGGTAGAAGGGAATCGCGCAGTTGGTGTGCGTCTGCGAGGTGGCAAAGAAATGCGATCGCGTCGAGCTGTTGTGTCGAATGCCTCGGTTTGGGATACGCTCAAGCTACTGCCAGAAGGAGCAGTCCCCAAACGATTTCGAGCAAAGCGACAGGCGACACCTAAATGTGACAGCTTCATGCATCTTCACCTCGGTATTGATGCCCAAGAACTACCCCCAAACCTTGCTTGTCATTATATTGTGGTTAACGATTGGCAAAAGGGCGTGACAGCTCCGCAGAATGTTGTGCTGGTGTCGATTCCGTCACTTCTCGACCCATCTCTCGCCCCACCTGGAAAGCATGTCATCCATGTCTACACACCGGGAAATGAGCCATATGAGCTGTGGCAGGGAATGGATCGTCGGAGTGAAGAGTATGCGCGACAAAAGCAAGCGCGTGCAGAAGTGATGTGGCAAGCTTTGGAGAGAATCATTCCGGATGTGCGATCGCGTTGTGATGTAACCCTAATTGGTACACCACTGACACACGAGCGGTATCTCCGACGCTACCGAGGGTCATATGGGCCAGCAATTCGAGCTGGAGAGGGATTTTTTCCAGGTTCAGGTACACCTTTACCAGGACTGCTATGCTGCGGAGATTCAACCTTTCCTGGGATTGGTCTACCTGCCGTTGCTGCCAGTGGGATGATTGCCGCGAATACGCTTGCACCCGTGCAAAAGCATCTCGAAATGTTTAAAGATATTGGGTGCCTAGCATAGCAGTTGAATTGTCAGACCGCCCTATCTGCCTGATTTAGGGCTACTCTAGAGGTGCGTAGAAATCGAGGTGGGCAATGTCCACCTTGTTACTGGAGGCGTTTCCCTATACTGGAGGAGTCCGATGCCGGGATTGACGGTTAAAGACCTGGAAAAATTACAAGTGCAGCATCCGGACTATCGGATGGAGTTGGTGAGTGGGGAGATTGTTGTCATGAGTCCATCAGGGTATGAATCCGATGAAGTCGCTGCTGAGATTATCCGACTCTTGGGCAATTGGGTCAGACCTCGTCGGTTGGGACGAGTGACTGCATCCAATGCTGGATTTATTCTACCCAATGCCGATAAGGACGTGCGTGCGCCTGATGCGTCGTTTGTACGAGCAGAGCGATTGCGGCGAACCACAGGAGACTATGCTCAGTTAGTCCCTGATTTGATGTTTGAGGTCAAGTCTAAAACTGACTCCTTATCTAAGTTGCGTCAGAAGATTCAGGAGTTTTTAGCTTTAGGAACACAGGTTGGGGTTTTAGTTGACCCGCGAAGTCGGACGATGGAGGTTTATCGTTCAGGTGTGGAGAAAGAGGTTTTGCGGGATGGGGATGTGCTGACGGTGCCGGAACTGCTACCGGGATGGGAGATGGCAGTGGCGGAGGTTTGGGCACCAGAGTTTGATTAGGTAAAAGGAGAGGGGCGAATGATCCCAACAATTCCTCTAAATTTTGAATAATCTCAGAGCTATCTAGAAAATAGGAGTCAGAAGGCAGGAGTCAGGAGAGATTAATTTTCATTCCTTTGTTGTGTACGCAGCGTATGGAAGGCTGTTTTGAAAGTCAAAGCTCAAAAATATGGTGTCTGATATGGATAGTAGCAATATCATTCTCAATCTTTTAGAAGATATTTCGAGTTGCTGGAATCCTGAGCGTTTTTCCATTGCTAGATATCCTCAATACGTTGGAACACTTATCAATAAGTCTGCTTTCTTATCAAAAAAGGTTTCTTGCCTTGATATGTTGATTAAAAAACCATTTAGTAATATTAGGTTACCCTATTCTGACAGAAGTATTATTGAAATAGTTGATATATGTCTGGAATACGAAAAAAATATTAATCCAAATTGGAATCACTATTATACTTATTTAACAATAGATCAACGTCTTGTAAAACCAGGTTTTACTCATAGAAGAGAGGGCATTCATTTTGATGGAATGCAGGGAGTTGCATACCGCAAAAAAATGCCTGTTTGCCATTCATATATCGTTTTTGATACTTTGCCTACCAGGTTCTACACACATAAATTTATGGCAATACATCTAAGTGAAGCTAGAAATAATTGGTTTTTTGAACTAGAACAACAGGCAAAAAAAGAAATAGTTTTTTGTCCAAATCCATTCGATATTTTTCTGATGACTGCATATCAGATTCATGAAGCAGTTCCAGCAATTAATTTCACAACAAGAACATTTGTGAGAGTAGAATTTACTTTAAAAAAATACAATAGAATAGGAAACACTGTGAATCCTTTGCTCGGAATTGATTGGCAATTCGTTGATCGAGAAATTCCTGTTCATTTGAGAAAAAAACAGTTCAAAGATACAGGATGGAAAAAGTAAATTATTATTTTTTTTCAACATCTGTTTCTTTTGATAGCCTAGACTATATATTTTGATACCTGCTGCACAAATGCGGTATGTTCTGGTGCAGCCAACCCCTCCTGCAACACGGCTAGCACTCGCCCCATATTCCCACTCAATAAGTCATCCACTGCCAACCACAAGCCTGAAAACACTTGGCTCCGAATCACCCCATCCTCATCCACTGGCAGTGGAACATACTCCCCCTCCTGCAAATAAAACCAGTCCAATCTCTGCTCAAACACTTGCCAAACGATATACTCTCTAATCCCATTGCGACGATAAGCTCGTTTTTTATCACCCAAATCAATCGCAGCACTACTCGCCGCAATCTCTGCCACAAGTTCCGGTGCCCCCTCTATATAATCATCCTCACTCAGCCGTGCCTGACCTCCAGCCTGTTCCTCGATCAACAGCACCGCATCGGGTTGGGGTTCATTGTCCAAATCTAAACGAACGGTGGGTTCAATTCCCAACTGAATACCAGGTGTTGCAACTTTGTAAGTCCACAACCAACCAGTCAAATCTCCGTGAGGTTGACCATGACTTCTAAAACGCAATGCAGCAGGCACGTAGACAACTCCTTCAATCAGTTCAGCTTTCCTAAGATGAGGCATAGCATTGTAGCGTCGCTCAAATTGATAGCGATTTAGGCGATCGCCACTTTCCAGTGGTGGAATTGGCTGATGTTTCTGTTGAGGAGGTGTCTCGACCATTGCTTGTGTTGTAGATATGGAATGAAGTTTCAAGCAGAAACAGTTAGTTTTTCAGGGCTTGGGATGCTTGAGTAGCGGAGTGATTCCCACGTTCCTTGGAGAGTTGGTCGATGGTATCTCCAATAACCGTGGTTAAACTTTTGCGGGTTTGGGCGTGGTTGGTTTGCTCGGTTTTCAAGGCATCGAGAAGGCGATCGCGTTCCCCCATGATGTCTTTGAGCTTTGTCCGCAATTCCTCAACACTTTCCATCTTCGCTAGTTCCTGCTCAATGGCTGATGCCGCTTCTGGGTCATCGGCTTTCAGGCGCGAACTCTCCCCTTGTAGTTGCCGTAGTTCGGCTTTGAGGGTTTCGACCTGTTGTTGGGCAAGCCGCGCTTCAGTACGGCGCTGCTGTGCTTCAGTATTGTATAGTTGACGCCAGTTATCTGCACTTTCGTAAGCTGTATCGCGATCGCTAATCGTCTCAGCTAGTTGCTGCTTCAGTGCTTTAATTTGCGCTAACCACTGCGTGACATCGTTGCTCATCAACCCGTGTTCCTCTCTGTAATTGCTGTCAAATACTGCCTTGTGTAGATCGCATGACTGACCACTTGCATAGGTCAATTGTCCGTAGATTTGGCACAGTAATTCGTAAGATCAATATCAAGTTCGATTAGTTACTTCATTGGGTAGATTGGGGTGCTTTGCTAGTGGTGGCGTAATTAGTTGCATCTGTACAACCGATAACGGACAGAGAGTGACAACTAATATACGAAGAATTCAAGCGTACTTGATATAAGATACCTTGCTGCCAAAATCAGAGCTTATGTTATCTTCCCGTTTTTTCCGTTTCTTTCGTTACCTAAATTTGGGAACTTTGAGGAAGACGTTCGCCCGTGCGATGAAACGTCGGTTGATGGGTTTGTCTGCTGAGATGGCATACAACGCTATGTTGGCTCTATTTCCAGCGATTTTGGCAGTTCTCACAGCGATTGGATTGTTTGAAGACTCTTTACAAGAGACCTTCCGCGACTTGGCAAATCAACTTAGCCAAGTCGCACCTGACCAGGCAGTGGAACTCATTCGTGCCTTTAAGAATGAGATTATCCGGACAAAAAGTAGCGGTTTATTTTCTCTTAGCTTCGTCTTGGCGATTTGGACATCTTCTGGAGCGCTTAGTGCAGCGATGAATGCGCTCGATCAAATCCATGAAATTCCTTCACAACAAACACGACCCTTTTGGAAAGCCAAGTTGATTTCTCTGGGCCTAACACTTGGCAGCATCGTACTTCTGGTTACTGCCTCTTTCCTGGTATTCATCAGTGGTTGGCTTGTGGGAATGGTAGCCGAACAGAGTGGAGTTGGGATTTTACTTACACTCTGGCGACTTTTGAGCTGGCCGTTGGCTTTGGGTATCGTTGCCACTGCCTTTGCCTTTATCTACCGCTTTGGGCCAAGTCGTTGGACTCAGGGAACACCAATGATGCCAGGAGCTGTTTTGGCAGCGATTTCCTGGGCGATTTTGTCGGCGCTGTTTCGGCTCTACGTCGCAAATTTCGGCAATTACAACAAAGTTTACGGTGCTGTGGGGGCTGTGATTATCTTACTGCTCTGGCTTTATATGACTTCTTTGGTACTTTTATTGGGCGACCAACTCAATGTTACAGTGGGAGACGCAATACGACGAGCTAAAGCTGCCTCGATAGAAGCAGCTAAGACAGAAGAATCTGCGATCGCCAAACCCAAGACAGTCGAGGATAGCCAGTCTTGACTACTGATGTAGCGTCAACTGACAACTTAGTTATCCTCAACCTCCAAAAGCGCCACCGTGACTGCACCAAACGCAAACGCCAAAACTATTGGCATTGGCGACTTTAGCCAATAACTCAAAATCGCAGCAACAACAGTCACAACCACGGCGGAAATGGACAAAAATCTTTCATCCTTACTCAAGCCTTTTTCCGCTTTAATCAATCTAAGAACCTTAGGTGGAATTGGCTCAGGCATGACCGCTCCTGGCGGAAATGCCCAATAGTGACAACGCTCTACATATAAATCTGTCCAACCATTCTCAAAACACCAGTCTTTAACCCATTCTTCGCAGTAGTGTTTCATCGTCATTTGTTAAATTTTTATTAATTTATAGTTAGTAGTTTTTTTGCTTACCTGACTTAGGCTTGCGCTTTTTGAGAAGACTAACAGAAGTGAGCCTTGCTTCACTCAAAAAGATACTAAATTTTACGCTAAGGAACTTTCACTGTTTCAAACTCTACCGATGATAATATCGTTCACTCAAGCTTTAGAGGGATTGACAACCAAACGAGTGTTCTTCGCTGCTCAATGTCTATAGCAGAAAGCCGTCAGCTATCAGCGACCAACTTTTTGTTTTCCTTGCTCTGACTAGGTTTCATTCACCTGAGTTGTCCCTCATCTCTCCAGGAAACCGCTATAAACACAAGCTGCTGATTTAATTAAGTAAAGATATGCAAATCAAGAATGAAATACTTGAAATACAAACGGAGCAAGGAATTTGTATTCGTAATATTACGCCTCAAATTGTAAAAATTCTTGAAGCAACCGCCTTCAAAACAGGTCAAGTTTTAGTATTTTCCCGGCACACAACAACAGCACTAGCAATTAATGAAAACGAAGAAAGATTACTAGAAGATATCAAGCGGCATTTGGGAAAGTTAGCGCCTGAGGCAGAAACGTATTTACACAACGACCTGCACTTAAGAGATGTTCCACCGGATGAGCCGATGAATGCTCATTCTCACCTCATGGCAATGACGCTGAGTACAAGTGAAGTGATTCCTGTGGTGGATGGTCAATTGGCTTTAGGGACTTGGCAATCCGTCTTGTTTTTTGAGCTGGATGGTCCCAGAAAACGGACTGTGTTTATACAGATTACGGGTGAGTAAGCTGATGTGCATTGATAGCACTTCTGGTTTGAGTGAAATAAGAGACCTAACCCAGTCAAGGTTAAGGCGCGTAGGTGGTAGGTTTTAGGGGAGAAGCTATGGTTACGGTGAACTGAAGGGCAAATAATGACGTGGCTTGTCGTCGCTAGTGAGACACAGTAATTACCAGCTTGCCAACTACCCGTTCTTGTTCACTAGTCGTATGAGCAGCAGCGACTTCAGATAAAGGATAAGTTTGCTGAATAAGCGATCGCATTTTCCCCGTTTCAATCAGTTCCTTGAGAAAGCCTAAATCCTTGCTATTCGACTGAGCGATGACCAGTTTCGCTTTCTTACCGGGTAAGAAGAATGTGAGGCAACCCTGCACTAAAGTGTCAGGCATGGGCAAGGTATCAACGTAAATCCCATTCGGCTTCAAAATCGCTTGGCAGCTAGAAAAGGATTGCTTGCCAACCGCATCCAAAATAATGTCGTACTGCCTTGTATCTTGAGTAATGTCTGTATTGGTGTAATCAATAACATGATCAGCACCTAAGGATGTCATCAACTCCAGATTCTTGGTGCTGCAAACTGCTGTCACCTCAGCACCAAGCGCCTTAGCAATTTGCACAGCAAAAGTCCCTACGCCGCCTGAACTGCCATTAATTAATACCTGGTGTCCCGACTGAATCAAACCTAAGTCTCGCAATGATTGCAAGGCAGTCGTTGCAGCAAGAGGAACTGCCGCTGCTTGTTCATAAGTCATGTTATTGGGCAATAGACAAGCTGCCCTTTCTGACACAGCCGCATATTCAGCGTAAGCGCCTCCTGGGATGGAATCGAGGTAGGCGTAGATTTCGTCACCCGCTTTGAAGCGTGTCACCCCAGCACCCACCTCTACGACAGTTCCCGCAACATCAAAGCCTAATACTAGGGGGAAATTGTAGCCTGTAAGAAGTTGAAGCTGTCCAGAGCGGATTTTCCAATCCACAGGATTAACACTGCTTGCCTGAACTTTTACTAGTATCTGCTCAGGTTTGATTCGAGGCTGTTCAATGTCTGTGTAGTTCAAGACAGAAGCCGAACCATATTGATTAATCGTGACAGCTTTCATTAACAGATCTACTCCTTTAGGCAATAATCAACTTGCGGATTGAGTCTGCCATAGTTTGGCTAGCTGTGTCTGCTGTGACGATTTCAATTTGTTCATCACTACTACTGCCCAACCCTAACTGTACGGCTCTTTGAATTTGTTCTAAATCCCAGACAGAACCGCGAGAGACAGCGTCTGTCGTACCAAGCGATCGCAAAATCCCAATCGCCACGACATCGACAGCTACACGGTCAGTTCCTGCCAAAATTACACCAGATTTGACCTTCTTGCCTGCTTCC
This sequence comes from Microcoleus sp. FACHB-SPT15, assembly GCF_014849525.1. NCBI lineage: Bacteria > Bacillati > Cyanobacteriota > Cyanophyceae > Oscillatoriales > Microcoleaceae > Microcoleus > Microcoleus sp. FACHB-SPT15. The sequence continues at coordinate 15,894 of NZ_JACJNU010000051.1, read as the reverse complement.
GGCCCCCCATTCACCAGTGCTTCCACGCCATCGACTAATACCAGTGTGGGTTGATAAGCTTTATTGATTTCAGCAATCATCAAGCGTTGATGCGGTGAAGAGTGTAATTCTTGCATGTAGTTATAGGAGTTGCCAGGAACATATTTCGCAACCATCCCGACTGTGTTTTTCAGGGACAGGGTGAAATGTCCCCCAAAGCGATGTGTTTTTAAACAACAGGTGTTGACGACAGCACCCGCATCAAGAACCGGACGTGCGATCGCAAATCCTTTTTGCCAGTGGGTACCCTCAGCCGGAAAAGATTGCCAATCGTCGGCACTCATTTCATCAAACACAATCGCATTCAACCCATAACGCTCAGCTAGCTGAAATACGCCTTTTGTCTGCATCGCTTGACGAGTATCCGCCATACCGGAGCGATCGCCTATCGTAATTTGTCTAGCACCCGCGTTCTGTAATTCCTGTACTAAAGCTTCTAGCAGTTTCGTATCCGTTGCTGCCGGGGCGGGGTCAGCCGTATTGTAGTTAGGCTTGAGGAACACCGTCTGACCGGAAATTCCTTGAGGCTGGAGTAAATCCAAGGCTTTACGAGTGCCGGAAACTCGGTCTTCACTACGCACAAGGACAACCCGACTGACGTTTTGAGCCGCTGATTTAGTGTTAGGCGCAGCCGCAGGAGTTGGTGTGGCAAGTTGAGGAACTGTCGCATCTGCCGTTTCTGACGGTGATTGCACAGCACGGCAAGCTGTAGGCAGGATAGAAGCGCCTGCTGCCAGTCCAGCCATTCGCAGTATTTGGCGCCTTTTATAGTTGGAGAATGAATCAGAAGATCTCATAGGTTTATGCTAGCTAACGACTGTTAAGACAGGCATGACCAAGTTCAAGGTTCAAATATCAAGCGATTTGATTCAAGTAAGCCATAGCAGTCACCAAGGCGACTCTTGACTTTCGCCAAATACTAAAACCTTGACCCACAATCTTTTCCTTTCTGCCTTCTGCCATCTGGTAAGGCAGATGGTCAGGGGTTACAGTCCGCCTCACATCTTTTGTAATCTATGCTACTATTTAACACTTACTTCCTATTGGTTGTCGTCTCGCCTCTATTGCACAAGTTCCTAGGAGCTGAGTGCTGAAGGCTGACAGCCTTTACTCACAAGCGATCGCAGTTGCCTACTTACAATCTGATGCCCTTGTCTATTGGCTCTGTTAAGTTGGAGAAGATGAAGGGTTCAGTCTCCAAAACCTTACTTTTTGTAAAATATTTTTTTACTCTCTACCTAAGGGCTTAGCTACTGTGCTACCTTCGGGAAGAGAGTTAATTCGGTTGCAGGTTTTGTTTTCATTGACAGGCTTATTGCTTTTAGTCTTGACAGGCTTCTCTCCGAAATCTACATCTCTACACCCTTCTGATTTTGGAGAAGATCCATGTCAATTTATGTAGGCAACTTATCCTACGAGGTTACTCAAGAAGACCTCAGTGCTGTTTTTGCAGAATACGGTTCTGTAAAGCGGGTTCAGTTACCCACTGACCGCGAAACAGGTCGCTTACGCGGTTTTGGTTTCGTGGAAATGGCGACAGAAGCCGAAGAAGCAGCCGCCATTGATGCCCTTGACGGTGCTGAATGGATGGGTCGTGATCTCAAAGTTAACAAAGCCAAGCCTCGTGAAAACAGAGGTCCTGGCGGTGGTGGCGGCGGTGGTGGTGGTCGTGGCGGAAACTTCTCTCGCCGCTACTAAACCCTAAAGCTAAACTTCTCTAGCTTTGTATAACTGAAGGCAATAAAGTAGTCAGAATCGGCTGACACTTTATTGCCTTCTTTAGTTTTGTCGTCCTTTAACCACCAACAGGCAATCTAACCTTTCACGCAGACAACCTGCTTCAGTGTTGCTACAACCTCCACAAGGTCAGACTGATTAGCCATCACCTCGTCAATTGGCTTATAAGCACCCGGAATTTCATCCAAAACACCCTCATCCTTACGGCACTCAATACCTTGAGTTTGCTCAACCAAATCATCCAGTGAAAAGTGCTTCTTCGCTTTGTTACGAGACATCAAACGTCCGGCACCATGCGAACAGCTACAGTAGCTGTCATGATTACCCTTACCCTTGACGATGAATGACTTTGTCCCCATCGAACCAGGGATAATACCGTAATCTTCCTCTCGCGCCCGAACTGCACCCTTGCGCGTAACATACACGTCTTCACCAAAATGGACTTCCTTCTCGGCGTAGTTGTGATGGCAGTTTACCGAAAGCAGAGGCTTAGTTGGCTTACCCCCAGCAAGATGCTTCTCCACAATTCGTTGGAAGCGTCCCATCATCACATCGCGATTGAAACGGGCATAGTTCTGCGCCCACTGCAAATCTCGCCAGTAGGCAGTAAATTCGGGAGTCCCTGCAACAAAGTAAGCTAAATCTGGATCGGGCAAAGTAGTGTCCGCCAGTTTCGCCAATTGCTTGGCGGTGCTGATATGGTTCTGCGCTAGCATGTTGCCGATATGACGTGAACCAGAATGCAACATCAACCAGACAGCATTTTCGGTATCGAGGCAAACCTCAATAAAGTGGTTGCCGCCACCGAGGGAACCCATCTGTTTCATGGCTTTTCCCTCTAGGGACTGTACTCCAGAATGAAGTTCTTTGAAATCACGCCAACCTTGCCAGTTAGCTACAGCCTTCTCAACATCTTTGTTTTGGTTAAAGCCAACCGGGATTGCTGCTTCAATATCTAGACGAATCTGCTTGAGTTTCCCCTCCAATTGTTCAGCAACAAATGGAGTTTTGATTGCACTCATCCCACAACCAACATCCACCCCGACAGCGGCTGGGATAACAGCATCTTTGGTTGCAACAACAGAACCCACCAAGGCGCCCTTACCCAGGTGAACATCTGGCATTAGCGCCACATGCTTAAACACAAATGGCAGTGAAGCAACGTTCTTTGCCATTTTGGTTTCATCTGAGCCAAGGGAATGATTCGCCCAAGAGAGAACTGGTTTTGGTGTTGAAATTTCCAGCTTTTCGTATGGCATAAACGTTTGCCTCTAACAACATCTGTAACACACCGAATCGGTTTGCGATCGCCTTTTGGGCAGCGCTAAGGGCAATCGCTCAGCTAATTCTGGAATTACTTCTTTTATACTACATTCATACTACAAATAGCAGCAGATTTGTAACGAATTGAAAACAGTAGTAAAGCTGATTTAAGAAAGAGAAACTACATTAAAATTTGTAAAGAGGGCAAGGCTTTCTCTGGCTGCCCTGGTGAGTCAAGAGCAATCCACGCAAATCTAGGTCTACGGCTATGGCAGTTCGCAAGGATACACTTTGGGATCGTTTCTTATCTCCAATCATCCGAAGCTTTATTGATGAAGAAAAGTTGCGGCAGTTCTATGAAAGTAAGGACTGGCAAGCCGAGAGCGATCGCTTCCGTCGCCCTGATGTAACATATCCTCAGTACTACAGTAGTCAGAACTTCCACGGCATTGAGGGAGGCTACCTTAATGGTGGTGCAGCAACCTCCTATGACCCGATTACCCAATACGTGCTACCCCCTAGCGAAAAATGGGTACGTCAAGGCTTGATTGATAGCATTCAGGGAAAGCCACGAAGAATTTTGGACTTGGGCTGTGGCACGGGTTCTACTACACTGATGTTGAAGCAAGCGTTTCCTCAAGCCGAGGTAATCGGGCTAGATTTGTCACCCTATATGCTGGTGATGGCTGACCACAAAGCGAAAGCCGCAAGGTTAGATGTTCAATGGCGTCATGGCAAGGCAGAAGAGACAGGTTTCCCGGATGCCTCATTCGACTTAGTTACAGCATCCTTGTTGTTTCACGAGACACCCCCAAGCGTAACTAAGGCAATTTTACGAGAATGCTTCCGGCTACTGACGACGGGAGGGGAAGTTTTAATTTTGGACGGCAATCAGAAAACGATACGCCAAGTCGATTGGTTAACTGAAGTTTTTGAGGAACCGTACATCAAAGCTTATGCGGCTGGTAATTTAGATGCTTGGATGGGGGCAGCAGGTTTTGAAGCGGTACAAACAAAGGACGTATTTTGGGTGCAGCAGGTAACGCAAGCAATGAAACCTATCCCAGTTGAGGGTTATTCAGCAGCACAGCAGGTATCTACCAGTAAGACACTCGATGATTTTGGTTCTGAGGGCTTTCCTGCCCCTGCTTTCTAGCACAACGGCATGACTTTAAAGGCAGTTCTGTTTGATTTTAATGGCGTCATTATTAAAGATGAAGCAATTCACCAGCAGCTAATTGAAGCGATTCTGATTGAGGAAAATCTGCGCCCCTCTCCTCAGGAGTACCGGGAAATTTGTCTGGGGAGAAGCGATCGCGTTTGTCTTGCTGATATCCTCAAACGCCGAGGTAGAGTCGTTACAGACAGCTACCTCAACCAGATTATTGCCCGTAAAGCCGAAGCTTACCAGCGTCAGCTAGAAACACTGGAGAAGTTGCCTATCTATCCAGGTGTGGAAGACTTGATTTTCCAAATTCGTGTCGCGCAGTTGCCGATGGGTGTTGTCAGCGGCGCACTCCGTTGCGAGGTGGAATTGGTACTGAGTCGCGCTCAGTTGGCGCAATACTTTACAGTAATCGTAGCGGGTGACGACATTAAGGTGAGTAAGCCTGAACCGGATGGCTATCTTCTTGCCGTTGAGCAGTTAAATCAGCAGTATCCTGAGTTGAAAGCTGATGCCTCAGAATGTCTAGCAATTGAAGACACGTTCGCTGGAATTGAAGCGGCGAAACGGGCTGGAATGCAGGTGGTTGGAGTAGCAAATACCTATCCTTTTCATATGCTTCAGCGTCAGGCTAGCTGGACTGTAGATTATCTTAATGAACTCGAACTCGACCGAGTACAGCAAGTCTATTCTGGCACTACACATCAGCCTAGCCGTATGTAGGGAGTAAAGACTAATGGGGACAAGCAGGACAAGGGAGATTTTTTTTGTCTTCTTCACTAGTCATGTTCCTAAGCTGGAGTTCAATTCTATTCCTCCGGACAGATAGAGCGTACAGAAAGTGTTAAAATGAGAAACGGTCATTTAAGGTTTTAGGATTTAATCTAGAATCTGAGGTAACTAGGGGAATTAGCTCAGTTGGTAGAGCGCGGCGATCGCACCGCCGAGGTCAGGAGTTCGACTCTCCTATTCTCCACTTTTACGTTTATCAAGATAATGTACGCTTTGTTAAGAGATTTGTAACTCTTGTATCAACTTGTGTGATCTTGCCCGTGGTATCTCCAGATCAGCTATTGTAGAGAAGACAAAAGAATTCTTAAGGAATTCTTAAGTAATGCCGTGTTCTGAACGGATCACTTACACGGTCTTCAAAGACCAGTTTCCCCCAAACCCCAGCAAGCGCCAGGGTTTTTACCTAAAAAGGAGATTCTATGACTCCCACAATGCTGCGACAGTTATGGTCTTTAATTGAAACAACTCAGACCAATCTACTGCTGAAACAGGATGATGCAAGTTTGGTGCAGTGGATACTAAAGCAATTCAAGCAAAAGCGATCGCTTGATACCCAGGAAGCTGATATTATAAGCGATTACATCTACTCCCGGATATCTCTCATCCGCGATTTGGCAGCGCAACGTTAGTAGTTCAGTCAAGCCATCGATACCTCAGCCCAGCTAACTCCTCGCTTCAGCAATCGGAAAAGCGCGAGACCTTTAAGCTTGTCCTTTGTTCTATCAAGAGCCGTCCCTCAAAGGGTCTATGAAGAACTGTATAGGTTTATACCTTCTAGGGAGTCTGATAGACAAATAATATCAAGTAACGATGAAGGAATCGAAATAAGGGCAAGGGGTTCATGGGTAGATGGAGTTATTGGCGTAAAGCTGGTTCTTTGCTAGCTGCCACAGTATTTGTTGTCTCGTTGGGAGCCTGTGCTACGGGAGATCCAAAACAAGCAGCGACAACCCAAGGTAGTTCTCAAGCTCAAGCCGGAGCTTCAGGTACATTAGCGAAGATAAAAAGTCGCGGCAATCTGATTTGTGGTGTTAGCGGTCAGTTGCCTGGATTTAGTTTTGTAGATTCACAAGGGAAATACTCTGGACTGGATGTGGATGTGTGCCGTGCGATCGCGGCGGCTATCTTTAACGATCCAGAAAAAGTTGAGTACCGTAACCTCAGTGCAGCTCAACGATTTACAGCATTACAATCTGGTGAAGTAGACCTCCTGAGCCGCAACACAACTTTAACAATTAGCCGGGAGACTTCAACCGGATTAGACTTTGCCCCCGTTGTCTTTTATGACGGACAGGGCATGATGGTAAAACAGTCTAGTGGGATCAAAGACTTAAAAGGCTTAGAAGGTAAATCGGTCTGCGTTCAAACAGGGACAACAACCGAGCAAAACCTAGCTGACCAAATGCGGAAAGCTGGAGTTAAGTACACGCCGATTGTCTTTGAAGATGACAACGCTACCTTCGCCGCTTACCAAGAAGGACGCTGTGAAGGTGTCACCACAGACCGTTCTGGATTAGTATCGAAACGCTCAACATTACCGAATCCTGATGAAAATCTGGTTCTTGATGTAGTGATGTCAAAAGAACCGCTGGCTCCTGCCGTCAAACAGGGTGACTCCCAATGGACGGATGTAGTCAGGTGGGTCGTCTACAGCTTGATTCAAGCTGAAGAGTCAGGGGTTGACTCGAAAAATGTTGATCAAATTGCCTCAAGTACAACCGACCCTGAAGTGAAGCGTCTCTTGGGTACAGAAGGAGATTTGGGTAAAGGGTTGGGACTTGAAAATAACTTTGCTGTTCAGGCGATTAAAGCAGCAGGTAACTACGGCGAGATTTATGAACGCAACCTTGGTGAGAGTACACCTTTCAAGCTAGAGCGTGGACAAAACGACCTCTGGAGTAAGGGTGGCTTGATGTATTCCCCACCGTTCCGCTAAGGTAAGCACGATGACTACACAATCGTCTCGTGGAAATTCACTAGGGTTGTCTGATTTTAAGAACTTTTCAACCCTAGTACGGGATAGCCGCTTCTGGAAGTTAGCTGGACAGGTTATTGCCATCGTTGCCGTTGGATTGTTTTTTGCCCTTCTCTGGCACAATCTCAACTTTAATTTGCAGCGGTTGGGTATCCAGTTTGGCTATGGTTTTTTAGAAAGCCAAGCCTCTTTTGATATTGGTGAAAGTCTTATTTCCTTTAGCCCTTCTGATAGCTTTGGTAAAGCGATGTTGGTGGGGTTGGTTAATACGTTACGGGTGTCGGTAATTGGCATAATCCTCGCGACACTTGTGGGATTAGTTGTTGGTGTTGCGCGTTTATCTGATAACTGGTTAATTCGCAAGTTGGCGCTAGTTTATGTCGAGGTAATCCGGAACACTCCATTACTGTTGCAACTATTCTTCTGGTATTTTGCTGTTTTCTTTCAATTGCCCTCGCTTGATGCTCAAACAACGCCATCATCGGTTCCCTTTTACTTTACAAAGCGTGGCATGGCTGTCCCTTGGCTTTATCCAACATCGGGGACGGGAATTTGGATTGTCTTGCTGGCAATAGGGATTCTTGCTGCTGCATGGCTCACGCGCTGGCGTACCCGCCTTAGGGTAGAACAAGGCATCCCTAGCCAATCATGGCTTTGGTCTGGAGGAGCGATCGCGCTCACGTCCCTCCTTGCTTTGATTATTACCAGGAGGGCACCATTCAATGCGAGTATTCCTGTAATTCAAGGCACACAGATTCAGGGTGGATTACAACTCTCTCCAGAGATTGCGGCCTTACTGGCAGGATTGACATTCTTTACTGCCAGTTTTATCGCTGAAATTGTCCGTGCCGGAATTCAAGCAGTACCAAAAGGGCAAGGGGAAGCTGCACGCGCTTTGGGGCTGAAATCTGGAATCATCACGCGACGGGTAATTTTACCCCAAGCCTTACGAGTGATTGTGCCACCTTTGACGAGCCAGTACCTGAACTTAGCAAAGAATTCAAGTTTAGCGATCGCCATTGGCTTCCCTGATCTCTATGCCGTCTCATACACAACAGTTAATCAGACAGGTCGTGCGGTAGAAGTTTTTCTGATCATCGCCGGGACTTACCTCACAATCAGTCTGACAATTTCCCTACTCATGAACCTGTATAACCGCACCGTACAAATTAAAGAACGGTAAATCTCAGTGGTTGGTCATAAGCAGCTATTTAACAACTAACAACTAATAACCAACAACTAACAATGACCCTTGAAATGGCTCCCCCAGCCAGCGTAAGACCAACACCCTGGAACTGGGCGCGGAAAAATTTATTTAGTACTTGGTACAACGTTATCCTGAGCGTTGTCTTCCTGTTAGTAGTATTTCAGGCAATCCGTAGCTTGCTTGTGTGGTCACTGACACAGGCAAAATGGGCTGTGGTCAGCAATAACTTGAGGCTATATTTTGCGGGTCGCTTTCCTGTAGATTCAATTTGGCGCCTGTGGGTCATCTTGGCAATCATCACCTTCCTGGGTGGTCTAACGTGGGGGAATCTCCAAAGGCAATCTCGCCCTTGGAGTCGTCCTATCTTGATTGGGTTTGCGATCGCTGTTGCCTTAGTTTTGATCTCACCGATCGGATTGAATGCTCGCCTCATCCTCTGCGGACAGATTGCGCTTGTGGCAGTTGGCTATTGGCTGGGACGACAGCTTGATATCAAATTTAGCCGTTGGTTACCCCTGCTGTGGGTTCTCTCTATTCCAGTTGTCTTCTGGTTGCTCAAAGGCGGCTTGGGTTTGAAAAGTATTTCAACGGGTGATTGGACTGGCTTAGTACTGACCTTATTGACAGCCGTTCTTAGTATTACCCTATCGTTTCCCCTAGGAGTTTTACTCGCTCTTGGACGCCAAAGTGCGCTCCCGGTAGTCCGTTTGCTTTCAACTCTCTATATTGAAATCGTTCGGGGAGTACCATTAATCGGCATTCTCTTTCTCGGTATGGTGATGCTGCCGTTTTTCCTGCCACCCGAACTCAGCCAGGTGGATCGAGTGTTAAGAGCGATAACGGCGCTGACTTTATTTAGTGCTGCTTACATAGCAGAAGATGTAAGAGGGGGTCTACAATCCGTACCCCGTGGACAGGGAGAAGCTGCACGGTCACTGGGTTTAAGTGCGCCCTTGGTTGTTCTCCTGATTGTGCTACCTCAAGCGATCCGAGCCGTGATTCCAGCACTTGTAGGAACGTTTTTGGGATTGTTTAAAGACACGTCCCTACTTGCTATTTTTGGATTTTTAGAGTTGTTTGGAGTTTCCCGTACCATCCTTGCCAACCCAGAATACATTGGGCGTTACGCTCCAGTTTATTTTTTCATTGGCTTAATTTACTGGATTTTCTGTTATGCAATGTCAACTGCTAGTCGGCGCCTCGAAGCCAGTTTGAATGTCGGTCAGCGTTAGAGTTTATTTTAGGGACTGGTGATTGGGAAGGACTCTCAATAACCTATTCCTATTCACCAGTCACTACATCACTAATTAGGTAAAAAATTATGGAAGAGCAGCAAGCCAATCTAGTTTTAGATGATTCCCAGTTAACCGCTCAAGAGCAAGTAATCATCGCGACAGATGTCCACAAGTGGTACGGTCAGTTTCACGTCCTCAAGGGTGTGAGCATGACAGTGCATCGTGGGGAAGTTGTCGTTGTAATGGGTCCCTCTGGTTCTGGAAAATCTACGTTTATCCGCACATTTAATGCTTTAGAGGAATTCCAACAAGGAAAAATCGTCATTGATGGGATCGAACTTTCCCATGATTTGCGTAACATTGATGCAATTCGACGGGAAGTGGGGATGGTGTTTCAGCAATTCAACTTATTTCCACACCTGACTGTGCTAGAAAATGTCACCTTAGCGCCGATCTGGGTACGGCGACAGAAAAAGGCACAAGCGGAAGAAAACGCAATGAAGCTGCTGGAGAAAGTGGGAATTTTGGCACAGGCGAAGAAGTTCCCCGGTCAGCTATCGGGAGGGCAACAGCAACGGGTTGCGATCGCACGCGCCTTAGCGATGCAACCCAAGATTATGCTATTTGATGAGCCGACTTCTGCCCTTGATCCAGAGATGGTAAGGGAAGTGCTTGATACAATGCGATCGCTTGCTCAGAGCGGGATGACAATGGTTGTTGTTACTCATGAAGTTGGTTTTGCCCGTGAAGTAGCTGATCGAATTGTCCTCATGGACGGTGGTGTGTTGGTGGAAGAAGCAAAACCAACAGAATTCTTCCAGAATCCCAGAGAAGAACGGACTCGTAAGTTCCTATCTCAAATTCTCTAGCTATCTAAGGTTTGAGAGATAAAGACACCTTAATCTTTTCAGTCCTTGTCACTGTGTAAATTTTCCATACATTACGCAGTTAGCTTAAGCCTGACAGCAATTTTCTTTTTAAAAGCGTAATTTGTACCTAGATTATGGGGTGTTTGAGTACGAATGAAGAAGCACAAGCCCCTGTAAGCGTTACTTACACTGAATTTCAACAATTATTTCAAACCAAACTACATCCTCAGAATCTAGGATACAACTCGTAATAGGTATTTATAGCAGTCGCCAAGGTGATTAGGACTTGCGCTAAATACTGAAACCTTTGCCAGTCAATCTTTTCCCTTCTGCCTTCTGCCCTCTGCCCTTTGCTATATTGCTCCGAAATTAGGCAGCCAAAACAGAGATGCTTAATCATTGGAGAAAGTCCCGACCCTTGGCAACAGTGCTTCTCTTAGCTATGGTTAGCTTAGAGATGGAGATTGTCTGCTAAGCTAATGTGCATTTAAACTACACATTGAATTTAGTTAGTTTTTGTTCACTACTAACTGTTGCCCGTTGTCACTCAACAGTTAAGAGTCAACGCATAGGGATTACTTAAAGCAAGTAAGTTAAATGCGAGAGCAGATAATCTATATTGTGTTCAATAATGTGCTTATTCTAAAGAGGGAGTTTCTTCTTTAAGGTGTCAGTTTTGTCTAGATTTCACAGAAGTATTAGCTAGTGTACAAAATTCATTTTGTTTATCATTCAATTCGAGGCTCTGATGCTGTAGGAAAGCCCGATGAAAACATGGATTGGTTCGCAACTTACCCGATTATTCCTAGGGTTGGAGATTGTATTGGCTTAGGTTCTTATTGGTTTAGGGTTGATGAGGTTTTCCTTTATAGCCAACAGCAGTCTGCTAATGAAGTGCCTGCACTGATTAACTGTTCCTATTATGGATCGAGTCAAAGTTTTAATAAATAGTAAGCTGAGGTGAGTTTAAGAATAGGGGAAGGTAAACGCTAAAAGAAATTTCCTTTGCCTTTGCGTTTAACCAACAGGAACAGAGCAAAGAAAACAAAAAAACTGATAGCTGATAGCTGACTGCTAACCGCTATAAATGCATATTAGCCAAGCAATGAAACTCTCACTGGGCTGGAGGAAAATCTTGTGGTGGTATCTCCTCATAAGGAGATGCGGGTGGATTCTCCTGGGCATGAGAGAGCATTCCTGATACTAAGTTATAAGCAAAATAGGAGGGGACAACAACCATCAGGACAGCAGCGATCGCACCTACCCAAGTTAGGGGTGTCAACGAAGAGCCGTAATGACTGCGATACGGGTCATAAGAAAGCTGTTTGACATCTAAGACATTACGTAAAGCAATTAGTCGCTTAAAGCGTACTCGTCGGTCATCCAGTTTTTCTAGCAAAATCCAGCCAGACATTGCCTCTTCTTCACATAGCTTTTGAAGAACGGCTGGGTTACGAAATAAGTCACGGCTGGCTCGCACAATCTTGAATTCCCAGCCAACAAGCTGTGGGTCTGTAGAAGCTTCATGCGGGCGGTTAGAGTAATCAACCTTGCCATTGTGTTGTGCCGTCTTTGCCCCTGGAAAGTCTTCTTTTGATTCAAAACACGTCAAAATTTCTTCCTCCTCCTGCTGTTGCTGACTGTTAACAACTTGCCGCCAGCGCAGCAATCCACTCACCACTACCGCCTGCCAACCAACATTGCCGACCAACAAGCTCCAAATCGTTATTTCGAGCATTATTTATGCTGCTTTTTGTCTCAAATTCATAACGCCGCCTTATCTCTCTCCTGCCTCATCCGTGTTATTTTGCCAAGGCAAATAGCCTTCAATGACATAATCTGACCCCAGTTGTCGCCAAGTGACACTTTCTAACGTCAGAGCTTCTGTCATCGTTGCAAATCCTAAATCCCCGACTGGCGAGGGAGCTACCTTGCCGCCGACGATTTTCGGAGCAATGAAAGCAAGAACTTTTTGCACAGCGCCATCCGCGATCGCACTTGCTGCTAAAGTTCCGCCACATTCCCATAACACACTCGAAAGTTGCCGCTCATACAAATAAGTCATTACCTGTCGAGGAGTTAGGGGCGTCAGTTCCACTACCTCCACACCCTTTTTCACTAACTGTTGCTGCAAATCCGGATTAGCTCTTGGCTCAGTCAAGATTAAGGTAGGGGCATCAACGGTGTGCCAGAGATGAGCATCTGCTGGTAGGTCAAACGTGCGACTCATGACGATTCGCAGTGGGTTGTGAGCATCGGGATGATGGCTGGTTAGGTAAGGATTATCTTGACGCACCGTATTACCACCAACAATTACCGCATCACAAGCTGCCCGGAGTTGATGCACATGCGATCGCGCCTCTTTACCCGTAACCCAAGTGCTATGACCGCTGATCGTAGCAATTTTGCCGTCTAAGGTCATCGCATACTTCAAAATTCCCAAAGGACGCTTGTAGAGAATGCGATGAATAAAGGCTTCATTAAGCTGACGGCAAGCCGCTTCTTCGACTCCTACCACAACCTCAATCCCTGCGGCACGTAATCGCTCAATTCCTCCCCCGGATACCCGTGGATCAGGGTCAACCATCCCGACTACGACCTTACCTACACCTGCCGCCACTAATCCTTCTGAACAAGGAGGCGTTCGTCCGTAGTGATTGCAAGGTTCCAGATTGACATAAATCGTCGCTCCTTTCGCCTTTTCACCTGCTTCCCGCAGCGCAAAGACTTCCGCATGGGGTTGACCCGCACCCGGATGAAACCCTTCTCCCACAATCTCACCATTCTGGACAATCACAGAACCGACGAGGGGATTAGGACTTGTTCGTCCGAGGGCGCGGTGGGCAAGTTCGATGCACCGTTGCATCATGGTGCGATCAAATGCAGTTGAAGGATCGGACGGTGGTGACGCTTGGGGAGAATTAGGTTGGGCGTCTAGGGAAGAGTTTTCCATTAATCTTCTACTGTGCTGGTTACCCCTGAGTTTAATAAATCAGGACATTGCAAGCCTATATTAGTTGCCTACTTCTCAGATTGGTGTGACCCTGGAAAACTTTAGAGGCGTTCCTTATTATCACGCACGTTCAGTGAGCCTAGATTTTAGTTTTGAGGGGTATAGCGAACCTATCAGGTTCTCCAGATGCTGCCTTCAACTAGTAAGAAGCGCGATCGCTCTTGTTCACATACTATTGTTGATGCAAACTTTTTGTCACAACCTATAGAAGCTTTCTGATGTACAAAAAATTCAACAATAAGCTTAAATTCATATTGATAGCTGGTATTTTCTTGAGCGCGTTGCTGTCGGGAACAGCCGCGATAGCTGCTCAAGAAAGTGACTTAGTAAGTTTATTTAGCCCACCTGAGGTTGTGGTGAATTCCAGCTACATCAGCCCGCTAGTGGAACTGTTTGGCAATGTCTCTATAGGGAAAAACGTCTTCGTTGCAAGCAATACTATCCTACGTGCAGACCCGGAAACCCGTGTTTGTATTGGCAATGAAACCAACCTCCAAGACAATATCCTTTTTTTAGCAGTAGCTAATACCCCAGCCCCAGTAACACCATGCGGGGCACGATCAAGTAGTACTGGGGAGCGAGTGAGTATCGCCCACCAAGCCAACATCAAGAACTCAAGCATTGGTAACTTTACCTTCGTGGGTTTCCGTTCCCGTCTTAACAATGTAGTGCTAGAAGACGGTGCCTTTGTGCTGCACGGGGCAACTCTCTCGAATGTGAGAATTGGCAAAGATCGCTTAGTGCCAATTGGGGCAGTCATCACAAATCAAGCCCAAGCGGATACCTTACCCCTAAAAATAGAAGCCAACTCCAAATTCCAAAATGAAGTCCTGGAGGTGAATGAGGAGTTTGCCGAACACTATGGCGAACTCTATGAGGAAGAGGGGTTTGAGTTGGTGACTGGGGCAAGCCGTGCGCCAAAGACTTCCTGGAATCCTAATCCTATTAGTCCTACCCTTGGTGAGAACGTGCGGCTTGATGAATTTGTGCGGCTCGTTGGAGATGTGCGGTTGGGTAGTAATAGTGTTGTAGGAGAGCGCACAGCGATTCGTGCTGATGAAGGCTCACCGATTATTATTGGTGAAAATGCAGAGATTGAGGATCGAGTAACCTTCCATGCTCTCAAAGGTACGAGCATCCGCATCGGTAAGAACCTAAACACCGACGATAACATCGTGTTTCACGGACCCCTCGAAGTTGGTGACAACCTAACGATTGATGATGATGCCGTATTATTCCGCTCCAAGGTAGGCAACAACGTAACTATCGGCACTAGGGCGCTAGTCGTTGATGTGACACTGCGTGACGGTGTGCAAGTACCAGAGGGAGCCGTGATTACAACGCAGGAACAAGCAGATGCCTTGATGTAAATTGTAAGTAGGTCGGCATTAATATTTGTCGTTGAGGCAAGACAGAAAGCAGAAGGATTTTAGCCTGTTAACCTTTGTTGACATACCTTCGTTTATTTTTGCCTACCTACTTATTCAATAGCATCAGGGTCAACGCCGAGCGATCGCAACTTTGCTTTCAACTGTTCTACCTGCGATTCTGCTTGTTCAGCACGTTGGCGTTCCTGTTCAGCACGCTGGCGTTCCTGTTGTGCTTGTTTCTCTGCCTGCTGACGAGCTAAAACTTCTTGCCGTAGCGTCTGTGCCAGTTCATCAGGAATGAGCAGTTTTTCCCCCGTATCCTCACGGGTAAAACTGATCAACCTTCCCTCAACCTGTAACCGTAGCTGTAGAGGCTCACTGCGATTATCCTGAATTGGTTCGTAAGCGTCTCCTCTTAGTCGATAGCCACGCAACTGTTCTTTTACCCACTCGCCCTTAGGGTCAAATAGCCAATATTCTTTTACCCCTAACTGCTCATACAGCGTCTTCTTGAACACCTGATCTTGCTCTTTTGTCCCACCCGATGTCATCTCAAAAATCACACTGGGTACTTGCCCCTCTTGCCAGGTTTTGTAGTTGTCTCGACCACCTGGTGCCACGTCAAAGATTACCATTACATCTGGGGCAACCCGTAACTTAGGAAAGCCTTGAGCATAGTAAAGAAATTGATTGCCCAAAACTGTTGCCTGACAACCTGCTAGATATTGTTTCAGGACTTCTAAAGTAGTCAGTAAGGCATAGAGGTGGTCGTAGGTTTCCGCCACAGGTTCACCATCGGCACTGGGGTAGAAGGGTTCTGTTTCGACGACAGGGACTGTGGCTGTCATGGTTGGAGAGGAGAGAGCTACTCATCTATTTTAGTATCCTGAATAGTACTCAATAAAATCCCTAAAATCTTATTAGCATTACCGACAGGATAATTGCTTAAATCAATAGATACAAGTTTACCTTCTAACTTCAAGAACTTCCAAAGTTCTCCCGTTGTCACCACCCCATAAATTGGTTGGATATCGTTTCCTTCCCGTTCATTAAACAATTGTGCAGCAATCATTTCGGCAACACACTGTCCTAAGCCAGATTTAATATTATCATTTTGGTTCTTCAGTACTTAGTATGCTAAATATATAGCGAAACAAGAAAAGAAGAGATAAATTTAGTGTATCTAAGAGTGAGCAAACCCTGACTGACATTGACAGATGAGGCGCATT
>NZ_JACJNU010000050.1:0-196848 GCF_014849525.1 Microcoleus sp. FACHB-SPT15 | reverse complement strand
GTTGCTCGGCTTTCACGAGTTAATTCATGCCATGAATCAATTTCAACCTTTTTTTCCTGATGGATAGTTTGGCTTTCTTGTTACTTCGTATTTCGGAGAGTGACAGAAGAGGGATATAGCAATTCTCATATTTATGAGGTACAGTAGCAACAATGAGCAAACCAGTTACGAATATTTTCCTGGGTCACATTAAGCATGGCGTTGGCGATCCCATCGATTAAATCTTTGTAGGTTCTTGCTGCCGTCTTTCTCAAGATAGATTTAACTTTTGACCAAAAATTTTCTATTGGGGAAAATTCGGGAGAGTAAGGAGATAAATATAGGAGTGTTGCTCCCGCTTTTTCAATAAATTCTCTCACCATTTCCCCTTGATGGATTTTGGCATTATCCATAACAACACAAGCATTCTCCCAGAGATTGGGAACTAATTTGTTCAGGACAAAAGCTTCAAAGGTGACACCATCTACTGCTCCATAAATATTGACTGATGCCACAACCTTACGGAGTGATAAGGCAGAAATTAAAGAAATATTTCTGCCTCGTTTTTGGGGCTTTTCTCCTCTAGCTCTTTTACCTTTTAAAGCCCTGGCATAAAGCCGAACCATTGCTAGGTTAACCCCTGATTCATCTAGGAAAATCAAGTCTTCCACTCGGATATCTCGAACTTTTGACCAAAACTCGACTCGCTGTTGGAGGACTTTTTCACTTTCTTTTTCAGCGGCGTAGAGAGTTTTTTTTTACACTGTAGTTTAATTTTTGCGTGATTCTTCCCATCGTGGCTCGGCTGACTCTCACCTTGACTCTTTCTTCTAGCAAGTCACAAAGTTCTTCAAGCGTCGCGTCATTGTGGGTTTCGATAATTTCTACTAAATCGATTAATTGTTCTTGGTTGAGCTTAGTTTCAGGACTTCCTCCTTGAGGTTGAGGATGAATATCTCCTGTGTCTTTATATTGTTTGAGTAATTTTTGAATAAAGCTTTTGGCAACACAAAAACGTTGAGAGAGCTTCCTGATTGAGAGGCTTTCCTTTTCATGAACTTCAATGATTTTCTGGCGAAATTCAAGGGAATGAGGTTTCATTGGTGATTTTTATAATTGATGCACTTGAATTAAATTGTGCCTCACAAATGTGAGAATTGCTATAAAACAATTATCATCTGGAATTTGAGTAGTGGAGAATATTTTCAAACTACTCCAAACTTATTTTTTATTCGCTCTATAGCCATTAGTTCTGACGGACAAATCCTCGTTAGTGGCAGTGATAACGGGAAAATCAAGGTCTGGAAGCTGAAGGACGGAGAATTACAATTACAACGCACTCTTACAGAACATCTAAATAATGGTCATGCTCATCACACAAGCCCTACTGTTGCCATCAGCCCTGATGGGCAGGTTCTTGCTAGTGGTGGTAAAGACCAAAAAATCCATCTGTGGAATCCACATACAGGAGAACTACTCGACACCCTTTCTGGGCACTCAGGGACAATTCTCTCAGTTGCTTTTGTAGGTACTAATGGTCGTACTCTCGCTAGTGGTAGTGCTGACAACACAATCAAAATTTGGCAGCTAGCTTGAGCGAGATTCCATCTCCAATAATTCCAGAAAATGCGATCGCCTAATTCAAACATTACCCTCAGCGCACTCACCCTGAATCACTGCTTCAAACTCTTGCACAGCATCGTACTGATCGGGATGCCCAATATAACGCAGCAACAAAGCTAAATCTAAATCTGGAAAATAAGTACTCCGAGAAACCTCTTCATACTCCCCCTCTTTCAAGTGAAAAACCCTCAGTTGGTTAGACTTCCAGAACCAAATTTCAGGAACTTTCTTGGGTTTGAATAGCTCTCGTCTGTTGATAGTCCCACTGGCGATGATGATTTCAATGACAATATCAGGAACTTCTTTTTTGCTGCCGATACTGTAAGACTCATCGGGTGTACCAGAGGCATAACCAGGAGCTTCCAGAGTGAATCCACCACGCTTGTAGAATCGGATGCCCTTTTCTCTTATGTAAGCTTCTAACAGCAAGCCAAGAGTACTTTTAATATTCTCGTGTTCTTCACCAATTGGTGACATAATTTCTAATACCCCTGACAAGTAGGACAATTTAACATCTCGGTTGTCCTCTAGCTGTGCTTCTATAGCTTTGAACTTCTCCCAGCTAATACCATATAGAGTCACCAGTTTTTCCTCGGTTGGCTGATGGGCTGGTTTATCTAAAAGTTGAGGATTCATAGGTTTGACACTCTGTTGCTGTATTGATTCTGTTACACTTCATCAGGATTGATACCCATCTGGCGTAACCGTTCTGCCAATCGCGTGGCTCGTTGTTGTTCTTGCTCTAGCTGGGATGTTAATAGTTGCGATCGCTCCTCTCCAGTCAGCAACAAATTACCTTGAGCATCCCACCAGCGCAGCCAAGGCAGTTCCATCTGGTCATATTGCCCTTGCCAAATGCCTAACTCAACACCCATTTGCGCGATCGCATAGTGACCTCGTTCATTTATGGGTAGGAGTTCATAACGACCATCTACCAAGTGATAAACTTCCACCGAGGCTTTTTTCACTTCGTAAATGCCATAGAAAGGGACTCGAATCGCTTGCTCATACACCCAGAATTTGCCAGCCTTTTTTCCTTCATCTTGGTTCAGGGAAGCAGGCGGAGTCTTGTCTCGTTCTTCTGAGCCATCTCCAGAGACAAATTCTAGTACTATCAGGGGTGCAACATATTCTTGCCACAATACATAAGACCGACGCACCTGACTGTTTAATAACGGTGGTACATTGGGAACGTAAAACCAATCCGGTGCTTCTGCGCCTCTTTCCGGTGGGTCAGTCATACGCCAATAGATGCCACAATCTTGACCGATGCAGTATTGTCCGTCAGGATGCAGTTGTCGCAGTACAGGTCTAATCGAGTCAGTCAATAGGATACTTTGAGGATGTTCTTGAAAGTTCTTCACAAACGTACCGTCTGACTCTGGTAACTCAGTGTGGTCTGGGAGATGGGTAACTCCAATTTCATGCGGTTTGGCAATCATGGGACTCTCACTATTGAGGGCAGTTGAATCTGTTGAATCTATAGTAGTTGGCGATAAGCCAGTGGCGTTTGAATAGAAAAAGCGATCGCCTTCTCATCAAATCTAGAAAAAGCGATCGCACTCTCCCTATTCTCATTGACCCATCAAGAATGAATTTCCCCAAAACCTACATCCAGAATTGAGAACTTATCCCAACCTGGCGCATCAAAATGCCACCATTCTGTTGCTAAGGGTATAAAGCCATATTTCTTCATCGCATCCTCAAGCAGCTTGCTGTTTTTCTTGGCTTGGGTACTTGCACCCTTATAGGTTCTATGAGCTTTTTCTGTAAAATCATCAAATCCCGTTGGCATTTCTAATTCTTTGCCGTTGCGGTCAACCAGTGTAATATCAACGGCTGCGCCACGATTGTGTCGAGAACCCTTTGCTGGATTTGCTACATAGCGCGGATCGGGCTTTATTTGCCACATTTGCTTTTGAACAGATAGAGGTCTATAGCAGTCATAAACTTTTAACCCCAATCCACTTTTTGCTAGATCGTCTTGAACTTGTGAGAGTCTTCTTGCGGCTGCACCTCTAAGTACACATCGCGCCACGGGGTAGACTTTTCCTTTTAAGAAATTACTGGTTGTTGCGTAGCGAATATCAAGGGCAATCTTACTATTAACTGAGCGAATATCAACTAGTCGAGCATCATAAGGGAGTGGAGATGTAGCAGGTGTTGTGGATTGGGTTACAAGCGACTGAGATATTACTGCATTTCTCAAATCAGTTATCTGAGTTAATGTTGTGATAGGAGTAGAGATTGTAGCGATGAATATAGAATCAGTGCCATGGCATCCTACACATAGAATCAATGTTGTGATTAAAGTTATTAATCTTACCCAGTGCTTCATCAGAATTTCATCTTTTAAAAACCTTAGCTATTTGAATTTTATGTCTTATCTTCAATGGCTGTTAAACTTGCGAATCCTATTTTAATATTACGTTTTTTGTATGAGATATAAATAATAAAGTTCATCAGCAACAATACTCTTTGTGAATTTTGCTATCTTTTCAATACTTATATCAGGTTTAGAAATGTCTAAAGGCTTGCTTAGTACTAAAAGTATTCCTGAATTTTCGCGATCAATTAATTGATTAACTTTTTCAAGTATCTCGTAATTCTCTAATTCTTTCTTCTTCTGATCGCTCAAAACTACAAAGCTACCCCATTCTTCACTTGCTGGATAAAAAATTTTTCGCTCAAGTAAACCAGCTAGAGTAGATGTTACAGTACTTCGGTGACCAGCAATTGGTAGAGTGACTAACTGTTGATTTTTAATAAATTCTGAGGTTTCTTTGCTAGCTGAAAAAGGATTAAACAAATCCATACTAAATGAAAATACTCCAGCAACCAGATGCAATAAAAGCAAAATCGTGAAAAACCTTTTTCTATGTTTACTAAAAGGTTTTGTGGAATATCTATTGAAATGTTTATTTAAATCCTGCTGGTTGTAGGAATTGTAGAGCCATAAGCTTGCTACAAATAGGATGAACAAATGTCCTTGATGTCTTATTGAACCCACAAAAATTAAGTATGTAAATAAGAGAATACCAAAAGTACCAAAAATATACAGAAAAAGAACGATAGGTTTTTGCCAAAACCAAGCGATTGAGAAAATGAGTAAACCTAACGAAAAGAGAAATGTCAATGGATGTCCTAGCTTTGGAAAACTTACAAATAAATTAGTGTTCCAAAAGTTATATTTAAAAAAAATTGGTATTGGCACATAGCTTTTCCAAATAGCCTGAATCGTTCCTGCCAACGGTCGGGTATAGTTTTGTAGATTGCTATATAATTTATCTTGATTTGATGTTGCTATATTTTCTTGTCTAGTTAATGCACCTAAATCATTTTTGAAAGTGCTGTCAGATGGGGGAACAACTTGAACAAATACAAACAATATACTCAAGGTAAATATAATCAATCCCAGGATAAGCTCTCTTTTGTTGTTAAAGATAATTTTATTTTTGTTCTTATCCAAAAATAGTTCAAAAAGTAATGTTATTGCCATAGTAATAGCAATAATAAAGCCATACAAACTCGTATTTGATAATAGAGAAAGAATTATTAGTGTCAATAAATAACTTTTCTGTTTTTTTGCAAATAAAATACAGAAGCAGAAGATTAGCAAAACTCCCAGAACATAACTTCTACTTATAATAGAATATTCAAAGAAAGGAAAATAACCAAAAGTAAACAGGGTTTTTTCAAGCTTTGTAAAAGGTGAAAATCTTGCAAAAAGATAAATAACTCCAGTTGCAAGTGCCAGATGAAAAAGCTGCATTACTATAGGATTATGAGTGAAGCGACTTAGGAAATACAGGCAAAGGTGCCATAGTCCTGGATGTCCTTCATATCTTAAATTCTGGAACAAATTACTAATAGATGAGCTATCTCTAGCAATAAGCCATGCCTGTAGTTCATCACGCCACATTTCATGGTTTAAAATACCAATAAAAGTCAAAGCTAGGAAAACCAAAATTAATGACGTTGTAAATACAGCATCACTCCCAAAAATCTTAATAAAAAGTTTATTAGCCAGTCTTCGGGTAGCCACCATTGTAGTATTTTTCACTTCATTAAATGCAGAATGCCAGTGCAATTAGCAGTTATACTTGGACATTGAAAGTGCGATCGCTCCTTGCAAACTTCCTTATGTCAACAGTGAAGCAAAAGCAATATAGGAAAGCCAAGTACTCACCAGCAACATTATTGGTACCAACAGCGCGGCTGCTCTCTCTGACAAGTTTAAAATCTGAGTGCAACCACTATAAAGATTAAGAATCAGGTAGCAACTGGTAAAGACAGCGAGAATTGGCATGGTTGAACTGGGCAGTTGAGTAGAGACACCGCTTGCTAGTACTAATAAACTAATTGGTAAAAGGGAAGCACCTGCAAGGAAAATATCACCTGCAAAACTACCCTTACGGCGAAATATACCACGAGCGATCGCACTAATCACAGCAAGGCTAATAAATGGCACAACTCCAACGATGATTAGCTTAGGGATGGAAGCCTCAAAGAAATCTCGCCAACCCAGATAAGCACCACAGACAAAGCAAAGATCGAAAATCCCAGCAAATACTATACCGACTGCGATCGCTTGTTGTTTGCCGAGACTGACAAAGGTGGGCAATATTCCACCAACGGGATTAAGTGCTAAAGACTTGAAAGCCCTCAACGCCTCACCAAACCCATTCCTGACAACGGCTGTTGCGTTTCCTCCGGTTCTTCTCAGCTTTCCCTGAGTCTTGCTTAGGGATTTGAGGGTTTCCTGTGCTAGCTGATAACCAGTTCTATCTCCTTGCTGTCTAAATAATTCTGCGGCTTTTTGCAAATCCTCAACAGCAAGGGGAAGTTCGTTTAAGTCATTGTTAGCTAAACCCCGATGGTAGTAGGCTTGGGCATAATCTCCTTCTTGTGCGATCGCCTGTGTATACGCCTCAATCGCTGCTTGTGTGTATCCCAGTCGGTAACGCGACCTGCCCTGATAGTAGTAAGCTTGAGCCAAGTTGGGATTAATGCTCAGTGCCTCATTGCAATCTTTCAGCGCCCCTCGCGCATCTCCGAGTTTGTAGCGCATCGCCCCTCGCTTGATGTACGCTTCGATAAAGCGAGGATTGAGATCAATTGCCTGGGTGTAATCCTCAACTGCCCCTTGATAATCTTTGTCCAAGGCTTTGGCAACTGCTCGAACATAGAAGTCTTGCGAACTCATGCCTTGCTTTTTACGCTGATTTATGATTGGGTCAAACCCTTGATCGTATTGAGTTCGCTGCACAGAGTCTGAGAGAACTTCGTAAGCTTGGCAAATTTCTTTGAATCTCTCGGCAGCGTTTGGATTGTCTGGATGTAAATCTGGGTGGTATTCGCGGGCAAGACGACGGTAAGCTTCTTTAATTTCCTCAATAGTGGCTTCTCTGGAGATTTCCAGAATTTTGTAGTAGTCGCGAGAGTCCTGCATGTGACTTGACCAAGGAGCGCTTTACCTATTAGAGTGTCACACCAAGATCAAAATTGACAAAGAGGTTCGGGGATTGGGAATTGGGAATTGGGGATTAGACGAATTTGAAATCTTTCTAGTCCCCAATCCTGGAGAGGTTAGGATTTCCTTTCTTCAATGCAATGGGAAGGAAGAATCGCTGCGACTTGTGATTATAAGATGTGTAATTATTCCAACGTTCAACAAGGCTCTATTGCGAAGTTTAAGGGTTTGTAGGCGCTTCGCCAGTTGAAGGTTGTGTTGGCACTACTGATGGCGTTGGTTCAGGTTGCGATTGTTCACCCGGAGTTGGTTCAGATGGGGTAGGTTCGCCTTGGCTGTCTGCTTCCGCTTTCTGCCGCTTAGCTTCGTCAATTAATTTATTCAACTGTTCGCGCCAATAGCGTTGTTCTGGAAAATCAGTGTCTGACTCATGAACCAACACATCATCCCAGCGTTTTTCATTGAATGCTTGTTGAATCTGTTTAAATTGTGCCTCAGCGGCTGCCCATTCTTTCTGCCATTGAGCGATTTTCGCTACAGCCTCGTCTCTGTATTCAGAACCCTTTGAAGCAACACTTTGAGCTAGCTTAAGCGCACTTAACAAATCTCCTTTTTCATAAGCCTCAGCAGCTTTTTCCAAATCCTTTGCACCGTTATCAACAGGTTTTGGCTTGACTGGTAACGGTGTCGGTGTAGGAGTCTCCACGGGTGGCTGACTAGCTACTGGCTCAGGAGGTCTCTGATCTGCCAATCTACAGTCTACAAACTTGCTGCCATTGAAAACCCATCCCCTCACAGGAGAACTAATCTCCACCCAGCCATTTTCCTGTGAGCCAGTGAGGGCAAGCGTTCTCCCTTTCTGTACAGTGTTAACGACGTTCCGGTTAGTTCCCGGTCCAGAGCGAACATTCAACAAGTCTGTCTTTACTGTGCAGCTTCCTTCTGAACCAGCCAATACATTAGTCCCGCCGCCGGGAAACGAGTTTTGACGAATGGCGTAAGCCAAACCGAAGCCTGCAATCACAGTAATCACCATCGCTGCACCAACCACGAAAGGTAAAGAGCTGGAGTTAGAAGATGAAGTATAGCTAGGTGAGGCAGCGACGGGTTGCCGAGGAGGAGATGCAGGACTGGCGGCTAGGGTGTTGTGCTGAGAGGGTGGCGTTGGGGGATAGTTGAGTGGGGTTGGCGGATAATTGGGTTGTGGTGATGTCTGTTGGGGATTGGGAAACTCGTTACCAGAGGGATATCGAGGGAGGTTATTGTATGGCGTTGTCGGTGGGTAGGAGGCATTGAGCTGCTGCAACGCTTGTAGAACGTCAGAGGCTGTTTGGTAGCGGTCTTTGAAGTGATAGCGCACCATCTTGGTAAGGATATTTGCAAATCCTCTACTTACTGAGACTAGGTGCTGCCAGAGGAGTTCGCCTGTGTTGAGGTCTTCTTGGATACTGACAGGCATCAAACCCGTGAGTGCCTGGATAGCAATAACACCCAACGCATAAATATCACTACTAGGACGCGGTTGACCTAGCGCTTGTTCGCTTGGCATATAACCTGGAGTGCCAACAGCAACAGTCGCGCTTGGCTGTCCATAAGCGCTAGCCATCTGGGTGCGGATTTGCTTGACTGCCCCAAAGTCCACCAACACTAATTTTTGGTCTGAGTTGCGCCGGATGAGGTTGTCAGGCTTGATATCGCGATGGATAACGCCGTGGTGGTGGACAAATTCCAACACACCTAAAACTTCTTTGAGTAGTTCAATTACTCGGCTTTCGTCCCACCGTTGACCGGGTTGCAGTTCTTGGCTGAGGGTATGCCCTTCAATATATTCTTGTACTAAGTAGAATTCCTGGTCTTCTTCAAAGTAGGCAAGTAGCCGGGGAATGTGGTCATGGTTTCCCAACTGTTCTAGAGTTTCAGCTTCACTATTAAACAGGCGTCGGGCTGTTTCCAGAAAGCTTGGCTCACTAGTAAGGGGCTTCAGTTGTTTAACAACGCAAGTTGGGTTGCCGGGACGTCTGGTGTCTTGTGCAAGATAGGTTCTACCAAATCCACCAGCACCCAAGACTTGGGTCACTTGGTAACGCCTGTCAAGTAACTTGCCTAACATAGGAAGGATGCGCTCAAGAATTCATTTGACAATATTTACATACGCTGACCAGGAATGTATGCCAGGATTGTGCCAATTTTCTTTTTTGATGCTACATTTCGCGGATGGAAGCGCTGTAACTCTGTTGCCTCGGTTGATCAGTGCGCCTACGGAGTGTGCTAGATGATGCGATCGCACAAGCTAAGTCTTCATGATTCTCAACACTTCATCGACAAGGCAAATACAGGTTCGTAAACCTCTATCCTAGTCGTTGAACAGATTTCACTTTTAGAGTTCATCATAATAATTTTGCCCCTAGTAAAACGTTTTTAAGTTCATTTATGAAACCAAAATTTAAAAATACTGTCGCATGGGAACAGGCAGAACTGCTAATGCAACCCGCTTTAATCCGTATCGTCGATCAAGTTCGCAAACAACTGGAAGATACGACTTGGAAGGCAACTTACAAAGACGTTCAAACTCCGATACCAGGCTATCAGTTGTGTTTGGAAAAGCAAGATACTTCAATATGCGTCGATTTGTGGGAACTTTGTTTTCAAGTCTGTTTTCGCAACTACAAACCTGTACACTCTGAACTAGAAAGCCAGGAAGTCGAAATTGATACAACACTGATTGATGAAACGGGTGATGTGGATTGGCAGTGTCTAGATACCAAGGCACAACAGTTAGTGGCACAAGTTTTTGCAGATTTATCTGCTGTATAAGAAACAGCGACATAGAGACGCTTTCAGAGAACGATCGCAAATTGAAGGGAACGCATACGAGAATGATTCAAGACTTACATGATATCCAGCGTGAGGCTGGGGCAACCTTTGAGCCAGTTGCGGAGGAAATGGTTCCAGCAAGTTTTGGTAATGATGCAGCAGCAATTCAGGCGGCGCGTCAGGGAGTTGCTGTAGCTGACTTGTCTCACTGGGGACGATTGAAAATTTCAGATGATGACCGACTTCGCTACTTACACAACCAAAGCACGAATGACTTTCAACGCCTTAAGCCAGGACAAGGTTGTGACACCGTTTTTGTAACCTCTACAGCCCGTACTATTGATTTAGCAACGGCTTATGTGATGGAAGACTCGGTATTGCTGCTAGTTTCTCCGAATCGGCGTCAACAGTTGATGGAGTGGCTAGATCGTTTTATTTTCCCAATGGATCGGGTGGAATTGGCAGATGTGTCCAACGAGAGTGCAACCTTTAGCCTGATTGGAACCCAAAGCGATCGCTTGTTGCAAACGTTGGGTATTGAGTTGTCTATTGCTGAAGCGTATGCCAGTCACCAGTCAGTAATGTTAGGTGAAATTAAAGCGCATATTGCTGTAGGAAGTGGTTTAGCCTTGCCGGGATATACACTGATTGTGCCTGTTAGTGACGCAGCGAAACTTTGGCAAACTCTAACAGTAGCAGGCGCAACACCAATGGGCGATCGCATTTGGCAGCAATTGCGAATTGAACAAGGACGTCCGACTCCCGACCATGAACTTACTGAGGATTACAATCCTCTAGAAGCTGGTTTGTGGCAGACTATTTCGTTTGAGAAAGGTTGCTACATTGGGCAAGAAACGATTGCCCGTTTAAATACTTACAAAGGCGTTAAGCAGCAGCTTTGGGGCATTCGCCTAGAAGCACCCGTTGAACCGGGAACGGTAGTCATGCTAGGAGAAGAAAAAGTTGGTAAGCTAACCAGTCTTACACAAACTGACAAAGGAACGTTTGGACTCGCCTACATTCGATCAAAAGTCGGTGGCAAAGGTTTACAAGTCCAAGTCGGAGAGGTGGCTGGTGAAATTGTTGATGTCCCGTTCTTAACCCATGAGTATCAGTAAGCCCTTATGATTGCAAGCCGAAACTGCTCCCTGATTTGTTTGATTTTTGCACTTCCTGTCCCGATAGTCTTATAGAAACGTACTGGGTAAGCAGAGGGCTTGAACTGGATGATGGTTTAAGTGTTCTTAAACCATTTCTTTGTCAGGATGTCGCATTGGAATCCCAATAATAAACTGAGTACCTTGGCCTAGTTTAGAAATGCACTGCAATTTCCCACCGTGTTTTTCAACAATAATTTGATAGCTGATTGATAATCCTAAACCCGTACCTTTACCCAAGGGCTTGGTCGTAAAGAATGGGTCAAACAGCTTTTGTTGTACTTCGTCTGTCATCCCTACACCATTATCAACAATCCGAATTACTACCCAGTTATGGCTATTAGCTTCAGTAGAAATCTTGATTGTGGGTGCAGTGGTAAGAGACTGATTGACTTGTTGATTTTTTTCAAATTTTGGTTGAAAACTGTTGTCTTTTTCTTCTCCCTTACTTTCCAACGCATCGATCGCATTGCTAATCAAATTCATAAATACTTGGTTTAGCTGCCCTGCGTAACATTCCACTAAAGGCAGTACTCCGTACTCTTTAATAACCTGAATTTCTGGGCTTTCTCCCTTAGCTTTCAAACGATTCTTTAAAATAAGTAAAGTACTATCAATGCCTTCGTGAATATCAGCTAGCTTCATTTCAGCTTCATCTAGCCTTGAGAAGTTCCGCAATGAAAGTACAATTTCGTGAAGGCGGTCAGCGCCAACTTTCATTGACCGCATTAGGTTCGGAAGGTCTTTAATAACAAACTCAAGATCGACCTCCTCAACCTCGTCTTGAATCACTTCAACGGGTTCGGGATAATGCTGCTGATAAAGGTTAACAACTTGAAGTAAATCCTGGATGTACTCACAGGCATAGTTGATATTGCCAGTAATAAAGCTAACGGGATTGTTAATTTCGTGCGCCACACCAGCAACTAACTCACCTAAGCTGGACATTTTTTCGGTTTGCACCAATTGAGCTTGAGTACGTTGCAATTCCTCTAAGGCTTGCTCTAGTTCTGTAGCTTTGGTATTGGCACGCGCTTCAGACAACTGGAGGGCTGTGTTTTGTTCAGCAAGTTGTGCAGCTGTCTGTGTTTCTTTGTCCAAAAGACTAGCTTGAGCTACAGCAATGCCAACTTGAGCGGCAACGGCTTCGATTAACTCAATCTCGCTGCTTAGCCAGTTACGGTAAGAATCACATTGATGTAGGCTTAGTACACCATTGGGTTTGCCTTGATAAGAGGTACGAATGCAGACCATTGATTTGATATTCTTTTCCCGATACCAATCTATGGCAGTGGTTAGTGACGGTTCTGTGTAGACATTGGTAAAAGCGATCGCTTGATCGGTTGCCAGCACTCGTTCCGCATAAAGATTTCCCTGCACTGACCCGGTAAAACCGTGGAGGGAGGAATACCCAGATTCCAAATACTCCGCAACAAGTGGTAGCTGGGGTTGGGGTGTGTCTTGATAGAGGTAAATCATGCAGCGGTTGGTTTGTAGGACTTGTCCAACTCGCGCCACGGTAGTTTGAAAAATCTGCTGGAGGTCAAGTGAGGAACGAATCTCGGTTGTGATTTGTTTAATTAATTCAGCACGGTAGTAGGAACGTCGCAAGGCGGCTTCTGCCTGCTTGCGTTCTGTAATATCAGTATGAATAGCGATGGTGCCTACTACCTCACCTGCTACATCTTTAATGGCATCTGTGCGTAGAGCAATCTGCTTAACAATTCCACTACTGGTGATCATCTCTACTTCGCCTTGCCACGAATGACCACTAATCGTGATGGCAGATACCTCGTGCATGACTTTGGGGTTGGGGAAGAGGCAAAAAGACCCCCCCCTAGCATTCAACTGCTCTAGCGTATAGCCAAACATCTGGCAAAAAGCGGCGTTGAGGTAGATGAGCCTTGAACCCATCGAGTCAGTGATGCCAATCGCATCACTTGCATTCTCAACCGCTTTGCTAATCCGCAAGAGTTCAGCTTCTGTTTGCTTAGCTGCTGTGATGTCTTCAACCATTGTTACAACAAACAGTGGTTTTCTTGCCTTATCTCGGACAAGCGAAACCGTCAGCCGTCCCCAGACTAAGTTGCCGCTTTTGTGGAAGTAGCGTTTCTCTAACTGATAAGAGGAAATAGAATCGGCTAGTAAAGCTTGGTACAAGTTGAAGTCAGCCGCAACATCGTCTGGATGGGTAATCGTTCGCTGGCGTAGCTCAATCTCGGTATAGCCAAACAGTTTTTGCATAGCGGGATTGCTGGTTAATAGATCTCCTGAGGGGTCACATAAGGCAATCCCTAACGCTGCCCCTTCAAAGATGGCTCGGAAACGCACTTCACTTTGCCGCAGTGCTTCCTGAACCTTGAGGCGTTCTGTAACATCACGAGAGTTGATCACAATGCCACCGACTGCTTCATCCTCCAGGAGGTTGGTGCTGGATGCTTCGAGGAAACACCAAGTCCCATCTTTTCGCAGACAACGAAATACCATGTTTGATATTAAGGTGACTCCATGACCCACTACGACTGACTTGTCGATTGCCTCTGTGATTGCGTCTGTGTCTTGTGGGGCAATGTACTTTAAGACAGGTTGCCCAATTAATTCTTCAGGCGAGTAACCGAGGATGCGTTCAATCGCAGGGCTTTCGTAGAGGATAGTCCCGTCCGCTGACAAGATTGTAATGAGGTCAGAGGAATTTTGAATTAGCGATCGCCATTTGGCTTCACTCCGCGCCCGCGCTTCCTCTGCTTGTTTCGCTGGCGTGGTGTCATGGGTAAGCGTAGAAATTAGCTCAGTCTCACTGCTTTCTATGTGATGGGAGATGAGTACACACGAAACTGGGATTTCCTGCTTCTCGCTGTTGTTCCAAGTCTTTTTGTCAGAACTCTTGCCCTCAAAACTTGTTCCCGGCAAGCTCTCACCCGTAATCCTCTCCCTGGTAATGTCCCGACAAACTCCAGTCATCTTGATGGGATGGGAGCGTTCGTCGTAATACACTCGTGCTTGTGTTGCTAGCCGATGAATACTTCCATCAGGGCAAGTGATGCGAAAGTCTATATCACAGTCAACTTGTTCTTTAATGGAACGTGCGATCGCTTGAGTCACAGCTCGGCGATCGGCGAAATAAATTAGCTTCAGTAAGCTTTTGTAAGTTCCTTTAAGTGTTTCGGGAGCTATACCAAAGAGTTGGTCAATATTTTCAGACAAGGCAACTTGACCCGTCCGTATATCCCACTCCCACATGCCAGTATTCGTGACCTGTAGTGCTAGCTTCAGTCGGGTGTCACTCTTATCCAGGTATTGCATAAAGCGTAACAACAATTGGCAGTTTGCTAAGGATAGTTAGGGTTTGTTACTCAGTTAAACTCAAATGGGCTTAACTGAGTTTAGCGCAAGCCCTACTCAACATTTCTTAACAATGCACCCACTGAAGTAGTATCAGGCTCATTCTTGCCCAGTCACAAAGTGACCGCACTTCCTGTACGAGAAATAATTTCCGCACCTAGGGTCGGTCAGTAGATTAGGACTGCCGAGTTGACCGATGATATTTAGGATAGAGCATAGACACCACAGGATGCCCACCTTTTAGGTGGCGTTCGACCACCGCAGTGACTTCACTGGCGTGGACTCCACTGTACCAAATTTCTTCAGGCATCACTAGAACCATCGGGCCGCCACCGCATTGTCCCAGACAACTGCTACCTACTATTGTGACATGGGTCACTGGCAAGGCTTGAAAAGCTTCTAAAACGGCGGCTGCCCCCTGCTTGCGGCAACTACGGCTCTGACACACTAGTATCTGTCTCGAAGATTCTATAAATTTAACCATTTATAAATAGCGTCCGTACCTAGCTGCTCTGTTAGCTGGGTAGCGGCAACGTTTATACTAAGCAGCTCTCGCGTTTAACTAGCGCATAGTTAAGTAATTCGTTTTTTGAGAGCGTTAGTTGTTGACTAACAACGCTTTAGTCTTATGATGAGCTACCCTGCCCATCCTAACCAATCAGATGGAAAGCCGCCAATCGCCAAGACTCGCGCAAAAGACGGCATCTAAACAGAGAATTGCGCTGGGAAATGTGAACACCATGATTACAAGTACGCTGACAATAGTTTGAATTGACACGTACTTTTCTAATCTTTAGCTGTGGTCTGTGCTTTGTCCAAGCAATCCTTCAGGTGTTCTGCCAGAACTTTTATATGGGGGTCTTTGAACATATCAGGGTGCGTACTAGGAACATTAGAGATTTCTACTCCGTTGATCGCTATTTGACCCCAGCCGAGTTGAGGGTCAAGATAGCAACCTTCAGGAGCTGGTTCAAGGATCGCCCTCAAGAGATGCACTTGACCGGGATAGGCTTGTGGTACATAGTCCTCTTCCGCTTGGATGTTAGCCTCCATGACCGAAAAAATGCCCTGATCCATTGAACTTTTACTGTCGAGGTTTAAGGTTTGAGCCAACATCGACACCTCGTCTGTGACTTTATCCTGGAGCTGTTGATCTTGCGATTTCGCTTTCGTTCTTACCCGATCCAAAATGTAGTTAGGTCCATGTCGTATAAGCTGCTTCATTTGATGCAAGAGCCACGGCAATGCTTTCAACGGCTTGATATAACCTGACACACAAGAATCAAACAAAGCAAGCAGCGCTACCTGTTGTCCTTGGGCAAGTAGCTGCTGAGCTATCTCCAAGGCTACCAAGCCTCCAAAGGAAAAACCTCCCAAATAATAAGGGCCACTCGGCTGGATGGTTTGTATATCTTTAATGTAGTGAGCTGCCATGTCCTCAATCCGCCGATAAGGAGCTTGTTTACCATCTAAACCTAGTGGTTGTAGACCATAGATAGGTTGGGAAGGAAGGTAAGGGATTAATTTTTGACAAAAGAGGATGCTACCAGTCACCTCATGGATACAGAAGAAAGGCGGCTTATCACCTTCGGGTTGAATTGCTACAAGCGATCGCCAAGGCGTTGACCATCCTTCTTGTCGCAAAAGATTTGCGAGTTGCTCAATTGTTGGTGCTTCAAAAAGAGTAAGTCCCAGCAGATTTGTGCCGAACACATTATTGATTTGTGCAACTAACCGCATGATTAACAAGGAGTGTCCACCCAAATCAAACAAATTGTCCGTAATTTTGAGAGGTTGAATACCTAAAACCTCTTCCCAAATTTTTGTCAGTTGCAATTCCAACGAATCGCGGGGTGCCACGATGGTTCCTTCCGACTCAATGTCTGTTGGGTTAAGAGATGGAAGGGCGCGGCGATCTACTTTGCCATTAGGAGTCATCGGTAGAGCCTCTAGCATCACGAAGGCAGAAGGCACCATATAATCTGGGAGTTTTTCCCTAAGAAAGCTGCGAACTTCGCTAGTTGTTGGGACTAGTTCCCGTTTGGCAACCACGTAGGCGACTAGACGCTTCCTTCCAGGTTCATCCTCACGGGCAATCACAACAACTTGCTGAACCGCTGGGTGTTGTTCCAGTACTCTCTCAATCTCCATTAGCTCAATGCGAAAGCCACGGATTTTTACTTGAAAGTCAATGCGACCGACGAATTCAATATTGCCGTCCGGTAGATAGCGCACGGTATCTCCAGTCTTGTAGAGGCGTGCATTGGGTTCATCACTGAAGGGATTGGGGATGAATTTGTCAGCCGTCAAATCGGGACGGTTAAGATAACCCCGACCTAGACCAGCACCACCAATATAGAGTTCACCCGGCGCCCCAATTGGGACAGGCTGTAGTTGCTGATCGAGGATGTAGGCTTGAACGTTAGCTATCGGACGACCAATTGGAATGTCTGTTCTAGCGCGGTCGATTTCTGGAGCGGCAAGAGGATCATATACTGTGGCTGTTACCGTAGTTTCAGTGGGTCCATAGGTATTTAGCCAACGGGGATACTCCCCAACGAGTTGTAACCAGGTTGAATAGGCAGAACGCGACGCTTTTTCCCCACCCACAACCACTAAGCGCACGCTGGTAGGCATAGGTTCTTTTAGTAGAGACATCCCGTTTACCAACTCATGCCAGAAGGCGGTTGGAAAGTTCAAAATGGAGACTCGCTCTCGTTCAACGAACTGTAAAAAGCTTGCCGTACAAGAAAGCATTTCTTCCGTGCGGAAGATAACTGTAGCGCCGTTGAGCAAAGCTGGAAAGAGTTCTTCGATGATAATATCGAAACTCATGCTCGAAAATTGCAGAACGCGATCGCTGTTTTTGAGGTCAAACTGCTTGGCGATCGCTACACTATGGTTCACCATCCCTTGATGAGTAATCATCACTCCCTTCGGGTTTCCCGTAGAACCGGAGGTGTAGATGACATAGGCGAGATTCTGAACTGTTGTCTCGCTGATTGGGTTTTCTGAACTTTGTTGAGCAATGAGTTCCCAATCCGCATCTAAGCAAATCACCGAAGCCTTGTGGTCGGGCAGAGAGGCGACTAGCCGCTCTTGGGTTAAAATCACTGGTGTTTGGGAGTCTTGGAGCTTGTAAGCTCGACGCTCGTGGGGATAGGATGGGTCTAGAGGAACATAAGCTCCACCTGCCTTGAGGATGCCCAGAAAGCCTACAACCATTTCTATAGAGCGCTCTACAGAGATTGCTACCAGCACGTCGGGTTTTACTCCCAATCCTTGTAGGTAGTGTGCCAGTTGATTCGCCCTACTGTTGAGTTCCCGATAGGTCAACTGCTGGTCTTCAAAGACTACGGCTACGGCATCGGGTGTCCGCTCAACCAATTCTTCAAATAGTTGATGAATGCAGGTCTGTTTAGGGTAATCTGCCTGAGTGTTATTCCACTCCACTAGCAATTGATATCGTTCTGCGGCTGTTAAGAGGGGTAAATCCGAAACGCGAGTGTCGGGGTTACTAAGGATACCCTCTAGCAAGGTCTGGAAATGACCCGTCATTCTAGTAATTGTTGCTGCATCAAATAAATCAGCATTGTATTCAAACCAACCACTGATGCCTTGTGATGTTTCTTTTAAAACAAGGGACAAATCCAACGCTGCTATCGGACTCTCAACTTGGGTAGAACTTTCAGTCAGATTGGGCAGCGTTAGAGATAGTGTTGAAGCCTCTTGGAGAACAAACATCACCTGAAATAAGGGGTGATGACTCAAATTACGTTCTGCCTGTAGTTCTTCTAAAAGCGTTTCAAAGGGTAAGTCTTGGTGAGCAGAGGCTTCTAAAGTTACCTCGTGTACCTGAGCTTGCAGTTCTCGAAAACTCAGGTTACCTGAAAGCTTAGTTCGTAAAACCAAAGTATTGACAAACGAGCCAATCAGCCCATCCCTGTTTACACCGTTGCGATCGCCAACAGGAGAACCGACGAGGATGTCTTCCTGTCCTGTGTACCGATACAGCAAAATGTTGAGCGCTGCCAGCAGCGTTACAAACAAGGGACTGCCTTCCTGTTGCGAGAACTCCTTGAGCGCTTCGGTTAAAGGTTTGGGGAGTTCTAGAGATTGCCTCGCACCTTGTCCGGTCTGAAATGGCGATCGCTCTGCACTATTGCGGAGCGCAGATCGGGGACGATCGGTAGCTAACTCCAGCACGGGAGGAGCGCCAGCTAGTTGTTGTTTCCAGTAGGCCAAGCTTTGTTCTGTAAGTGTTGTCGATAGCATCTCTAAATCGGGTTGAAACAGTAAATGGTAAATACCAACATGATTGGACTTGCTCACTGGTTTTCTTTCCCCAAACCACACCTAATTACAGGTGGACTTAGCTTTATGGGGTGGGAACTAGCTTGATGGAGTTGAGTTAAATGTGCCTGTTCCAAGCATTTACAGAGGTTTTCTCCTAGCATCCGGACATGGGGTTCTTTGAAAATTTCAATGTGGTCGCCCGAAACATCTTCCCTAGAATTCCGACAAAGCAACAGCCGCCGCTTGAGAAACTCAATTAGCGGGAAATCCTTCTATACGACTGTTTTAGGAAGTCTGTTAGCTAACGCAGAGGCACCCATCCTCTTTGGCAGAACCTGCAAATCGCAAAGTCATGAAATCTGCAAGTACTTGTCCAATAGCTGTCTTTTTAAGATAAGCATCTTCACTTTACTTACGATAACTATCAATAGCCTAAAAGTGCCATATTTTTTCGATAAAATTATATATAAAGAAGCAATAAATATTGTTGATAAGTCTACTATTGGTGGAGATTCTGGTATTTATCAATAGGCTCAAGACACTATAGTTAAATAGGAATTCATGTTAAGATTTGATGAACCTTCTGGCAGAAAAAAACATTTTGTAGTATGGTATGAATTTAGAAGGATTGCGCTAAAGTGTTTGCTGTTTAATGGCTTAATTTTACAAGGTTTGGGTAACCCAAGTAGATGGCGCAACTCAAAGCACAGGTGTGTTACCCCTAAGTAAGAAAATTGCGATCGCCTTAAATTACTCTTTGGTTTTAGCAACGGCAATGTTGAATTGTGCGATCGCTAAGGGCAAATGTTCAAAATCTAAAAGTCTTAACGAGTTTATCCAAAGATTGGTTTAGCTTGTGCCTAGTCAAAGCCGTTTGTGGAGTCATCCGCCAGATAACCTTATATTGTCGAGTCAAGATGTCCATGTCTGGCGTGCTGAACTAGAACAACCAACAGCATCGGTAGAAAAGCTGTCGCAAACGCTATCTGAAGATGAGCAAGTTAGAGCTAAGCGATTTTACTATGAGCATGACCGGAAGCGTTTTATCGTCGGTCGTGGGCTACTGCGAACGATCCTTAGCCGCTATGTTGGCGTTGCGCCAGAGCAACTACAGTTTTGTTATGGTTCCCGTGGCAAACCGTCTCTCGTTGCCACAGGTGTAGACAGTACGATTCAATTTAATCTCTCTCACTCTCAGAGACTAGTGCTGTATGCCGTCACACGCGATCGCAAAATTGGCGTTGACCTCGAATATATCCGCTCAACTTCCGATGTAGAGAAGCTAGCTCAACGCTTCTTTTCGCCTCGTGAATTTGCAATCATTCATTCCCTTCCCCCAGACCAAAAGCAAATTGCCTTCTTTCACGCCTGGACTTGCAAGGAAGCCTACCTCAAAGCCACAGGTGAGGGACTAGCTCAGTTAGAACAAGTTGAGGTTTCCCTAGATCTAGGAGAACCACCTCGGCTGCTGAGCATCAATAAAGATTGCCAACCGCCTACCCAGTGGAGACTGGAATCACTGACACCAGCCATTGACTACATGGCAACTCTTGCTGTGGAGGGACAAAACTGGCATCTGGATTGCTGGCACTTGCAAGGCTCTTAATCAGGTGAAAGTCCCTTCGAGGCGAGCCATTCCTGATTAAATAATCGTGACTGGTAACGGGCACCACCATCACACAGGATAGTAACAATCGTGTGACCGGGTCCCATTTCTTGAGCAAGAGCAACAGCCGCTCCCACATTAATACCTGAAGAACCACCCAGAAATAGCCCATCTTTCCTAAGCAGTTGATAAATTACTCTTACCGCCTCGCGATCGTCCACTTGAATTGCATCATCAATGGGAACGTCTTCCATATTCGCTGTAATGCGGCTGTTACCAATGCCTTCTGTAATTGAGCTACCCTCGGTGTGAATCTCGCCAGTCTTGACATAACTGTATAGACCACTACCCATTGGGTCAGCGACTACTGTTTTGATGTTAGGGTTTTTTTCTTTCAAGAACAATGAGACACCCGCTAATGTGCCACCAGTACCAGTAGCGGTAACCCAAGCATCAACTTTTCCCTCAGTCTGTTCCCAAATCTCTCGACCAGTAGTTTCGTAGTGCGCTTGCCGATTTGCTAGGTTATCAAACTGATTCGCCCAGATGGCATTTTCCATCTCTTCGGCAAGGCGTCCAGACAACTTCACATAGTTGTTGGGGTCTTTATAAGGTACAGCGGGAACAGGACGAACTTCGGCACCTAGCGTTCTCAAGGCATCCATCTTCTCTTGTGATTGAGTGTCTGGAATAACAATCAAACACTTGTAGCCCTTAGCATTACAGATATGAGCTAGACCAATACCAGTATTACCCGCTGTTCCCTCAACAACGGTACCCCCAGGCTTGAGCAAGCCTTTTTTTTCGGCATCTTGAATAATATAAAGTGCCGCTCGGTCTTTCACAGAGCCGCCCGGATTAAGAAACTCTGCTTTACCAAGGATTTCGCAGCCAGTTTCCTCACTAAAACTGTTAAGCCGGATGAGTGGCGTGTTACCTACCGTTCCGACAAAGCCTGGTTTGATATCCATATTTCTTTCAGTATTTGGTGTAGTTTTTAGGATAAGTTCTAACCTCTTTGTTTACACAAAATGCCCAAGAAGCTCACTCTCACGAGTGAGAGTGTTATTGATGAGGGAAAGAATTGAGCTTCTAGACTACCTTTATTTATGATTACCTTATGAGAAATAGGGTGGGCAACGCCCACCCTACTCAACTCACACAATCGTTACTTGTTAGGTTGCGGTGTCATCCGCAGGTAGGGCTTGACTTCTTCGTAACCTTTGGGGAATCTCTCTTTTAATTCTTCCGGGTCTTTGATTGAAGGGACAATCACGCAATCATCTCCATCAGTCCAGTTAGCTGGAGTTGCAACTTTGTAGTTGTCCGTTAGTTGAAGAGAGTCAATTACCCGCAGAATTTCGTCGAAGTTGCGACCTGTGCTGGCAGGGTAGGTGAAATTCAACCGTAGTTTTTTCTGAGGGTCGATGATGAAAACCGATCGCACCGTTAATGTATTATTGGCATTCGGATGAATCATGTCGTAGAGATCGGAGACTTTTTTATCCGGGTCTGCCAAAATCGGATAGTTAAGAGTTGTCTGCTGAGTTTCTTCAATGTCTCCTACCCAACCTTTGTGGGATTCAACATCGTCAACGCTCAGCGCTAATGCTTTAACGCCACGCTTATCAAATTCGGGCTTGAGTTTGGCAACGGTGCCTAGTTCGGTGGTGCAAACGGGCGTGAAATCCGCAGGGTGGGAAAAAAGTATAACCCAGTTGTCACCTGCCCACTCGTAAAAGTTGATTTCGCCTTCAGTAGAAGCTTGGGTAAAGTTGGGTACTGTATCGCCTAGTCGTAAAGCCATAGCTAAATTTCCTCATCATTGCTCAAAACAGACAATTTTTTATCTTGCCATAAAACAACGGTTTCCCGATCGATTTTTTGATCTATTTAGGATTTGACCGAGTGGCGGAGTCTTATGGCTTGCTTATGCCAACCTCAGGGTTAGCTCTCATACTCTCTCAAAAAGTCAAAGGCAGGTACTTGAGGGATAAAGTAGGCGTTCACTGGAAGAAGCTTTTCGAGGAGAAGCTCTTTTTCCCACTTACGGAAGTAGTATCTACTTACTAGACCTCATTCACACGATTGTTCGAGCGACTGTAGACATAGAAGTTTACCACTTCTGATGAAATTGGAGTTATTCCTCTTTTTTGAGTCAATTAGCGCAAAGCAACTTTGCCAATAGGAAAATCATCTTAGGGCAATATGAAGACAGCCCTAAGATGAATTGGGGTTTACTTCAATGGCTTGAGACTAAAAATGCACATTTAATTTTGTACAAACTCTTTAGTTTCAATGCCAGTGATTTTCTCGACGGGTTGCCATTAAGTTACGTAAAAATAACCGAGCACGTTCTAGGGGAAAATGCTTGGGTTTACCGTTGTAAACAATCTGGTATTCATCGCTGTATTGACCATCACCATAGCCAGAAATAAGTTTGAGATGGAAAGCTTCTTCAGCAAGTTTGCGGACTTCTGTCCTAAGCTGAGCTTTCGTGCTAGTCATATCCTTTGTGCTGTTCATATCTACTCTTTCCTAAAAACTTTTTTATTCATGCTCTACAATTTGAGGCTTACTGGCATCGGTCAAAGGTTGTAGCTTTTGATACACAATTTTTCTATCTAGCGCTTTTTCAGTAAATGTACTTATGAAAAGAATTATCAAATGCCAAGCAATAGTAACGCTGGAAATTTGCGATCGCCTATTCTACTTTTGAGTAATAGTACTTAGCTAAGCTTATCATCTAGCCCTACAGGATTTTCCCTATTGTCCTAACAAAAAATCTCAGGTTAGGGAGTAGTTCTACCAAATTCTAGATTCCCTACGATAGAGGAAAGCACAGCGGTAATATGGTTAGGTTCAACTAGGACAGAAATTGTGTCTTGTTGCTCAGGCAATAGGCTAGTGGAAAACACCCAAGACATAAGCTCAATTAATCATCTATGCCATAAGTGCCAACCTTAAACTCAACCCAGCAAGCAATAAGTTTAGGTAAGCACGACTGAGCATACAGATTGCCTAATGGTTGATCTATACGGAGTAATTTAATGGCTCAAGAACATTTAATGGTTTTAGACAAAAATACTGATTCACCGCCCCGCGTCAATGCTCGGAAAAGTGACGCTTTCGATATCTTCAATCTAAGGTATTACATCGGTCCTAACCCTTATTTGGATACGGCATCACTAGTATTTGATTTTGCGTTTACCGGATATCTAGAGCCTCGACCACTTGACGATTATGTCTCGTGTATCAGCGAACGTTATCCACGCCTAGGGGAAGAGACATACGAATCCTATGTTCATCTGTTCGCTCGGACAGTATCAGAAGTCGGCAAACTTGATATGGGGCTGCACCTCAATCGTTGGGCACTAAAGCCTGGTGAGAAGTATGTCAAGGTTGCCGTTCAAGCACTCCATGCTCGTACTCAACGAGCTGTCGTTTATGCGGTTTGGGACTGGTTTGAAGCAATTACTCAAGACCAAGACATTGTTTTTGAGGAGCAAATTAGAACTCTTCAAGAGATATTCCGGCGTTCAGTCTACGGTGGTCCTACAGTCTACGCCTTATATAGAACCGCCTTCGACAAAAACATTCCCGCTTTTTATCTGTGGGAAGAAGGGCTGATGCAATATGGCTATGGAAAGAAACAGGTTCGTGGCATAGCGACAACCTTTGATTGTGATAGCCATCTCGATTCGGACTTTACCACTCGTAAAGATGACTGCAAGACTATCCTGGGCACATTAGGCTTTCCGGTTCCTCAAGGTGGCATTGTTGTCTCTCGTGAGGAGGCTTTAGCAGTAGCGAACAGGATTGGTTACCCAGTTGCTGTTAAGCCAGTAGTTGGTCACAAAGGGATTGGGGTAACAGCGGATGTGCAAAATGCCGAGGAGCTGAGGTTTGCCTTTGGTAGAGCGGTTGACGCAATTGTTGAGGGTCAACCCGAAGAAATCATCGTCGAGAAGAGTATCAAAGGAGCCGATTTTCGTCTGCTTTGTGTCAACGGTAGATTTGTCGCGGCGACTGAACGCCGTCCTGCTTCGGTTGTGGGAGATGGACACTCAACAATTGCTGAATTGATCAAGCGTGAGAACCGCAAACCTGCACGTATTGATACACCAACCTCACCTCTTGGAAAGATCCAAACTGATGAGTCAATGGAACGGTTTCTAGAGGAACAAGGCTTGTCATTAGATAGCGTGATTGAAAAAGAGCGCATAGTCTACCTTCGCAAAGTCGCTAATCTCTCAGCAGGTGGCTTAAGTATTGATGCAACTCGTACAATTCATCCTGACAATATTGTCCTGGCACAAGACATTGCCCAACACTTTCGACTCACTTGCCTTGGCATTGATGTGATTGCTCAGAGTCTGGCAAAATCCTGGAAATCTGGAGACTTTGGCATTCTGGAAATCAATTCAGCACCAGGGATTTCCATGCATCTAAGACCTGCAATTGGTGAGAGTGTTGATGTACCTTCACACATCATTGACACATTCTTTGAGTCTGAGGCAGATGCAAGAATACCGATTATTACCTTCAATCGGATTTCAGTCCCAGACCTTCAGGAAACAATTGACCATATTCTTCTCCAACATCCAGAGTGGATAATTGGTGCGGTTTGTCGGGAAGCCGTCTTTGTGAACCGTTCTGAAAAAATTCTGAACAAGGATTACAACAGCAATGTCCAAAATTTGATGCGTCATCCCAAGCTTGACTTGCTCATCGCTGAGTATGGGGAGGATGTTTTGGAACAGGATGGGATGTTTTACCACGGAAGCAACATGGTAGTTCTAGATAATCCCACAGAAACAGAGATGATCCTAACGCGGGATGTCTTTGATGACTCTACCGTTGTTGTCAGGGAAGGAGATAATGTCTCAATCCGACGTAAGGGCTTGGTGGAACAGTACACACTTGGTTCTACTGAACCATTTACCCGTGTGCATTTAAAGGAAATTGGCACCCTTTTGTAATCTTTGCTCCACTGCAAGATGTGATGGCTTCTAGAAACTAAGGTTGGGGCTAGTTAGAGTCAGTGCTGAGATTTCTACTTCCAGGCACTGACTCTTTGTCTATATAGCTTGCATTGTGCAGCTTGATATAGCAGAAGGCAGAAGGTTTATTACTGGTACGTGGTCGTTTGGGCTGTTAAATCTGGATAGAAGAAGAATCGGTGAATCTTTATTTCTTAAGGTATAAAGTGATTTAGCGCTTTACCAGAGCTAAGTTACTTTGTGACACCCTACACATTAAACCGGAAAAGCATCACATCCCCTTCTTGCACTACATATTCTTTACCTTCGGAGCGCAGTAAACCTTTCTCCTTGGCACCATTCATCGAACCAGATGTCACAAGGTCTTTATAGGCAACTGTTTCTGCTCGAATAAAACCCCGCTCAAAATCAGTGTGAATTGTACCTGCGGCTTGCGGTGCTTTCATGCCAGCATTAATTGTCCAGGCGCGGGTTTCCTTTGGGCCAGTAGTAAAGTAGGTACGCAAGCCTAAAAGTTCATAAGTAGCTCGAATCAAGGATTTTAGCCCGCCTTCTTCCACACCAAGGGATGCTAGGAAATCCGCTCGCTCTTCTTCTGGTAACTCAACAAGTTCTGACTCGACTTGAGCAGAAACAACAACAACTTGGGCATTTTCTGTTGCTGCAATCTGCCGCACTTGCTCTACCCATTCGTTGCCTGTTGCTAAATCATCTTCAGACACATTCGCGGCGTAGATGATAGGCTTACTCGTCAGTAACCCCAATGGTTTCACCGCTTCCGTTTCTTCTTCACTTAAGTGAATGTGCCGCACGGATTTACCTTCATTCAAACCAGCAATTAGCTTTTCTAGGGCTTCGAGTTCCAACTGAGCATCTTTATTAGAACGTGCTTGCTTACGGGTGCGCTCAATGCGGCGCTCAACTTGAGATAAGTCGGATAGCGCTAATTCCAGATTGATCACTTCGATATCTCGCACTGGGTCAACAGAACCAGAGACATGGATAATATCATCGTCATCAAAGCAGCGCACAACATGAACTATTGCATCGACTTCTCGGATATTGGCGAGGAATTGATTGCCCAATCCTTCGCCTTTACTTGCCCCTTTGACTAAACCCGCAATATCGACAAACTCCACACGAGTCGGCACAATTTGCTCAGAGTCAGAAATTTTGGCGAGAACCTGCAACCGCTCATCCGG
This sequence comes from Microcoleus sp. FACHB-SPT15, assembly GCF_014849525.1. Classification (NCBI taxonomy): domain Bacteria; kingdom Bacillati; phylum Cyanobacteriota; class Cyanophyceae; order Oscillatoriales; family Microcoleaceae; genus Microcoleus; species Microcoleus sp. FACHB-SPT15. Next base: position 170,353 of record NZ_JACJNU010000050.1, on the reverse strand, counting down.
TACAGCAACAACACCGACATTCGGCTCAATCGTGCAGAAGGGGAAGTTCGCCGCATCAGCCTTGGCATTGGCAACTAGGGCGTTAAATAAGGTCGATTTGCCAACGTTGGGTAGTCCAACTATTCCGGCTCTTAGCATGGCAGTTTGAGGATGAGTTGTATCAGCAGTTAGATGAAACTTAAATCATCTTAATTTTATTTGGGTTCAGGAATTGTTTGGGGAATTGGCGTGGGTACTGTCTGAGGAATCGGGGAGGGAACGACCTCCGGCACAGGTTCTGGAACAGCAGGTTGAGGAATTGGGCTGGGTACGGGTTCGGGTACGGGTTCTGGGATAGCCGGTTGAGGAATTGGACTGGGTACGGGTTCAGGTACGGGTATTGGATCAGGTGATGGCTGAGGATTTGGGGATGGTAAGGGCGTTGGCTCTGTACCGGGGATTTGTGGACCCGGAGTGGGTTGCGGACTTGGGTTAATCATCAAATGTTTAATTCCATGATTTGACCTTACTACTTTAGAGGGAATCTTAAAACCTCACATCTCCCCAAATGGCTACACCTTCAAAGCACTTAGCAAAAGACAGTGAGTTTGGATAATCTTATAACAGCAGACCTAAATTAATTGCAATTCAGGGCAAGCCAAGGCAAAACTCAGGGCTTAGATAGACGACTTCCTGTCACCTCGTTTTTTTTGTCGAAAACTGAATTAACAAACGTGTGTAGTCTCAACTAACGGCTACATAGAGCAAGGTTTGTAGAGAACATCAATCCGTATGGGGGCATTGTCGCTCGTGCAACACAGCAAAAGCATCTCACGAGCAGTTAGATACGATTTGTAAGTGGGCTTCCCCTTGTATATCGCCTATGACTAATCGCCACGTTCATCGACAATCACAGACTAGAACACCCTTGGTAGACGCTCTCCGGACAGCGGCTCATCAGCATCATGCGCCTTTCTATGCACCAGGACACAAGCAGGGAAAAGGAATCCCTCAACCGCTACTAGATTTGTTGGGCGCATTGGTATTTCTTGCTGATTTACCAGAGTTGCCAGGTTTGGATAACTTGTTTGCTCCTGAAGGGGTCATCCAAGAGGCGCAGGAATTAGCGGCGGCAGCCTTTGGGGCAGAGGAAACCTGGTTTCTCGTTAATGGTTCAACGGCTGGGGTGATGGCGGCAATCCTAGCTACCTGTGGTGCAGGGGAAAAAATTATCTTACCTCGAAATATTCATCAATCTGCGATCGCAGGTTTAATTCTCTCTGGGGCAGTGCCTGTATTTATTAACCCGGAATATGACCCTGCCATTGACCTCGCCCACAGTATCACACCAGTTGCCGTAGCCGCAGCTCTCAAGCAACATCCCGATGCCAAGGCTGTGATGATGGTGTACCCAACCTATCACGGTGCTTGTGGAAATATTAATGCGATCGCTAAGCTGGTTCATCAATACAACATCCCTTTACTCGTTGATGAAGCTCACGGGCCTCATTTTGCCTTCCATCCAGACTTGCCACCTTCCGCCTTATCCGCAGGTGCTGACTTAACGGTGCAATCAACTCACAAGATTCTTGGTGCGATGACTCAAGCCTCGATGCTGCACCTCCAAGGTAAACGAGTAGAGCCAGAACGATTGAGTAAAGCATTACAGTTAGTCCAATCTACCAGTCCTAGCTACTTACTCCTCGCTTCGTTAGATGCGGCACGGCAACAAATGGCACTGCACGGAGAAGAACTGATGACCCAAACCTTGCAGCTAGCTGATGATGCGAGGAAGAAAATTAGCCAGATTCCTGGACTATCGGTTTTAGACGCTGTAAAAAGCCCAGGCTTATTTGCCCTCGACCGAACCCGTCTCACTGTAAGAGTTTTGGAGTTAGGGTTGAGCGGATTTGAGGCAGATGAAATTTTTCATCAACAACTTGGTGTGATTGCGGAACTGCCGACACTTCAACATCTCACCTTTATCATTAGTTTAGGTAATACAGAAGCTGATATTCAGCAGTTAGTCTATGCTTTCACTACGATTACTCAAAATAAATACCATCCAAACTCCATCACGCCATTGCAAGATGTCTTCCAAAAATGGAAAGCAGAATTGCTATTGATTCATCCTTCATCCTTTACCATCAGTCCTGCAATCTCTCCGCGTGACGCTTTCTTTTCCCCAACTGAAACACTACCCCTTGAGCAAACCTTAGACCGCATCAGTGCTGAGTTAGTCTGTCCCTACCCTCCTGGAATTCCTGCTTTAATGCCTGGAGAAGTCATCAATCCCGCTGCGATTGAATACCTACAACAAGTCCTTACCTTGGGGGGTCAAATCACGGGTTGCAGCGACCCCAGTTTCAAAACATTGAAAGTTGTTAGGTGATTGTTGTTAGGTGATTGTTGTTAGTTGTTAGTGATAGAACGGTGCAGATTTTACCGAAAGCTTAGTGACATCCTCCTCGCAAATCCCTAGACAAGATAAATGCACGAGGTATAGCTGTCGCCATAAAGGTTAGGACTTTCTTTAACGACCCAAACAACCACGTATTAGTAATAAACATAAAAGCCTTCTGCCTTCTGCCTTTTGCTATGTGATGAACAATTCCCAGTAGGGCTTGGGTTAACCTAGGGAAAACTCTCGCTATCTTCTTAGCGCCAAAATGCCTTCTGAACTCTGGCCTTATGTTACACCAGGCATCCCTGATGATTTATTTGAGCGGTTACCAGGTATTCCTCTTAGTAAGAGAGAAGTACGGTTGCTCTTGATTTGTGCCTTACGGCTGCAACCTAGCTCCTTAGTATGGGATATTGGTGCTGGGACGGGCACAATTACAGTAGAAACAGGATTATTATGTCCCAAGGGTAAGATTATTGCGATAGAACGAGATGAGGACGTGGCTAATTTAATTCGGCGCAACTGCGATCGCTTTGGGGTCTACAATGTCGAAGTTGTTGAAGGGAGTGCCCCAGAATGCCTGAAAGACCTACCTCAATCGCCTCACCGTATCTGCATTGAGGGAGGACGTGCAATTAAGGAAATTCTTAAGGAAGTTTGGCAATACTTACGACCCTCCGGTCGAGTCGTCGCAACAGCGGCTAATCTAGAAAGTCTCTATGCTTTGTCTGAAGGCTTTGCTGAGTTACACGCTCGCAACATTGAAGTCGTTCAATCAGCCGTTAATCGCTTGGAAACACGAGGCACCCATCAAACCTTTGCCGCTGTTGATCCAATTTTTATCTTGAGCGGTGAAAAGCTTGATTAGATTAGATTGCAGTTTGCCGTGAATTCGTTAAAGTAAGCAAAAGTATATGCTTTCGTTTGATGAGATTGTAATAATCTCTCTTGTTTGACCCTGCCCCTCTTAATCTGGACAGTTTGACCCAACTGTCTTCTACTAAAGCATCCTATGTCTTGGCCCCGAATTTTAAGTGGAATCATTGCGATCGCCCTAGCCTTGGGGATGATCATTCTTGGGGGATGGTACTTTACCCTTGGCTTTTCCATTATTGTCTACCTGGGTTTATTGGAATACTTTCAACTGGTTCGGGCAAAGGGAATTGAACCAGCTGCCAAAAGTACGATTGTTGTAAGTCTGCTGCTATTGGTTACAGCTACCCTTTCACCGACTCTCACAGATGCCGTATTTCCAATAGCAGGCACCTTTATCTGTTTCTACCTTCTCTTCCAACCCAAGATGGCGACGATTGCTGATGTTGCCTCTTCAATTTTGGGATTACTCTATGGTGGCTATCTCCCCAGCTATTGGGTTCGTTTACGAGTCGGCTTGACACATGCGTCATCCCTTCCTCTTGATGCTACAGCTTCTGCTAATAACCTTCCTTTAGGCGGGTACTGGCCTAGCTCATGGACTGACTTTAGTGCCCTACCGGAAGCCTTGACGGCAACACTATTAGGCTTTGGCTGCATTTGGGCAGCAGATATTGGGGCTTACTTTTTTGGTAAATTTTTTGGTCGTACTCGCCTTTCGATTATTAGTCCCAAAAAGACAGTTGAAGGAGCAATCTTTGGTGTTGCAGGTAGTATTGCTGTCGCCATAGTTGGGGCTTGGTATCTACACTGGCCTAGCTGGCAAGTCAGTGGCATTATTTTAGGCACCCTCGTTGGTATTGCTAGCTTGCTTGGAGACTTAACCGAGTCAATGATGAAACGAGATGCTGGGGTAAAGGATTCAGGACAGTTAATTCCGGGGCATGGAGGAATGTTAGACCGGACAGACAGCTATGTCTTTACTGCGCCTTTAGTTTATTATTTCGTGACTCTCTTGTTGCCTCTTCTGCCACCATTCTTATTAGGTTAGGAACCTCTAGAAAAATAATTCATAGCAGAAAGCTGTCAGCTATCAACCATCAGCTTTTTTCTTCCTTTTCTTCCTTCAAATGAGCTGTCCAATCGGAGATTTCTGCGGGTGTCATACCACCTTTAGGAGAAACTCGTGCATCCTGATATCCCCATTTCTCGACATCAATTTGATACTGCAATGGCGATAAAAGCGAACCTTGACAGAGTTTTTCTGTCGGAGGGGCACTGTCTAACTCCTGTTGTAGACGTTGGAACAGCTCTTTCATAACCCAGTCTGGAATTAGCGATCGCTCTCCAGGATAGATGAAGCCAAAGAGAATCAAATGGCTCAAGAGTACTCGCCAGCGCTCACCAAAGCGATAAAGTAGGCGCGACCAATCTATTTGCTCGCTACAGGCAAGCAGTAGGTGTGCAACATCTGGACCATCAAAGCGATCGCGTGCCATCACGAATGCCTTTGAGCAGAGCATTTCCTCCACCGGGCAGATTAGCACAGACATTCCCAGAACGTCCTCTTCAACGGCATGTTCAAACCAGAGATCATCAACCTCACTCAAACCGTTAGCAGACTTGAAGATCAGATCAACAAAGTCCTCGCTATCGCTAGAAAAAGCTTTTCCCAACCAGTGAGAAGCAGTCATCTCAGTCCGATAGCCCTGCTGTGCGAGAAACTCTAAAATGCGTGAACAATCATTAGGACGAACAAAAAGGTCTAAGTCTTTCGTCTGTCGTGCAATTCTCGTGTAACGAACGAAAGCATACCCGCCACCGACGAGAAACGGCATTTGAGATTTACTCAAAATATCCATTAATTGGCAATAGAAGGTGCGAGTTTTCGGATCGAGTTCGTTTTCTTGAAGTGCGTGAGATTGCATAATACCGTCGCCAAAGGTTTCGCGGCTTTTGCTTGCCTCTTACAGTGAAGGTAGTTGGATAGGCAAAAGCTTGGTTCATTATTTAATAGTGATATAGAACACTCAACCTAGCCTCAACCTAGAGGTCGAAACAGAATAATCAATGAATTTAACTATAGCCTTAACAAATATTCCCAATGAGGTAGGAAATTCATCCTACTCCTTACGCCATCATGAGGACGAAAACCTGTTTCCCTGTGAAATTTGTCTAGAAGGGGACGGTTACGAATTGAGAAAGCATGATGAGGTTCAGCAAATTCTTACACTGTCAGCAGATATAGCAAAATAACGAGGACTCCATAAAGCTTCGTTGTGGTGTTTTTTGTTTCCCATTGCCCATAACAACGGCTTGAAACCCCTTTTAAGGCTAAACGATATTCAAATTTTCGCGATCGCACCATACCCTACTTAAATTCCCCTGATTCACCAATTACATCGTCTCCCTCATCAAACATTGTCACGACAACTGCTTTAACTTTGAGCTGACCTTGGGAGACTTCCACTGACGATGCTCTCCTGTTTACCTGCCATCACTCGCTATCATTGCAGTAAGACCGAATTGTAAACTTTTGAAACAATTTCTCTCGGTAACTTGAGCGTTAAGGCGGCAAAGGAAGAAATGTCAGTTTCACAGTTCATGCGCTTTCATTCAAGGCATCGTCTCTTTAGGCGGGTTCTCCGGCTGCGTGTGGCAACACTAGTGATGCTAGGCATTGTGCTTAGTGCCATTGTCGTAGCGGCGGCTTGGTTAGCTGGAGAAGGGACAATAACGCAGGTATTTGCCCAACTCAAAGTGTTGCAGGAAAATCCGCCAATCTGGCTACAAGCACCAACGTCTCATCAGAAGTATTTACTGCTGCCCACGTTTGGCTTGCTTGTCGGAATCTTTGTGGTGATGAAGATTTCACCTCGTCCTCGTCGTTGGTCGGGCTGGCTGGTTGTGGGAATTTTGCTGGGCTTGATGGGGCGCTATGTTTTGTGGCGATCGCTTTCTACCCTGAATTTATCGAATCCCCTCAATGGTGTCTTTAGTCTGTGGTTATTTTTCTTAGAAATGTTAGTACTCTTTAGCAGTACCATTCAGCTATTTTTAATGCTGAATGTCAAAGACCGTAGCCAACAAGCATCGCAGGTCGCCTTAGCTGTAATGTCGGGTAGGTATACACCCTCCGTTGATATTTTAGTTCCAACCTACAACGAGCCTGTTTTTATCCTGCGCCGGACAATCATTGGCTGTCAGGCAATTGATTATGCTAACAAAACAGTTTACTTACTTGATGATACCAAGCGTCCAGAGGTTAAAAAATTAGCCTCTGAATTAGGCTGTGTTTATATAACTCGCAATGAGAGTCGCTATGCCAAAGCCGGAAACTTAAACCATGCGATCGCAAAAACCAAGGGAGAATTAATTGTTGTATTCGATGCTGATTTTGTTCCTACCAAAAACTTTCTCACGCGCACCGTTGGCTTTTTCCAAAATGAGAAGATTGGCTTAGTCCAGACGCCCCAAAGTTTCTACAATGCTGACCCAATCGCTCACAATTTAGGCTTAGAAGATGTCTTAACTCCCGAAGAAGAAGTCTTTTATCGGCAAATCCAGCCAATTCGGGATGGTGCTGGTGGGGTTGTCTGTGCCGGAACATCCTTTGTCGTCAGACGGTGTGCCCTTGAAGCGGCTGGTGGTTTTGTGACCAATTCATTGAGTGAAGATTACTTTACTGGCATTCGCATCAGTGCCCTTGGGTATCAGCTAATTTATTTAGATGAAAAATTAAGTGCTGGGTTAGCCGCAGAAAATATTGCTGCCCATGTCGCTCAACGACTACGGTGGGCAAGGGGTACTTTACAGGCTTTTTTTCTGGAGACAAATCCTTTAACAATTCCTGGATTACGACCCATTCAAAGGTTGGCGCATTTAGAAGGATTACTGCATTGGTTCACCAGCTTCTCACGGGTGGGGTTTCTCATCATGCCACTGGCTTATTCATTCTTTGGTGTGATTCCGATGCAAACCTCTTTAATTGAATTACTGTATTTTTTCCTACCTTACTACCTCGTGCAGTTGTCGTTTTTTTCCTGGTTGAACTATCGTTCTCGATCAGCTTTACTCTCAGATATTTACTCTCTAGCCTTTTGTTTTCCCTTAGCGCTAACAGTAATTCAAGTAATGCTGAATCCGTTTTCTAAAGGATTTAAAGTGACACCCAAAGGAATAAAACGCGATCGCTTTGTGTTTAATTGGGCTTTGGCTTGGCCTCTAATTATCCTATTCATCGCTACAGCCATCAGCTTATGGCACAACTTAGGAATGGCACTCCTGTATTCGCCCTCAATGCACACAATGGCTCCCGACCAGCAAGACTTGTTTGAAGGTATCAGTTTAGGATGGATTTGGAGCGCCTACAACCTATTACTAATAGGCATCTCCTTACTAATTTTGCTGGATGTCCCGAAACAGGATGTTTATGAGTGGTTTGATTTGCAGCGAGTCGTGCGCGTTGAGGTCGCTAATCAAACCTTGTGGGGTATTACAACAGAAATTTCAGAAATTGGCGCGTCCATCAAATTGACCCAAGCGATTCCACTTCCCCTAGAGAAATTAGAAACTCTGCCAGCAAAGTTGGAAATGATGGAGGAGAAATTGCAACTATCTGGAGTAGTAACCCAAACCAGCCAAGAGAAATTATTCTCTACTCTACAGGTAGCCTTCGACACTCCTCCCGTTAAGCAACAACGGCGTTTAGTAGAAATGTTATTTTGCCGTCCTGGGCAATGGCAACGTCGGGACACTCCAGGAGAATTGCGATCGCTTTTCCTGCTATTTAAAATTTTGCTCAAGCCCAGAGTATTATTCGATAAACGGCGAAATCTACTAAGTGCAGGGTGGCGGAAATAACTATCGAGTTGGAAAAGGTTAAAAGCTTACTGTAGCAATAGTCCTCCTGCCTTCTTGCACTAAGCGACACCCTCCGTAATAGCCGAATCAAGACAAGGTTCTTAGCTAACCATGATTAACTTTGCTACCTGGGGCAAGCTTTTACGCCAGTACGTTGATACTCAAGGACGAGTGAATTATCGGGCATGGAAAGCAGAGTCAGCGCAAACCCTTAACCAATGGCTTGGCGACATTCAGCAAGTAGACATTGAGGCTCAAACCCACCCAGATGAGCAATTAGCACTAGTGAACAACCTCATCAATAGACCTATCTTGAAAGTTGGGAATAGAGAATGGGGAGAAAGAGACTTTCAGGTTTTCGTTGTGTACGGCAGTTCATGGTGTCTCTTGCTTGCAGTCGATTTTTGCCCCAACCGACAAAGGTATCAATGTGGCTTAAGTCAGTGCCATTCGACTTAGGTTAATATGCTAAATTCAGTACCTCGTATCCTTCCCCAAGAGGGATTTGTCAAACCTATAAGGCAATCGACTTCGGTTGTTGCCTACTCTCATTCGAGCCGAAACACTCTTAACTGCATCAACTAACTCATGAGTGACTTCCAGAAAATTTCAGTGAAACGCTGGCTGAAAAGCCTTATTTTCGGTGTATTAACCTTAATAGTCGTGGTTGCCTGTAGTAGCCAGCCCAAAGTTGAAACGTCTCCAACGGCTGCCAGTAATTCTGCTACTCAACTGACTGAGTTGAAGTTTGGAGTTGGTCCCTACTTCCCAACTCCAGGTGAGAACAGCAAACAGTTTGAGCCGCTGTTCAATGAATTAGCACGGGGCTTGAATCTCCCTGCGAAGGTTACGGTAACAGAGGATTGGGTGGGTATCTCTGAAGCGCTACGTTCTGGTACTTTGGATGCAGCTTGGTTAGGCCCGTGGGGATATGTTCTTTCCAATCACAATGAGCCATCCATTAAAGCGATCGCAACAGTCAAATACAAAGACAAGCCTACTTATAATTCTGTTTTGATGGCTCGTGCTGATGCCCCGTTTAATACCCTGGATGAGGCAATTGCCCAAAGCAAAGAGGGGAATAAGCTAAAACTGAGTCTTGCAGATGTTGGCTCAACTTCTGGTTGGCTGATTCCTCAAGCAGAATTTAAGCGTCGCAACCTCGATCCAAAAACAGTGTTTGACTACAACGAGGGAGCAAGCCACGCCGCGCAAGCGATCGCAGTAATGAGTGGACAAACCGATATTGCTTCGGACTACGACCGGAACCTGGATGTATTGGCTAGTACCGGGCGAATTGACAAGTCGAAAATCAAGATTATCTGGCAATCTGAGCCTTTGCCCAATGACCCCATTGCTGTCAGAGGCGGCTTTCCAGAGGATATCAAAACGAAGCTACAGCAGGTATTGGTGAATTTTTCACCTGAACAAGCCAAGAAGTTTTTACCAGAAAATTACACAGGCTTCGTTACCTCTGATGGCAGCAACTATGCACCGATCCAAGCAGCAGGTAAATCTGTAGGCAAGTTGAAATGACCGAAGGAGCGCCATTTTCAAACGCTCAAGAAAAAAGTTACACGCCAGACTTTGAAGCAATTTTGCAAGCAGAGCAGCATCGGCGTGGAGGGCTGTGGCGCTTATTGAAACAAGGATTTTGGGGATTGTTGGCGGTAGCCGTGCTAGTGGCTAGCCTCCAAACCGCAGAAGTCTCTCCGCAGGAATTCTTACAAGGACTGCCTCGCCTTGCTGATTGGATCATAAGGCTTTGGCCGCCCGACTTCACGGAATTGCCGTCTTTTTTGGAGGCAATTTGGGAAACTTTAGCGATCGCAATTGTTGGTACAGGTGCAGCCATTGTATTTGCAGTTCCTTTTGCCCTCTTAGTGGCACGAAACACTACCCCCTTACCCTGGCTAGCTACACTCCTGCGGGGGTTCTCCAATCTTCTACGAGGAATTGATACCGCAATTTTTGCACTGTTATTTGTTTCCATTGTCGGCTTAGGCCCATTTGCAGGTGTATTGGGAGTAGCCTTTCACACAACAGGTTCGATGGCAAAACTTTATGCCGAAGTCCTAGAAACCATTCCTTCTGAACCGATTGAAGCCATTGAAGCAACAGGAACTGACCGACTCCGCACGTTTGCCTTTGCGGTATTGCCCGAAGCTCTGCCGGGACTAGTTGGGATTAGCTTATATCTATGGGAGTTTAACGTTCGCTCCTCGGTAATTCTGGGTATTGTTGGTGCTGGGGGTATTGGGTACGAATTACTGGTCAGTTTGAAACTGCTCGATTTTCCCCGACTTGCTACTATCCTTATCTTAATTTTGACAATGGTTAGCCTGATTGATGCCCTTAGTGCCTATCTACGGCAACGTTTGGGATAGTGATTAGTTTTTATTAGGTGTTACTGATTTTAGAGAGTCATCATAGCTTTAATCAGAATGAGCGACATTGTAAATCATAAAATTACAGTTGAAAATGATTGTTCAGACGCAGATATTCGTTTACTTATAAGGAATCTTGTTCTCTATAATGACAGCCAAGCGGAGAAAGAGAATTGGAGAAAGCTGACCATTTTTGTACGGAACAGCCAGGGCGAAGTTATCGGTGGACTAAATGGTTACACACACTGGAATTGGCTGTTCATCAGTCATTTATGGATTTCCCAAGTTATTCGGAACCAAGGATATGGACGTGAGTTAGTAATTAGAGCAGAACAAGAGGCAATCAATCGTGGTTGTCGTCATGCCTACCTTGATACGTTTGATTTTCAAGCCTGTGGGTTTTATGAAAAGCTTGGTTATCAGGTTTTTGGGGCTTTGCAGAATTTTCCTGAAAACCATACAAGATATTTTTTGCAGAAAAGAAACATCGGATCTAGGACACCCAGAAAACTAAACTCTGACCTGGAAACTTGATAGATAAGTCTTTTTTCTTTTGTTCAAAAACTGCTCTCTAAAGAAGAATAAACATCAATGCTTACAGTTGAAAGGTTGACAAAATCCTACAACCGTGGCGCACTCGCCATTGAAGATATCAACTTTGTTGTCGAACCCCATACGTTTACAGCAATCTTGGGGCCGAGTGGTGCTGGAAAAACAACACTACTGCGCTGCATCCTCCAACTATTACGACCTGATCGAGGGAAGGTGTGGTTTCAGGGACGAGACTTGATGACTTGTTCGGCAAGGGAGTTACGGGAAAGCCGCGCTCGAATTGCCACCGTTGCCCAGCAATTTAATCTGGTGCGCCGTCGTAGTGCTTTGGAGAATTGCTTGGGAGGACGCTTGCAGGAGTTACCCTTATGGCGTTGTTTGTTTGGGCTTTTTCCGAACAGCTTGCTACGGGAAGGAATGGCGGCTTTGGAACGGGTGCAACTGCTAGATATCGCCTTTCAACGTGCCGACCAATTATCGGGTGGACAGAAACAGCGGGTTGCGATCGCACGGGCTTTAACCCAACGTGCTTCTTTAATTCTCGCTGATGAACCGATTGCCAGTCTCGATCCAAAGACAGCCCATGCCGTTTTGGGTTTATTGCGATCGCTTTGCGCTGAAGAGGGGTTGACCGTTATCTGCAATCTCCATCAAGTTGAACTGGCAAGGCAATATAGCGATCGCATTCTCGGCATTCAAGCAGGAAAGCTGGTGCTAGATGTACCAACTCACCAATTAAGTACATCTGATGTCAACCGCGTTTATAAATCGTGAAAACACTTTACAAGGCACTTAAAAGTGAGCCGATTTGACCCAAAGCTGACCGCTCTTAAGCTGACTGCTGATTGCTATATCAGCGGATATCTTCATAAAACTGCTTGAGGTAGGTGGGGGAGACACCTAAACCCCAGAGAAAGCCGATATATAGATAAATCCCGGTTGCCTTGAGAGAACCCCAGTGTGCCACACGGCGATCGCTACTTTGCACAATCCGATTGACTTGGTAAATTCGTCCTCGCTGCACTAGCTTGAGGCACAAATCAGCTTCCTCCAGGATTGGGATAGCACTGTTAAACCCACCAACTGCCCAGAAATCAGCACGGCGACAAAACATTACTTGGTCGCCAAACAGCAAGCGCAACCCCTTAAAAAATAAGTAAGGGCGAAAAATCAACGGGGCATAATAGGTTTTGAGATAGTTGTGCAGGGACACTCCCCAGCGTGTTGTACCAGAACCTGCCATTAGGGAAATAAACCCACCACCAGCAATCGTTTTATCTGCCAGAGTTCGCTCAATTACGGCTACCACATCATCGGGTACAGAAGTATCTGCGTGTAGGAAACAAAGGATTTCTCCCGTTGCTGCTTCTGCGCCTTGATTCATCTGTACTGAACGCCCACGCCCCTCAGCGGTAATGACACGCGCTTGGCTACAGCAGACGAGTGTTTTACAGTAACGCTGTGCGATCGCAACTGTCTCGTCTTCGCTGCCACCGTCTACCACCAGAACTTCGTAAGCAGGAGGATTGAGGATGCTTAGCTGTCGTAAGGTACGTTCCAAGCACTCTGCCTCATTCAGAGTGGGAATGATGATGGAGATGCGAGACATTACTAATCCAAAATCAATGTTTCACCGTGTAGCAGATAGAGAGCTACCCGCTACACTTGGCTCTCCTTAATGTGATTTAATTACCGCTGGAGACCACCATTTCTTGGTCCACCGATGATCGGGTTTTCAACAGCATCTCGGTACTGTTGCACATCATCGTTGTAGCCGATTGGCAGAACGGCTTCAACGTTTTCATGAGGACGAGCAATGATTACCCAGGTTTCCAAGCTAGCTCCGTAAGTCTTTTCTACTGCCGCAATCCCAGCCTCCATCGCTGTTTTCACCTCGGATACATCACCTCGAATATTCACGGTAAAGCGAGCGCTACCCGCTCTCAGGTAGCCAACTAAAGTGACTCTCCCAGCTTTGACCATGGCGTCTGCTGCTGCTAGCACGCCAGGAAAGCCCTTGGTTTCAATCGATCCTACCGCCTGTAGTGCCATGGCTAATTTCCTTCCTGAATTTGTTGTTGAAATTTGTAAAGACAATTAATTGTACGAAGCTTGCCCCACCTTTTGAGAGCAATGTCCATTATCTTTAATGTTTCCTGCCTTTGGACTCTTAGGTTGACGTATTTTAGTATGCAGAAGTTGAACAAAGTTAAGTGACTCAAAACATTCTGAACTGTTCGACTTCCGCTGTATATTCGATGGGCATCACATCTACAACATTGCCACTCGGATTCGGGATGATGTAGTGCGAAACAACTTCACCCCCGTAGACTTTCTCTGCGGCTTCAATCCCTGCTGCAACAGCAACGTTTACCTCAGCAACTCTCCCCCGCACAGCAACGATAAAGTTACCTCGTTCTGCAAGACCATAATAAACAAGCGTGACAGCGCCAGCTTTGACCATAGCGTCTGCTGCTGCTAGTACAGCAGGAAAACCTACTGTTTCAATCGTTCCAACCGCCGCTGGCATTGCTGCTCTCCTGAATTAATGAAATGCTTGACACTAATTGTACGGGTCTTCTTGATATCACGGGGAGTTCATTAGACTTCTTGCTCCAACTCTTGGAGGTAGTGCTGGAAGGCAGCAACAGCATTGGCAACGCCATCTTCTTTCCTAATTTTTCTTCCAAGTGCCTCTACACGCGATCGCATTTCTTCATCACTCACAGCAACCTGCATAAAAGAAGTAAATGGTAATTCTTTGCCTGATGTATCCAGCATTTCATGGAAAGGCGATCGCTAGTTATTTTGATACGATTCAAACGATTGTCCAGAGCTTTCTCAAAGACTGGGGGAACGAAGGGCGATTCCATTAACGTCTGTCTGATTTTCGCAAGCTCACTCTAATTGTTGCTAATCGACTCAGGAACGCGAACCAATAGTGAAGACTTTTAAAAGAGCCAATCACGGTGAGTTTATGCGTTCAAAACCAAGTCAATCGCTCGATCAATCAAGTCCACCGCCTCAACGGGGTAGTGGTACGTCTTAAACCGCATTCCCTCCACAACTTCCAGTTGTTTTGGCGGGCGATGTCCAAACTTATCCTCATAGAGCCGTAGAGCGAGACTGCCAATAGACGTCATCTGCCCTTTCGTCGCAGAAAGCTTCCGCTCGCGCAAGCGGCTAGCAATGGTGACGGACAATCCTTGTTTCTTTTGGTTTAATCCACCTCCAGCACCCAAGCCCCTAATAGCACCCGTCAAATCGGCTTCTGGTGTAAGTAGGAACGTCGTTAACTGCGTGTAACGACGAGCGGGTTTGTCTGCCACCACCGCCTGGGCAAGTGCTTCAAGTTGTCCCACCGCAATAAACGTCCCAACTGCACGGGTCATGGTGGTGTAAAGTAACTGACGGGTGAGCATTCGACGGTTGGATAGCACTAAGGGCATAATCACATACTGAAATTCACTGCCTTGGGACTTATGGCAAGTCAGACAGTAGGCGTGCATAATCTGCTCAAAATTACCAGGTAAGTACTCAACGATCGCACCGCCCTCAAATTCCACCGTCACCCGTTTCTGCTTAGGCTCCACGGCAATGACCCAACCACTCTCTCCATTCATCACCGCCGGAGTCGTATCGTAACGATTGACTAATTGAATCACGCGATCGCCGACTCGGTACACTACCTCTCCCGTAACCACTTCTGGCTCCCCATCCTTTTTTGGATTAAAAATGGGATGCATTCGAGCATTTAGGGCTTTGACTCCGGCAGGTCCCTGTTTTTGAGGTGCTAACACCATCAACTGTTGGTTCAAATCGATGTTGTCGGCTTTCATCTGGAGCGCCAATTCAACAATGGCATCTGCTACTGAATTAGGAGTGGGACGACACAGCATCGCACAGTCCCCGACATCCATCCATTGAGAAGGCTGGTTGAACTGATGCAGTGCTGGCACCTTCCCAGAGAGTACCTCTTGGGCCGCGTAGACAATCGGGCTTTCGTGCTGCTGCCGATAGATAGTCTGCAATTGCGTCGTTGGGATAAGGGACGACAGTATCAAGTCCCGCAGCACCATCCCAGCGCCCACACTGGGCAGTTGGTTGAAATCGCCGACGAGTAAGATTCTTGTGGTAGGTAGTAACGCTTTCAGCAGGGAGTTAAATAGGAACAAATCGACCATACTAAATTCATCTACAATCAACCAGTCAATCGGCAAAGGATTGTTCTGGTTGTAACGGAAAGATTGACCATGCCCCTGCCACTGTAGAAGGCGATGAATCGTTTGTGCCTCGCATCCAGTCGCGTCTCTCATTCGATTAGCCGCTTTACCCGTTGGCGCGACAAGCGCGAGTTTCACCCCTTTTGCACAAAGCCACTGCACCAAGTATTTGAGGATGTGAGTCTTACCGCGTCCGGGACCACCTGTAAGGATACTCAAGGGGTGCGCCCAAGCCATGAAAAGGGCAGAGCGCTGTTCGGTTGAAAGGCGATTGAATTCTCGGAAAGACGCTTGTTCCCACTGATGCAACCAGTGTTCGAGATGTTCAGTCGGCTGCTGTTGACCAGTCAGGAACGCTTTAACGAGTAAAGCGACATTGAGTTCGGCTCGGTAGACTCTATAAAGGTAGATACTGCCATTGGAGTTGCCTTCTACCAGGGTTTGGTTAGCAATGCCCGATTGAATTGCCGCCTGCACATCCGAGGAGTCAGGAGTAGACTTAGGACAAGTGAGCAGTTCCAAAGCTCGAATCAGTAATTGGGATTCAGGGACAAAACAATGTCCTTCGCTCAACCCATCTTTTAACGCTTGGAGGATTCCTTGAGAGTAGCGCTCAATACCTGAAGGGGAAATGCCAATCGCTAGCGCTAAGGCATCGGCGGTTTTGAACCCAATCCCCTCGACTTCATCAATGATGCGATAAGGGTTACTCTTAAGTATTGCTTCAGTTTGGTGTCCGTAACGTTCACAGAGTTTCAGGGTTAGCCCTAAGGGAGTCGAGAGTCCTAATAGCCACGCGATCGCTCCTCGTACTGGATTGGTTTGAGAGTCCCTCCAAGCCCCCGTGATCGTGCCGATGCGGTATCTCGTGAGCGTTGGGATTTGAGAGAGTTGCTCACGAGCGTGTTCTAAGACGTTGAGAGTGTCTGCGCCGAAGTGAGAGACGAGTAGAGCCGCTGTTTTCTTTCCAATGCCGCGAAACAGTTCACTGGCGAGGTATTGCTCGATTTCTGGGGCAGTGAGTTCTGGAATCGGGGTGGTGTTATTAACTGGGTTGAACTCAAGCATTTCTGAGCGAGGTGGTACTATCCCTGAGGAATAAAGAGCTTTCTTTCATATTGACTGACTAAGAAGCGACTGTGCAAAGCAACGATAAGAAAGAAATACCAAGAGAGTTTCGTGAGGCGAACGTCCTAATTCTTTTGTGAGAGCTTCTGTGACACTTAGAAAAGCCAAATGTAGGCAAGCCTAGTCGCTACATTCCTAAGCTTAGCTTGAGGAGTAGAAATTTATTGAGGCTCTGTCTCTTGGCAGGCAATTGTGCCTCTATTTAACGATGAAAGCCTATCTAAGATCGCTCGGATTGTTCGTTCTCACCAGTATATTTTTAGGTGGATGTAGTCTATCCGCCGCTTTGATCAAGAGCGTTCCAAGTTTGCCCCCAGAGCGTGATGTCATCATCAACATTACCACGGTCAATAAGAGTGTGGGTTGGTATTTTGTTGATCCAACAAATTGGAAGCTGTCTAAGTGGGAGTTTACCAGCAACAGCAACGGCTCTACCCCGATTAATGAAGAGATTAGGAGGTCATTTGTCTCCTGGTCACCTCAGAGCCAACGACTTCTGTATGCTCTAAACCTTGTAAGTCTCAACGGTTCTGTAGAAGTCTTAAAACTCGGAGGCAAGCGTGATTTAACCAGTAGTTGGCAGACGTTATCTCCCAATGGTAAAACCGTCGCTTATACGGGCGAGTCTCGTACAGACAAAACCTTGGGTCTTGTCGAAGATATTTACCTATTTGATATTGCTAGCCGCCGTTCACAAGTGATTACAAAATTCGGTGCGGGTGGGGTTTACCAAATCACTTGGTCACCAGACGGGAAAACCTTGGCTTTTTGGCATTGGGACTCTTTGAAGCGCTCAAAAACGCTTTACCAAATCAACTTGGACGGGAGTAACCTGAGAGTACTGCTTGAGGCAAAAGATAATTTGCCTCTTCAGATTCAGTCGGTTCCATCTGATGATGAAAAAATTAAGTGGTCACCAGATGGACGCTATCTCGCCTTAACTAATAGCAGCTACAACAGTCAAACCATCTGGCTTCTGGAGTTGGCAACCAAACAGTTGAAGCCACTGTTTGATGCCCCCCCGGCAAGTCCTGCGGGTGGGATTCAAGACTTCGCTTGGTCACCGGACGGGCAAAAAATTGTCTTGGCGGCTGGGTACGACGGTAAATGTCATCAGCCTTTGCTCATAGGTTATGAAGAGTGTACTAATTTTCTTTACCTTGTTGATGTGGAAGGGGGCCAGTTGACCAAAGTAACCAACATTCCTCAAAGTTCAGCAACAAGGCTACTTTGGCTGGGACACAAGCGTCAACCTTGACGTATTGTCTCTGAATAACCTTTGTGAGTAACGCACCTAGATGAGATTTCTTGCATAAGTACACAGCACTCAGAGATAAGTACTGCTACAGAAGAACACTTAACACACAGCAAGAAGTCTCAAGATAAGCCCATGTTACTGCAACATCATTTGATTAATTGTTTCTCTTTGCGCTCAATCACAATTTCGGCTCTGTGTACACTCTCGCTCGTTTCAGTTGTGTTGGATGCGAGTAAAGCTCATGCCCAAACAAGGGGACTACCAGGTTCTTACGTTGGTGTTGGCATTGGCGCTGGTGTGACGGATGACGGAATTTCTGAAGGAGAAGGCGGAGATGATGGAGATGATGAAATCTTTGGCGGCAGTGTTCAAGGACGATACGCGATTCCCAATACTCCAGTTTCTATACGAGGGGCTGTACTGTTTGGCGGTGAGGCGACGGCGATTATGCCGATGCTGACTGTTGATGTGCCTGTTGCCGACAATACCAACCTCTACCTGGGTGCGGGTTACTCGTTTGTTACCAATGATGGCAAATCAACACAATTAGGAAATCAGAATTCCGTCGTGTTGACAACGGGCGTGGAGACGGGAGTCAGTCAGAACGTTGTTGTCTATGGCGATGTCAAAGTCGGAATTGATGCCTATGAGGATAACTCAAGAGAGGCTGTCAGTCTGCAACTTGGTGTGGGCTATCGCTTCTAACTCACATTGACACTCATTTGCTGAAAGTTTACCTGTAGACCATCACGGGGATGGGGAGTGGGTACCATCACCATCTCCAGGTTGTGGTCGGGTAGCAGCACTCAAGCTTGAAACTGGGACAACAACCAGGCACTGACTTTGCTATGATTCATTTGCTGACACTGATGGATTGTTGAATCACCTGCGATCGCATCATCACTCAAGCTAAATCTCTTTTTCAAGTAGTAGTTACTCGTTGACCCGTTCAAGCTGAGCATCCATAACTATTTAATAGTTAGGTTATTTGGGTCAAAGCTTGCTCATCCCCTAAATCTTGCAAGAAGCGGTTCTTGTCGAATGTATAGTCTTGACCCAGAAAATCTAAGATTTTTTCTGTATCGTATTCGGCATTTTGTAAGCAAGTCGAAGCACCAGGAGAAGGCGTTATATTAAACAAGATATTCTCCCCGACAATTTTAGCTTCTCCCAACTCCAGGCGCTTAGTCTTAAGATTAACTATTTGAGGTCTAATCCCTAGATATCCTTTAGCAAGCTGTAGGTCACTTAATTGCATTGAAGGAACAATTTTTTGAACTTGCCTTAAAAATAGCCTTCTGCCAACAAAGGGGATATCGTAAATAAAATTTCTTACGATATATTCCAATATCACTTTCTCTAAAAGGATATTAAAAAAGCTTAAGAAAGCATTGATACTGAGTCCAGCCGTTCGGAAATAGTCAACAAAAGTAGCATAGTTACGCGATTCTAGTAGGAAGGTAACTTTAGCAGTAGGGCCAAATCTAGTCTTACTTTGATTGTGAACTTCTGCATCTCCGTGAATAGCGGCAAACGGTATTTTTTTGAGCTGTACCGTATAAACTTTACCATTTAGAACGCCTGGTGCAAGGTAAAAATTCCCCGCCACATTCAGGAGCGCATAATCTTTTCCATAGCCTAGAGATTTGGCAAACAGTAAACTATAGGCTGCTGCTGTAAAAACAACGACCTTAGCTACTACTACGTCTCGATCTGTCTGAATTTGGTAGAATTCTCCTTCTTTCCGGATACTCTTAACCTTTGTTTCCATCATTAAATCAATCGTTTTCTCAGTGTTGGCAACTGATTTTCCTAGAAATGATTGAGCTAGTTTCTGAAAATCTATTGTGTAACCTTCTTCAGTAGATAAAGCGATAATTTCTTCTTCAGGCGTTCTATTCTTTACTACATTAGGTTCTACTAACTCTATTTCCTCTTTTTCAATTAATTTAAGCCCAGGGAATAGTGATTTAAAGTCCTTGTATCTTTCTCGAAGCTCTTCAATCTGTTCTTTCCCTATACCCAAAACCATTTTGTGATATTTACTGAAGATTTTCTGTTGGGGGTCATTTCTCAAAAGATAATTTTTAACTAAGCTTGCAGCTCCCTTTACTTTTTGCGCTTTTTCTAAGGTATAGTTGGTTTCTATATCTCCAAAGTGCAGGGTTTGGCTATTGCTTGTTCTATGAGAATTACCTAAAGCAACTTCTGGTTGTTTTTCAATTAAAGCAATCCGGTTTATGTTGGTATAGTTGCTCAAGCTATATAACAAGGCAGTTCCAGAGATTCCGCCCCCGATGATAGCTACTTCATAAATGTCGTTCTCGAATTGCATAATCCCTCTGAAATGTAATTAAAGAATAAAGAGTATATCAACGCTAGGGGGTAACGAAGCTAAAATTTTAATAAAAGCAAGTCAAGCACTTATACAACATAGGAAAGTTAGTTGAGACTAGGTGCTAAAGCCGAATATTAGGATAACTCCAAAAGTTTTTGAGTGCAAATTTTATAGAATCTGCCAAGCCTACTCGATCGCAATGTTTTTAGAATAACAGCCTCTACGCTAGGAAAAGTCACTCCGTAGTTATAGTAGCGCTCCTTCATGAGGTAGAAAAACAGTTGTGCCTCAAAGTTGCTGTTCGGGCTGTGCAGCTCTCAATTCAGTCTCAATAAGGCTATCTAGTTCTGCTTGATGATAATGTATCCAGTGCTTCACTTGCAATTTTATCTATACAGAACAGACTTCTTCTCAAAATTAGAGAAAAGGAGAAAGGGGAAGTGGAATTTGGCTCCCCCTCTCCCAATACTGGGAGAGGGGGTTGGGGGGTGAGAGCAGGAGATTCTTGGCACTGACATGCTCTTAATCGCATCTGTGTCTACATACCGCCTCAACCAATCTACCCTGCATAAGTGGTAGTCCTCTGAGAGACAAGTAGTAGTGAATTGAATGAGTTTTATTCATTAATCAATTCTTCAGTAGATATAAATACCTGTAGACTATGGATCGTTCATTGCGTTACGAAGGTACGCGATTGCGTGGTTGGATAGCGAACTTATCATTCAAGCTGATGAAATTGTGTTTCATTCCTAGAGATTGGTGGCGATCGCATCTTGGGCGGTGCCAGAGGCAATTGCTCAAGTATCTTTCCTTAGTTCTTCTAAGCTCATTTATCACCGTATTACTAGCTGGCAACCCTGTTGGTGCGATCGCACAGCAACCCTTGCCAGAAATTCGCGGGGTTTGGATGACTACCAATGACAATGACATCCTTAGCGATCGCCCCAAACTGCAAGAGGCTGTGAGCAAACTGGCGCAGCTGAATTTCAATACCATCTATCCTGTGGTGTGGAATTCAGGCTACGTGCTATACGAGAGTCCAGTAGCACAACGGACAGGCATCCAACCCTTTGCCCGCAAAGGTTTACAAGGGCAAGAGACCCTGTCTGACCTCGTTGCTCAAGCCCATCAGCAAGGCTTACTCGCAATTCCCTGGTTTGAGTTCGGGTTCATGACTCCCCCGACATCGGAACTGGCATTGAATCATCCGGAGTGGCTGACGAAACGCCGGAACGGTAGCCAAACTTGGATCGGTGCAGCGGGTGAGGTAGTATGGCTCAACCCATTCCATCCAGACGTGCAGAAGTTCATTAGCGATCTCGTGCTAGAAGTTGTAACTCGATATGATGTCGATGGTATTCAGTTTGACGATCACACCAGTTTGCCCAATGAATTCGGCTACGATCGCTACACCCTTGCCTTGTACAAACGAGAAACCGGGAGGAATGCACCTAGCGATCCGCACAATCCCGCTTGGGTGCGCTGGCGGGCGAATAAAATTACGGCGTTCATGACACAACTCAACCAAGCCGTAAAAAAGAGAAAGCCCGATGCGATTTTCTCGGTTGCCCCTAATCCTTATGACGTGGCGTACAAGACTTACCTACAGGACTGGCTGACTTGGGTGCGAAAGGGTATTGTGGACGAGCTAATTGTGCAAGTGTATCGTCCCGATCTGCAAAGTTTTCTCAACCAGATTACCCGTCCCGCAATTCGGGAAGCGCAACAAAAGATTCCAACCGGAGTTGGTGTCCTGACAGGCTTGAGAAATAAGCCAGTTCCGATGCAACTGATTCAGTCTAAGGTGCAAGCAGCTCGCGATCGCGGCTTGGGTGTAACGTTCTTCTATTATGAGAGTCTTTGGGACGAGGCACCAGAACCGATAACAGAGCGGCAATCTAATTTTCAAGCTCTCTTCAACGCCCCCGCTTCCCGTGTTGCAATGAAGTAGCGTTATAGCTCCAAAGCAGTCAGCTATCAGCTATCAGCTATTTTGTTTTCCTTACCCCAGTAATCCCAAAGTAGGACTAGGTATAAATCAGTGCTGTCCCTCTGGCAGAGGATCTAGATGAAGGGTATCACTACTATTTGTGGTGAATGACCTATGAAAGGTCTAGCTTGGGTGCCATAGCACCTGACTTACTTCTAGCCAGGTTAAGTAGTTTGGAGGCTCTGGGTTATGCGCTGGGAATTCGGTCGTAGAAGCACCAATGTTGAGGACAGACGTGGAAGTCGGATGTCGGCACCTGTGGTAGGTGGTGGCATTGGGGCGATTGTTCTATCACTAATTGTTGCTCTTTTGGGCGGCGACCCCAGCGTAATCTGGGAGCAAGGGCAATCGCAGAGCGATGGTCCTTATTCAGAGGCTCCTCAAACACAAGGTTCTGCGGCAGATGATCGTCTAGCTGAGTTCGTTTCAGTTGTCTTGGCGGATACGGAAGATACATGGCATAGCCTGTTTCGCCAAGAAGGAACAACCTACGTGGAGCCTAAATTAGTTCTCTTTTCCGGTGCGGTGGAATCTGCCTGTGGCTATGCGAAAGCAGCAATGGGGCCATTTTATTGTCCCGCTGATCAAAAGCTCTACATCGACTTAAGCTTTTATGAAGATCTGAAGACTCGGCATCAGGCACCGGGAGACTTTGCTCAGGCGTATGTGATTGCTCATGAGGTTGGGCATCATGTCCAAAATTTAATGGGCATTTCCGACAAGGTTCATGCAATGCAGCGTCAAACTGATCGCGCACAAGCAAATGAACTTTCAGTCCGACTGGAGTTACAAGCAGACTGTTTTGCTGGTATCTGGGCGCACCATGCTAATCGTTCGCGGCAAGTTCTTGAAGCTGGCGACGTTGAAGAGGCACTGAATGCGGCTAGCAGTATTGGGGATGATCGTTTGCAACAGCAATCAAGAGGGTATGTTACTCCGGAGTCTTTTACGCACGGTAGTTCAGCCCAACGAGTTCGCTGGTTTAAACAGGGCATTCAGACGGGCGATCCAGGACAATGTAATACATTTGCGGCAGCCACTCCTTAGAAAGTCTAAGTGCGAAGTGTTTCAGACAAGATGATGAATAACTCCGACAAATGAATGCGATCGCAAGTTCGCCTTTCCGTCAGCCATCCTTTGAGCAAAATCGAGATTTTGTGGGAACTCTATCTGTGTAAACTTCACAGTTAGTTACTGAATATGGGTGGGCAAAAAAATCTATTCAGCCACCTTACGGCAATAGAAAGAATCTACCTGTCATTTCCCGCACAATTTTTATTGAATAAAAACCTACTTCAAGGTAAAGTCTTAGATTTTGGCTGTGGCTTTGGCAATGATGTCAAACTCTTGCAGCGGAAAGGCTTTGATATTACAGGATATGACCCTTATTATTTCCCGCAATATCCTAATGAAAAATTTGATACAATAATTTGCTTTTATGTTTTAAACGTTTTGTCTTCTGAAGAACAAGCTAATATCCTTATGGAAGTTTCTCATCTATTAAAGCCGGGAGGCAAGGCATATTATGCAGTGAGAAGAGACCTAAAAAGGGAAGGTTTTCGAGAACATTACATCCACAAGAAACCTACCTATCAGTGTATAGTCAAACTTCCCTTCAACTCAATTCACGTAGATGAAAGCTGCGAGATATATGAATACACTTCCTATAATCGTCAAAGAAACTCTTCTAATAACTGCATCTTCTGTAACCCTCACAAAAACATAAGCTTCCTAACAGAATCAGCAACAGCTTATGCTATTTTTGATGGTTATCCCTTAAGTAAAGGTCATGTTCTAATCGTACCCAAGCGTCATGTTGCTAATTACTTTGAACTACCCTTCAAAGAACAATCTGCTTGCTGGTTTATGGTCAACAAAGTTCAAGAAATTTTAAATAAAGAATTTCAGCCTGACGGATTTAATGTGGGGATGAACATCAATAGGGCGGCAGGTCAAAGTATGATGCATAGTAATATTCATGTTATTCCTCGTTATCAAGGTGATGCTGTCGGTACTAAAAGCGGAATGAGATGTGTGATTCCTAAAGGAAAAGTTAGGAATTAAATCATTTCTCAGGCAAAGGCTGTAGAGCTTTGTCAAGTTAGTTAATCTGATAGATGGCAGGGCGATATCTGGGTTCGGGAATAGGCTTACCTTCCGCTTTAGCAACTTCCAGCCAAGCAGCCTTCGCATCCAGCACTTTGCGAACTGCTTTTTCAACTGTGAAGCCAAATGCAGAGCAATACTTCAAATCGGGAATATCGGCAATGTAACCTTCGTCTTCTTCACTATAGAAAACATTGATGTGATAGTCCTTCATTCTTCGTCTGTTCAAGTTGCACCTAGAGATTCTACCCAAGCAATACTGCTGGCAAAAGGACTATTCGCTAAGGCATTAAACAGTCTCTGATCGGCAGTAACCATCGAACACTGATTCAAGATTGCCAAAGCTAAATAGAGGCTGTCATAAACGGTGCGATCGCTCGGGATAGCAATGTCTAAAGCTATCGGTATTAGAGAGCGAGACTCATAAACCTGCATGGAGACTGCACTGAATTCCGCAAATGTTTGTCTGGCATCCTCTGCCGTATCCTCGCCACGGCGTACTCGCTTCCAGAGGATGTTGCCAATTTCTGGAAAGAATAAATCTGGAACTAACAGAGTATAACTTTCTGATAGTAAACGTTGCGCTGCCTCAGAATGAACTTCGGGAACAAACCACTTGATACCGACGCTGGCATCCACCACATACCGAGTCATCGTTCTCGATCCTCGCGAATGAGTTCAGCACTATCGCTAAAGGTGCGTCCGGCATATCTTGCCTGAGAACGGGCTACTGCTTCTCTAGCTTTCGCCATATCACCTCCTGTATGGTATGAGCGGAGTTGGCTTTGTGCTGCTTGCTGCAAGATGTGTTTGATTTCTTCTTGCAAGGAACGTCCATGAAGCCGTGCAAGGGTCTCCAGTTGGTTAATCAAAACAGGGTTGAGATTCTCTAACAGCACTTGCGTCATAACAGAGCTATGTGATCGGTGGAGGTACTGTGTAAATCATAATCCTCTACGCTGCTCAATCTCAGCAATGGGCAAATAGTATCTTCTCAATCTCCTCCCTCACTTTTGGAGTGACATTGCCACTATTCAGACAATCCATCAGCAGCTTATTCGCATCGTAGTACCGCTTCAGTTGTTCCTTCTGCTCCTCACTGAGCTGCCAGTCATGCCCAATATTGCGATGCTCAATCATTACAGTTCTCAATTCATTGAGGCGGGTCTGACCATTAGCTTGCCAAAACGTTTCTTCGACTAACAGCTTCTCTCTCTGCCAATCCTCATCAAAAAACTTCTCAAAATCTTCTTCTATCCTAGGAAGGTGTATTTTGATATGTTCAAGGGCTTGATGTAGTTTAGGAGTACGACTGAAATCGCTGTGGCATCCCTCAATTCCACGACGGAATTCTTCAAAGTTCTCGCTGTAGAGTGTAAAAGTAAGACTCAGATCAAGATAAAGTTCATAAAGATGTCTATATGCAAGATCGTAATTAAAGATATTGTCATCATGACCCTGAATGTCTGGCTTAGATCCAAGCTCACCAGCTAAGTAACGTGCCAGTGGGAAGTCATGCACAAGGGCAAAATAGAAATTGCATTTGTCTGAAAATTTACAAGGTACCTTAACCGAAGAAGCCTTTGTATTAACCCAACCCAGAAACTTTTTTAATTGCTTATCTGAAATCAATGAGGTTCCAATTTCCTCTTGCTTTTGCTTCATTAGCATCAATAATTTATTAGCATTCTCCACCATACTCACTGTCAGCAAGAAAAGTTCTCGCCAACGAGGTTGAGTGACGTGAGTGAGCAGTCGTTGAAATTCGGCTTCAGGATTAGAGCTATCAACGATATATTTAGCGGCGAAGTATTCCTGAAACGTGAGGTGGGAGAATGACCAAATCCCTTGCGCTTGTTCAATCAACAATCCATGATGGGCTTCAATCGCCTTAAGAACGGTTTCACTCTCCTCAGCCTCAATCCCTAAATGCTCGGCGATATATCCCTGAATTTCGTCCTGCTCAAACAGAATAAAGTTATCGGGTTGCTCAAACTTCCGGAATGCAAGATAGCTCAGAAGTTTTTGCTTGTCTGAGACTGATAGCTGCTGGTAATCTCTGGGAATATCTCGAAATTTATCCCACTTGTTTAAAAGCAGATTACTCGCTTTTTCATACAGTTCTGACTGCTTCTTTGGTAAGTCTTGTTCTGCGATGAATAGCAAGCACGTCAGAGTCAGTAGGATGGGGGTTATGGCTAGCTCACGAATTTGCTGATTTTCCTCCAGTTTTCCGACGAACCTACTTGTCCACCTCTCTGCCTCCCCGGATGTTTCAGGGGTGGCTGTAAACCAGTTAAGGGCAAATATTTTAACTTGTTCAGCATCAAAATTTGCAACTTCAATCGGCTCGAAGTTATCGGCAATGTATTCAATCGTTTGAGTGCGACAGGTGAGAACAAAGCGGTTTTTGCGATACTCTTTGGCAAATTCGTAGATTTGGTCTCGGACAGACTGCCTCAACTGGCTGGCGACTTCATCCAATCCATCCAGCAAGATGAAGGCTTTTCCCAGATTTAGAATTTGCTGTGTTTGCTCCTGTTCTGGCAATCCAAATTCTCGATGGATCAGGTTCAACAGATTAAATGAGTTGCCCTCTTTGATAGACCGCAGTTCAATCAAAACTGGAATTCGATCACAAAAGAACTTCCCCTTGCTACAGTCAACGGCGAGATGTCGTAAGAAAGTGGTTTTTCCTGACCCTGGTTTACCAAGCACCATCAATCGGGGAAATTGTTGGACGATTTCCTGTCCAGGGAGTCGTTCCTGTCGCTGTCCTAGCGCTAACCGTTCATAGTCCTCCCGTTGCTCAACGCCTTCTAGCAATCCAGAAATCGAAGCATAGCGCTTGCTCGACAACTTCTCCAGCACGTAAACATCCACATAGAGCAGATCAACATCAATTCGAGTGTCGTCCGGTAATCGAATCTTGCTGTAGTTGTCTAGGATTGCTTCGCCACAGTGCGATCGCACCTCCCGCACCAGTACATCAATATCTTGACTATCGTTCTGCTCCGGCTCAGGCAATTCTGGCTCTGCAATCTCTTCCCAGTTCAATCCTAACTGAGCACAAACTTCCATGAATACATCACAGTCCGTTGGCTTGCCCTGCAACAAGCTCCAGATTGTCTGACGAGAGCAACCCACTGCACCAGCGATATAGGTCTGTGACCATTTCTTTCGCTTCAGAGCTTTCTTGATGTCTTGAATACCTTGTAAAGATGCCTGAAGCGATCGCCTTGCCATAGCTCAACCAGAATCTTATTCCCTCAATTCTGACAAATCTGACAAGTCTGACAACAAGCCGAACATTAGCTCTGACCATGCTTGAAGGACTTTCAAAGATGCTGGAAGAGTCAACATCAAGAACTAATCCAGAACACAAATCCCATGAAAAACTTCAACTTCACTCCTGCCTTCCAGCAAGTCTTCTTCACCGTTGTCTGCTTCACCCTTCTCTCTGGTGGAGCCTCCTTCTGGCTTGCTGCCAAAGACAACCTATCTCCCCAACAGATTCGTGTCTTTGAGAATTGCAATACTACCTGGAATATGGGCATCGGTGCCATTTTTGGACTGCTAGGCAGCAAGGCAACTGACCTATTTCAATCAGATGATCAGGAGGAAGAGAAAAAGTAGGACTTTAGTAGAGACGTTCCGGCGGAACGTCTCTATTGGATTTCGATTCACTTTGCAGATATTAGTGCTGGTTCCAGGGTAGGTAACCACTCTTCTCGTAATTTTGCGATCGCCTCTTCTTTCAACTTCGCTTCAATCTCAATCCAAGGAGCATTGCTGTAAGAACTTGGCATCACAGTAATTAAGTCACTATGATTTCGGTCACCAAACGCTTCACGCCCATTGGAGATATGCACCAACTGCCATTCTTGCTTAGGCCAAGTAGTACCTGCGGCGGCTTGCATCTGAGCAACACTGGGGTGTTCGTAGCTGTCTAACTTTTCGTGAATAACGTGGTGATGGGCATCAAATACCATCGGAATACCCGCTTTACCGCAAACCTCTAAAATTTCCTCGGCACTGTAAGCGTATTCATCATTTTCCAGCGCCAATCGAGAGCGAATCCCTTCCGGCAAATTGCGGATAACCTCAACTAGTCGCTCAGAGCGATCGCTTTTTCCTCCATGAATCTCAATCATCGCCCAAGGCGATCGCGGTAATCCTAACTTGTCCATAATCATCGCGTGCATCTGAAGAATTTTGATGCTGTTTGCAATGACTTTCGGATTATCCGAACTCAAAACAACAAATTGGTCAGGATGCACAACCACACGAATGCCAGATGAGATCGCCCGATTGCCTATTTTCCGGAGTTCTTCACTCAATTCATCTAGTACCTTTTCACCCAACTCTGTATCGGCAAAGGGAAAAAGATTCGAGCTAATTCGATAGAGTTTTAACTCATGATTCAGGCAAAAATCGATTGCTAAGTTTAAGCGTTGTAGGTTGTCCTTATATAAATTCCGGAGCAGTTCTTCTTGTTCAGACTCCGGAAACGAAAGCAAGCGCTTGCGCGTGACTGTTCGGTAACGCACCTCTTTGGATGCTGTGATACAGACTAATCCTAGTTCCGGTGTCACGCTCATCAGACTAATTATCACTCCTATGATGACTACTATTTCATTGATAATTATACTTTCGGGTTAAGTCACCCATCTCAAGAATGACTCTCAATAAAAAATGGATTTTAATATTTAACCCATAGTACTCCTGTTGGGGTTTCTACTTGAATGAGAAGTTAACGTGGGGTTGCTAAAATTTCCAGTATTAGGTTTAATTGGCTTCATAGCGTGTCGAGCGGAAATTAGCTATGCCGCCGATTCTCTTGGCTGAGTTCTAAGTTTCACTCTCAATCCATTAAGGTCTCTGAATTATTAATATCTGGTTTGGCTAAAACTTATGCCATTAGATCTGTGAGGAGAAGTTCCCTAATGCCGTAACAGACCTTTGAGGAAATAATTATTAAAAACATTATGGAAAATATCGGGGTTAACTTGGAAAACTCATGGCGAACTCTCACTGACTTTTTTACTTCCTCTGTGCGATCTAGCCCGATCACCGATCCAGTTCCAGTCTTTCTGACGATTATGGCGATTATGCTAATTGCGCCGCTGTTATTTGAGCGGTTCAATCTTCCTGGCATTGTCGGCTTAATCCTGGCAGGAGTGGTTGTGGGTCCGCATGGACTTGGTCTTTTACAGCAAGATAGCACCATCAATCTGCTAGGAACAGTGGGATTGCTGTTTCTGATGTTTATGGCTGGGTTGGAAACGAGCCTAGATGACCTCAAATACAACGCCGATAAAGCCGTTATTTTTGGACTAACGACCTTTGCCGTACCAATGGTGCTGGGTACAGTTGCCATGTTGTTGTTGGGATACGGCTTTTTAGCCGCAATACTGGTTGCTTCTTGTTTTGCCTCCCATACACTTCTGGCACTGCCAATTGTGACTAAACTGGGAATTATGCGATCGCCAGCAGTGACGGCAACATTGGGAGCGACTTTAATTACCAATGTATTAGCCTTGCTCGTTCTCGCCATTGTTGTTAAAGCTCAACAAGGAAGCCTCACTCTAAGCTTTTGGTTGTTCCTAATTCCCTCACTCAGTCTCTATACCTTTGCCACCTTATGGGGAGTTCCCAAAATCGGGCGTTGGTTCTTCCGTCGCTTTGGTCATGATGAAGGAGCCGAATTTACCTTTGTGGTGGCAACCTTATTTGTTGTGTCTTATGCTGCCGAATTAATTGAGATTGAGCCAATTATTGGGGCATTTTTAGCGGGAATTGCAATTACTCAACTTATCCCCCAACTCAGTCCTTTAATGAATCGAATTCAGTTTATTGGCAATACTCTCTTTGTGCCATTTTTTCTGATTTCGGTAGGGATGTTGATTAATCCGGCAATTCTAATCAAGCAACCTCAATCTTTGTTAGTAGCAGGGGTAATGATTTTTGCAGAAGCTCTCAGTAAATTTCTGGCAGCTTGGGCACCAGGGAAGCTGTTTCGTTTTCAGTTCCCTGACATTATGGTGATGTTTGGGCTGTCAGTGGCTCAGGCGGCATCTACGTTGGCAGCCATTACAGTGGCTTACAACATTAAACTGGTCGATCAAGCTACAGTCAATGGAATTATTGCCATGATTTTAGTTACTTGTATTGCTTCCCCTGCGATTACAGACCGTTGGGGTGCAAAAATGAAGTTAGAAGTAGCAACTCCTGCTAGTCGTGCTAAACAACAATTAGGAGATCGAATCTTAGTCCCTGTCGCTAACCCCAGCACTGAAGATAATTTGCTACAACTAGCCTTGATTTTGGCAAAATCCACTGGGGGAACGTTACTACCGCTTCATATCTTAACGGACAGCCAAGGACCAATTTCAGCAGAGGCAAAAGCAAGATCCAGTCAGCTTCTAATGGCGGCAGAAACTATTGCTCACTCGGCTGTCACAGCCGTTGAACCCATTGGTCGAGTTGATGATTCAGTTGATAAGGGAATTTTGCGAACTGCCCAAGAGCGTAATGCTAATTTAATCGTTTGTGGTTGGAAGGGATACTCTACTACTCGTGATAATTTCTTTGGAGGTGTCATTGATAAGGTAGTTTCTCGTTCAAGTGTACCTGTGTTGGTAGCTCGCTTTCTACAACCTATTGAGAATATAAATCGAATCGTTTTAGTTTTTTCTGAAAGAGAAATATCCTCCTCTACTTTTAAGCAAACAATGGCGCTGGCACAAAGCCTATCCGTGGAACTTAAAGCCTCCCTACAACTATTGCAGATAGGGGCAGCTTCGCAACGTGAGTCCTTCAATCTAGAAGCTTTGGGATTGAACTCAGATGTGGCCATTCAGCGAGTGAAGGAAAACGCTGTAAGTAAAGTCTCAAGAATGCTAAAAACCAATGATCTGTTGATATTAAAAGCTGGAAGCTATTCTGATAGATTAGGTTTATCCAGTTGGGGAATTGCACCGGAAGCGATTGCTCGTAGTCACACCAAGATTTCTAGACTTGTTGTCCATTTCCCACGCAATATGGTTATCTAATGAGCTTAGCTATGTTCTAAGTATGAAGATGAGTGAGCTACCTACTAGAAATTTATTCGATCGTCTGAGTAACTCAAGGTTGATTCGTTACTTGCTATTGCTGGCTCTTGGTTGGGCGATCGTGCAAGTTTTAGCTTACTTTGAAACGGTAATTGTCATTTTTTCCTTCGCAGCTATTTTAGCCTTTTTGCTTAACTATCCCGTACAATGGCTCCATCGTTTTTTGCCTCACGGTGTAGCGGTGGGATTAGTTTTTTTACTAAGTCTCGTCATTATTGGAGGTCTTGGTATTACACTTGGTTTAGCAATTGTGTCTCAAGGACAACAGCTAATTAGTCAGTCAACCGTGTTGGTAAACTCTGTTCTTCCTCTCGTAGAACAACTAGAAGCGGTTCTGAGTAAATGGAATCTTCAAGTCGATTTGGGAGCAATTGAAGAGCAACTCCGGAATCAAGCTTTATCAGGGATTGGAGCTGGTTTAGGAACAATACAAACATGGTTGTCAAACTTGATAGATTTAATTTTAATAGCTGTTGTTGCATTTTTTATGCTGCTAGATGGAGAACGGCTTTGGAAGTTTTTTCTTAAACTTTTTCCTAAACCGTTTCGGGAAAAACTAACAGCGACCATTCAGCAGAGCTTTTTAGGATTTTTCTGGGGGCGATTAATCTTGTCGGTATTCTTCGGGGTTTCTGCCTTTATTGTATTTTTAATTTTACAAGTACCGTATGCTTTGGTTTTAGCTGCAATCGTGGGGGTTTTTGATCTCATTCCCGGCATCGGAGCTACGTTGGGAATTAGCCTTGTGGCGTTAATTTTGTTACCTCAAGGAATATGGTTAAGTCTGAAAATCCTGGTCAGTTGCATCTTACTCCAGCAGGTTGAGGAGAATTTATTAATGCCTCGAATTATGCAAGGCTCCATTAATATCAATCCAGTTGTTATGTTTTTCGCTTTACTGGCTGGTGCTAGGATAGCAGGACTGCTAGGAATCTTCCTTTCTATTCCTATTGCAGGAGTAATTATTAGTTTATTTGAAATTGATGAGATGAAAGGAGAGCGAGAGTAAACCCAAGATGTAGTGGACAAAGATGCTACAGAAATTATTGCCGATGCGATCGCTAATATGAGAGCTGATACTCCTGGGAGAGGGTTGGATTTATTCTCAATTTAGGCGTTCTTGCCTTTGGAGTATCGGAGATAATCATGGCTTTGATAATCACGGCAGCGCTATTAACAGGTAAGCCGAAGGCAGCGAAGGAATTCACTGCTGCTTATCTCAATCAAAAAGGGCAGCACATTAGCGTGCTGCCCTAAGATTGGTCTGATAACGAAGTGGTTGTTAGAGTGTCAGGTAAAGAGAATGGTAATTTCTCAACTGTTGCCTTACCTACTCTTTACGTGATGACGCTACGCGATCGCAGCCATTTTGACATCGTTATTCGCTAAGACTTCTTGCAGTTCCTCAGCATCTACGGTTTCCTTTTCAATTAGCATCACTGCTAGTTTGTCAAGGATATGCTTGTTGTTCTGCAACACTTCTTTAGCGCGTTGATACGCTTGATCAACGAGACTCCGAACTTCTTCATCAATTGTTGCTGCCGTGGTATCAGAGAAATCGCGGTCTGAGGCAATATCACGCCCTAAGAACATATTGCTTTGCTGGCGACCTAAGGCGACCGGGCCAAGGCGATCGCTCATTCCAAAGCGAGTCACCATCTGCCGTGCAACACGAGCAACCTGTTGCAAGTCATTGGATGCTCCAGTCGTTACCTCTTCTTCACCGAAGATGATTTCTTCAGCAATACGACCGCCTAAAGCGACAGCCATCTGGTTTTGCAGATAAGAGCGAGTGTATAGACCAGAGTCCATCCGGTCTTCGCTCGGTGTGAACCATGTCAAACCACCAGCACGACCACGGGGGATAATGCTAATCTTCTGCACGGGGTCATAATCCGGCATCAAAGCACCAACTAGGGCGTGACCTGCTTCGTGATAGGCAACCAAGGTTTTGCGCTTCTCGCTCATCACCCGGTCTTTCTTCTCAGGTCCTGCCAAGACGCGATCAATCGCATCATTCACTTCATCCATCGAGATTTCGGTGAAGTTGCGACGGGCAGCTAAGATTGCGGCTTCATTGAGAAGGTTAGACAAATCGGCACCTGTGAAACCAGGGGTACGACGGGCAATCTTCTCAAGATCCACATCCTTCGCCAAGGTTTTGCCACGCGCATGAACGTTAAGAATCTCCAAGCGTCCAGCGTAGTCAGGACGATCCACAACCACTTGTCGGTCAAAACGACCCGGACGCAATAGTGCGGCATCCAGAACGTCTGGGCGGTTTGTCGCAGCAATAATGATGATGCCAGTATTGCCCTCGAAGCCGTCCATCTCAGTCAGTAACTGGTTGAGGGTTTGCTCCCGCTCATCGTTACCGCCACCTAAACCTGCACCCCGTTGACGCCCCACGGCATCAATTTCATCAATAAAGACGATACAGGGAGCATTAGTCTTGGCTTGCTCAAACAAGTCGCGGACACGGGAAGCACCGACACCCACGAACATCTCAACAAATTCCGAACCAGAGATGGAGAAGAAGGGTACACCCGCTTCACCCGCAACGGCTCGTGCTAGTAAGGTTTTACCCGTTCCCGGAGGACCAACAAGGAGGACACCCTTGGGAATCTTCGCCCCAATTGCAGTGAAGCGGTCAGCATTTTTGAGGAAGTCAACAACTTCATTGAGTTCTAGCTTGGCTTGCTCAATGCCAGCGACATCGCCAAACGTCACATTGGTCTGTGGGTCCATTTGTACTCTGGCTTTGGACTTACCAAAGTTCATTGCCTGAGAGCCAGGACCACTTTGGGCACGTCGCAGCAAGAAAAACAATCCGACTAGCAATAATACGGGGAAAAACAGGCTGCTTAATGCTCTAAACCAGAAGCTTTCATCACTCTGAGGTAGAACCGAAATATCCACACCATTGTTAGCGAGGATGCTAATCAACTGAGGGTCATTAGGCAAGTTAACCAAGACTTGTTGACCGTCTTGAGCGGTAACAAGGGCACGGGTGCGGTCAGCACTGAGTTTGACCGTCTCAATCTTGCCAGATTCAACTTCATTAATTAGCTTGCTGTACTTCCATGTGTCCCGGCTTTGGGATGGTTTGTCTAAAAATGCTGTTGCCAAAGCGATGACTACTATCGCTAGTAGTGCATACAGCCCTGCGTTTCTCCACTTCTTATTCACTTACTTATTACCTCCAAATACTGAGGAGCGGGACATTGAATAACTTTGTCTTGTATTAACTAATGTTAACGTCTCTCAGGAAAAATTGATGCAATTGGCTCTAGAAAAGCCTTTCATCAACTACTTGTACTCATCCATGGTAGTATGTAGGGCTGCTAGTGTGGAAGTTTTGTACTCAGTAGTGCATCGAGGCAAAAGTTTCTGACCACTTTGCCGGATGAGGGGGAGATAGGGGAATGATTTCCGCGCCCTGTGCATCAACTCAAGATCTGCCACCAACTGCGTAGTTGCATGAGACTAGGATGTAACGGGTCATACTTTAGTTCTCCAAGCGCTTTGAGGACAGTATGAATGGGAATGACTTCAACCACACTGTTGGTGTAGGCGATCGCTTCAAAACTCAGCACCAACTTCGTGTCCCAAACTACCTCTCGAACTGGGTGATTCTGTTTCTTGAGCCAAGAAATCAGTTGCGATCGCACAACTCCCGGTAAAATCCCTGCCTCAAGGGGGGGTGTCCACCAACAGTTATCTTTCCAACCCCAAAGGTTACCTGTACTCGTTTCTAACCAATTCCCTTTGGCATCAAGCAAAATCGCCTCCATTGCTCCTTGTTTCTGTGAAGCTTGTTGAGCAAGCCAACTAGGGAGATAGTTACCCGTCTTATGCATTGGAAGGATACGACGATATTCAGGGGCATCCGCTAGCCATGCTGTAATGCCCATTTGCTGGCGATTTTCTAAATCAGAGGGGAGACAACGCCCTGTTATCCACTCTCGCCCATTGGGAAAAATCGTGATTCTGAGAATAGGATAGGAAGCACTTAATACATCCGCCCCTTGCCGCATTTGAGGCAAGTTAGGTAACTGCCACCCCAAAGTTTGCAAACTAGAGATTAAGCGATCGCAATGACTCTTCCAGTTCGTCAGTGGACTGTCTAAGGATTGATGATAAACCCGCAGGGTCGTGAAAACAGTTGCACCATAAAGCAACCCTGGATCATCAATCGCCAGTTCCAGAGAATCTGTTTGTTTTAACTGACCGTTGTACCAAAACAACTCTAGTTTAAAGATTTAAATGTTCTAAGGGTATTACTTAAAAAAAGGTGCTACTTACACACTGATTTCCATAATGCCTCTCCAATACTATCTGAGGTAAAAAATTGCAAAGGTTCATTTTCCCCAAATTCCTCACGATTGACTAATTCTCCTTGGGCATTGAAACGAGCGATCGCTTTTACCCGAAAACCCCGTAGAGGACAGCTCATTGAAATATAAGACTTTTGTGCGACTATCCCTGTTGCATCGGGTTCAGAGCGAACAGACATCTGCCAGAATAGGTAAGTGCTATTGCTAGCTTGTATAGATTCTGTGTCAATGTAGTAGTCAACATCACTTCGGCTACGAGTCACAAAAACCCAGTTTTCAGCGAGGGCAGGTAGGCTAGTGAGTATACTGATAACCAAGGCAAAAAGCAGGGATTTGAGCATAACTAGAACAAAAATCGAATGCTCGGTCTAGGGGAAGACTGTGAGCAGGGTGTTTGACTGCCACAATACTAACTATGCTGAATATTCCTTGACTGCGTTAACCTGAGCATTACAGAGTGTGAGTGCTGTTCACAGGAACAGCCCAGAGTTCAACGGAGTCGATCACATTCGGAGTGAAGCATCGTTTCCGTTCTGGGTTGAAGACAAACCATTCAGAAGAAGCTGATGTGCATTTAACTTACACATTGAATTTAGTCGCTTTTTGTTTACTACCGTTGTGTTGACCGTTATCAGTTAACAGCCTACGGTTAACAAAGAACGATTTACTTAAATAGGGGTTAAATGTGAGAGCAGCTTAAATCCTCTGGCAAGAATCTCCAAGCGCAATACTTGTTTGATTTTGACTCACTTCCAGTAGGCCAGTTCAACGATGAGCCAAGACCTTCAACCAACGAACCCTGAGCCATCTCCTTTAGGTGGACGCTACAAAATCATCAGCGAACTGGCAGCGGGTGGGTTTGGTCAAACCTTTCTAGCCGAGGACTTACACTTACCGAGTCACCCCCGATGCGTGGTTAAACAACTTAAACCCCAGACGAAAGACCCCAAGGCTCTGCTAATGGCAAGACGCCTGTTTGATACAGAAGCTCAAGCCCTCTACAAATTGGGTAGCCATGACCAGATTCCTCGGCTTTTAGCCCACTTTGAGGACAATCAAGAGTTTTATCTTGCTCAGGAATTTGTTGAAGGAGAACCGCTTACTGAAGAATTAGTACCAGGTCAACCGTGGTCAGAGACACAAGTGGTTGCTCTATTGCAAGATATTCTGCAAGTGCTGGCATTTGTCCATCAGCAGCAGGTTATCCACCGTGACCTCAAGCCACCCAACTTAATCCGCCGCAAACGGGATGGCAGAATTGTGCTGATTGACTTTGGGGCGGTGAAGCAAGTCAGCACGCAGATTGTTGAGCCTGACGATGGGCAGACAAATTTAACGATTTCCATTGGGACGAAGGGCTATATGCCCAACGAACAAGTGGCTGGGAATCCTCGCTTTAGTAGTGATGTCTACGCTGTTGGTCGGCTTGGCATCCAAGCGTTAACCGGACTCCACCCCAAGCGTCTGGGTGAAGACCCTGTGACAGGTGAACTGAATTGGCGAGAGGTCAGTGGTGATTCAGAAGGTGAGCATCACACAGTACAGATTAGCCCAGAACTAGCTGAGATTCTTGACTGCATGGTGCGCTATGACTTTCGCGATCGCTACCCAACAGCCGTAGAAGCTCTGGAAGCACTGCGAAGCTTACCATCAGCTATTTTGGACTTAATACCACCACCTCAGCCTATACCTGACATCACAGAAGCACCTACCTACCTAGAACTGTCGCTATCCGGTACCAAGAAACAGACAGATTCTGAGGTAGACAAATATCCAACAGAGTCTGAAGTAGAGCTAACACCTACAAACATTTGGCTGCCAACCCAAGCCCCAGAAATGTCCTCGACTACCAACGGTAATCTAGATACAACAGCACCTTTAGAAGACCAGCAGATATACTCTTCAGACTCAAACTCTGCGACCGCCAAATCAGAACCAGAGGAAAAACCGAGATGGTGGCGCAAACCTGGGTCAATTGTTGCCATCGTTGTAGCTTTAGCGGCTGTGGGGGCAAGCGTTTTGATGGGGAAGACCATGCTATCTTCTCTGTCTACCAATCAAATCGTTGACCGCCGCACACCAACCACCAGCCCTAATCCAAGCCCTGCCAGTTCAGCTGTCCAAAGTCCAACCCCCCCTCCCTCTCTGGAGAAGCCGCAACCAGCAGAACTCCTGAAGGAAGCTGAGCGTTTGCGACAAGCTGGAGAGTCCCAACAAGCCCTGGAACTCTACGATCAGGTAATTGCCCTC
Source organism: Microcoleus sp. FACHB-SPT15 (assembly GCF_014849525.1). Taxonomy (NCBI): domain Bacteria; kingdom Bacillati; phylum Cyanobacteriota; class Cyanophyceae; order Oscillatoriales; family Microcoleaceae; genus Microcoleus; species Microcoleus sp. FACHB-SPT15. Next base: position 132,550 of record NZ_JACJNU010000050.1, on the reverse strand, counting down.
AAGCCCAATATGGCAGAAGCTTACTGGGGACGTTGCTACAGCTTGAACAATCTCAAGAAGCCTAATGAGGCAATTGTTGCTTGTAACGATGCCCTCGATCTCAAACCCAACTATGCAGAAGCGTTGTGGAGCAAAGGGAGCGCCCTCGATCAGCAGAAGCTTCCCCTAGACGCGCTACAACTCTACGAACGAGCCACTAAAATCAAGCCAAACTTTACCGAAGCGTGGGTTGATTATGGGATTGCGCTTCAAGGGTTCGGTCGTTCTGAGGAAGCAATCCGCGCCTTGGATAAAGCGATCGCACTGAGGCGAAATTCAGCAGAAGCCTGGAGTACTAAGGGTGAAGCCCTCTGGAACCTCGGACGGTTTGATCGTGCGATCGCGGCTTTAGACAAAGCCCTCCAAATCGAGCCTGACCATCCTAAAGCCCGCAAATTACGCGAGAAAGCTCGAAAAGAATTAGGGCGATAGAGAAGTTGTTGGTTGTTGGTTATTTGTTATTTGTATTCTTTAAAATCCACTTCTAAAAAAACTACTCTTGTGAAGAGTAAAGAGTTCCTTTTTCAGCTTTACCAATGTACATCACTGAAGGATTATCACTAATCCTTGCTTGAAAACCTCCTGTTTTCTTGTAATATAAATAGGCTAAGTCATTTTGAGGTAAATTGTTACCAAATAAATCAAATCCTTTTATTTCTATATTTTCAAAACCTTTATACTTTAAGGACTTTATTAGCTCTTTGGGCTTGATAAACTTATTCCAATCGTGAATTCCTTTAGGGATTTCTGAGAGTAAATTTTCTAATAACCAAATCATGATTATCTTAGATTTTAAGGTTCTATTGATGGTGTCAAATAAAAACAAACCCCTCGGTTTTAATACTCGATGAATCTCTGATACTGTTTTATCAAGATCAGCAACGTGTTCCAAAACATCAACACAAGTGACAATATTAAACGTATTATCACCATAAGGAATATTTTCAGAAAAACCCTGCTGATAGTCAATTCCTAGATTTTGACTTTTGGCGTGTTCTTTGGCTTTAGCAATACACTTTGGCGATTGATCGATACCAGATACCGCTACACCTCTTTGAGCCATAAATTCGCAGGAAAATCCACCTCCACAACCTACGTCTAGAGCCGTCAGTCCTTTCCAATCACTGACGTAACGGTCAAAGAACGCAAAACGAGGTTGATTGAGATGATAGAGTGCATAGATTTTTGCATCGGTGTTCCACCAGTTTTCTGCACTTACGTCATAAAACTCTAAATCATTCTTTTTCATAGTTTACTTCTCTCGTTAGATGCCTTTCCTCAAGTCAAACTGAAATACTACAGAGAGTTGATGAGGAAAGTAAAGATGAATAATCCTTTAGTAAGACTAGTGTTAATTGCTCTGTTGCTGCTGACGGTAGTTTTTCCCTTTGCTGGGTTAGCACCTTTGATGCTTATCGTTTTGGGGTTTGGAATTTGCTGGTTCTTGTGGTCACTGGTGCAAGCATTTTTTACGGCTGATGTAGAAGGAGATAATAACAAAGCTGGATTGAAGTCATCGAGAGGTGAGTCCTAATCTGCTTGATGATTAGCTGTAAAAAATTAGATACCTTCTCTAGATTTATACCCCAAGGGAATAGCCTGATTTATTTCAATAGATAGAGACACGCTCCTCATGAAATCTGAGACGTTAGTTAAGGAGCGATCGCAAAAAAATCTATAACAACCATTTTCCATCTATTTATGTTTGGAATCAATGAAATTAAAACAGCAGCCTTGTTAGGGCTACTTAGTGGTCTTCTCGTTTTAGGGGGTTACTATTTAGTCGGAAATGAGCAGGGACTCTACCTGGGACTTGCCTTTGCAGCAGCCAGTAGCTTTAGTTCTTGGTACTACTCTGATAAAGCCGCATTAGCCGCCTACAACGCTCAACCGATTGAGCGTCAGCAGGCACCAGAACTCTATGACATGGTTGCCTCATTGAGTGCGAAAGCTGGCATCCCAATGCCTAAGTTATTTTTCGTTCCGACAAAATCCCCCAACGCTTTTGCCACAGGTCGAGACCCAGAACACGCCGCTGTAGCTGTGACGCAAGGCATTGTTGATTTGCTCTTACGCGAAGAACTTGAAGGCGTTTTGGCTCATGAACTCACCCACGTTCGTAACCGTGATACCCTCACTCAAGCGGTTGTCGGTACTATTGCCGGAGCAATCACCTTCCTGGGACGAATTCTGACGTTTGGGGCACTTTATGGTCCAGTGACACGCGACAACCGTCAAGCTAGCAACCCCTTCGGCTTGCTATTTTTGATTGTTCTCGCTCCCTTAACCGCTGCACTAATTCAGTTTGGCATCTCCCGCACCCGCGAATATTCTGCTGACTTAGGTTCAGCGGAAATCACTGGGAATCCAGAAGCACTTGCCAGTGCGCTAGAGAAGCTAGAAGCGATGGGGCATCAAATTCCAATGAACGGTAATCCAGCAATGTCACCGTTACTCATCGTCAATCCTCTCTCTACAAAAGGGTTGCAATCTCTATTCCGGACTCATCCACCTACGGAAGAACGCATTCGTCGCCTGCTGGAATTAGCTAAGCAAAAGCAAGCGACCCCAGTTGCGGCATAATCGTCAACACTCTCAGCCAACAATAATCTCTACTTCTTTAATACCCAGTAGTAAAGCTGGGTTTTTTGTGTCTTTAAATCAATGCAATTGAAGTGGAATCGCTTATACAAGGCGATGGGCAAGGGCTACCCACTCATTTAATCGCTCACAATCGACGGCTTCGAGTCCTGCCTCAGTTAATGCCATAGTCACTTCGTCCTCATAATCAGCGGTAAAGCCAGATGTAATGAGTAGTCCCCCATTGGCATCAGTCCGACGAAGTGCCCGTTGAAAGTCATCGGCAAGGGCAATATGCACCCGTGCAAGGATATTTGTGACGATGAGGTCAAAGCTTGCTGTAGCCTCAATTGTTGGTATGTTGTCGAGGGTATCCCCACCCATCCAATGCCCTAAGTTGCTTCCCTGTCCCAGGCTCCCTTCCCTCACTGTTACCTGCTGTTCTACTCCATTACGACGTACAGCATCCTGGGTTGCCTGCACTGCGATGCTATCGTTGTCTAACGCTAAAACATTTGCCCCAAGCTTCGCCATCGCAACACTGAGAATACCCGAACCTGACCCCAGGTCGAGGACATTCATAGAGGGGAGGATGTACCGTTCAAGCAGTTTGAGACTGACTATAGTTGCTGGATGTAGTCCGCTTCCGAAGGAAAGGCTTGTTTTCAATCTTAAGGTTACTTCGTCTGCTGCCTCTGATTGATAAGGTGCATCGGGAGTGAGTACAACAAATCGTTGCCCAATCCGATGAACCAGGGAGTCAGGTACCTCTACCTGTATGGGTTTCTCCTCAACCACAGTCACCTGTGGTGTGGTTGCTAGTCCTGTGCGGTGCAACGGTGAGAGGAGATTAACGATTTTTTCTACTTGTGCTTCTGAATAAGCATCGTGGTGTAGATATAGGCGAATCGTGAACGTCCACTGGGCTTGTGCTACATCCTGATCACGTCGCTGAGGTAGATTCGGTTGGGCGTATTCTGTAATGTGAACATCACCAAGCTCATGAGTCTCAGCAAGTAGTGTACGAACCCAATCAACCGCTTCGTGCGTTGTATCAAGGCTCAATTCCATCCACGGCATAGTTTTATCCCTCTGGTGTAGCTGCACAGTTGCAGAACGAATACTGATTAGCTCACACATGACTATGCGCTTAATGCGATCGCTCTCTTCATTCTCCCGTGAGATGGTGGTTTTGAGCGCCTAACCAACTTATACGCGAGTACAAACACTCACACATAAAGCGGTTGCTCCTCAAGCTTCAGCTAGGAATCAGTATCGATTTCAACCAGCTTAATTCTTGACGATAAACCTAACTTTATTCGGATTTGAGACTTCGATACATCAAACTTCTTGGCTAATAGCTCAATCAACTCCTTATTTGCCTTACCATCCACAGGCGGTGACTTCAGTTCTTTGGGCAAGTAGGATTAACTATAGAACCAAGGTTTTGAAGCGGTTGGCTAAGTTGACGACAAGGTAATTTCAGCTAAAATTGCTTAACTTGGACAAGCACTGTCACTCAAAAATAAAGCCATTAGTCGTTTTACTGACAACGAGCTGATACCCAGTTCGGCTTCGCTGTCAGTTTTTTGACTGTCTTCGAGTTAGCGTTTTTCAGCAAGCTCTGGACGTAGTCTTACGTTTAGCTGCCTTCACCACCTTCACCACCTTCGCCACCTTCGCCGCCTTCAATAACTCCAGACCCTTCTTGACCCGCTTCGCCGCCTGGAGTCTGTTCAGTTTCTTCTTGACCCGCTTCGCCGCCTGGAGTCTGTTCAGTTTCTTCTTGACCCGCTTCGCCGCCTGGAGTCTGTTCAGTTTCTTCTTGACCCGCTTCGCCGCCTTCACTACCTTCAACCTCTCCAGCCCCCGGAGTTTGAGATTCTTCGGTTTGTTCGCCACCTTCACCGGCATTACACGCACCAACGCCAGCAACTAAGCCAAGCGATAGCAACAAAGCAATAGATTTTGATCGCATTCTTGTATCCTTATATATCGTCAACACACTAAAGAAGCACTAGCTACATTGACTGTTGCTAGCTTTTATCAACTATAAAGTTAAAGTAACAAGTTGAGCCATTCTGCGAGAAAGAGGTAAAACTACTTGCCTCAGCCAAGCTTATCCATAGGCTTTACTGTCTGAACTCAACCTAAAGGTTGTTTGTTAATAGGGGTTCCCACGATGATTCTTTCCATCCCCAACGTCCTTACCCCAGAGGAATTGCAGGTTATTACGTCCAGTCTCAATGAGACTGACTTCGTAGATGGCAAAACTACCGCAGGCTGGCACGCGAAAGTTGTTAAACACAATTTTCAACTCAAGAGCGAGGCTACCTATGCCAAAGATTTAAAGGATTTAGTCAAGGCTGCCCTAAAACGCCATGCTGTATTCCAGATGGCAGTTCTACCGCGAGTCATTCACTCAATGCTATTTAGCCGCTACGAAGCAGGTATGTCCTACGGCCGACACATTGATAACGCATTAATGGGCAATCAAGATTTTCTGCGCTCAGATGTTTCCCTCACCCTATTTCTGAGTCCGCCCTCTACCTATGAGGGGGGTGAGTTAGTGATAGAAAGCACTGACGCTGAACAGGCATACAAGCTCGAAGCTGGTTCAGTGATTGTTTACCCATCCTCTACCCTGCATCGGGTGGAGCCTGTGACGGAAGGCGTTAGGTTAGTTGCTGTAGGTTGGGTTCAGAGCTTAGTACGTGAGCCAAGCGAACGAGAGATTTTGTTTGATTTAGACACGACTCGTAGAGCAATTTTTACCAAACAGGGCAAAACAATCGAGTTTGACTTAATCTCGAAAAGCCATGCGAATTTGCTGCGGAAGTGGGCCGAGTGATAGACGCTACCCCTTTCAATGCAGCAGCTATGGCGTGTTAGGTAGTAGGGTGAACGGCGAGTCTTGGAGTTAGAATTTCCCCGAAGTCCAATCTGTTCAAGTCTTGATCTAGATTTTCCCCTAAAACCTACCACCTACGCGCCTTAACCTTGACATAGGTAGTGAAAGACGCTCTTGACAAAGCTGACAAAGTTCAGATACTTTCAAAAAGTTATGCGAACAATTAAGAAAGACTTGCATTAAGTTGAAGCATTATCCAACTTGAAGATTCATATCAACAGCATCACGATGAGAGTAAATTAAATCATGAAACTGACGCGACGTACTTTAGTATCGACCCTGACAGGACTGTCTGTATTAGTAGCTGCTGGATGTTCTCCTCAATCAAACAAGCAAGCAGGTGTCGGAACAGCTAACGATGATAAAGTTGTCAGCGTCTACTCGTCTCGTCACTACGATACTGATGAGGAACTGTACGACAAATTTACATCAAAAACTGGTATCGAAGTTAAGTTGATCGAGGGTGACGCTGACCAACTCATCGAGCGGATTAAAACTGAAGGGAAGAACAGCCCAGCCGATGTGTTTATCACCGTTGATGCAGGTCGTCTCTGGCGGGCAGAGGAAGAAGGATTATTTCAGCCCGTTTCTTCCTCGGTATTAAAAGCAGCCGTTCCACAAAATCTGCGCCATCCAGACGGACTGTGGTTTGGCTTGACCAAGCGGGCGAGGGTGATTGTTTATAACAAGGATGCCGTCAAGCCGTCAGAGTTGTCTACCTATGAAGCTCTAGCAGAACCCCAGTGGAAAGGGCGCGTCTGTGTCCGCAGTTCCAATAACGTCTACAACCAGTCTCTTTTAGGTTCAATGGTGGAATCGGAGGGAGTAGAGAAAACCGAAAACTGGGCTAAAGGTCTGGTGAGCAATTTGGCACGGGAACCTGAAGGAGGGGATATCGAGCAGATTGCAGGGGTAGCGAAGGGAGTGTGTGATGTGGCAATCGTTAACCACTACTACTGGGCACGCATTGCTAAGTCAGACGATGCACAAGATCAAGCAGCCATTGCTAAGACAGGTGTTTTCTTCCCTAACCAGGAGGGACGCGGTACTCACGTTAACATCAGTGGTGCTGGTGTTGTCGCCACGGCACCACACTCAGAAAACGCGGTTGCTTTTCTGGAATATTTGGTTAGCCCAGAAGCTCAAAAGATTTTTGCAGAAGGGAATAACGAGTACCCTGTCGTCGAAGGCGTAGAAGTGGAACCTATAGTTGCTCAACTGGGTAAGTTTAAAGTTGATTCCGTGAATGTCGCTGCCTATGGGCGCAATAATCCAGAAGTTATTAAAATCGTCGATGGCGCGGGCTGGAAGTAGGTCAATCAATCTTGCTTGGCAACTGATTACAGGGTCGAAAATTCGGTCTCTAAATACGCTTTGACAGGGCTACAGAAAGCGACGGAAAGCCCTTCCTTCTAGTGAGGGGAGGGATAACCGTCCGCCGCTTCGTTGTTGGTTATTTGTTTCTTGAAGAATACAAATAACAAATAACCAACAACTGATTTAAGTTGCTATGTATGAATTCAACTGGCTTATCCAAAGCTTAGAAAGCCGCACGTGATCGCGTACAATAAACAACATCGGTGTTGTCAAAGTAGTCTCTTTGTTCCTACTTTTTGGACAGTATGAATCTGAGCTTTCAGATTAAAAACCCCAAAAACTCTGCTTAGTTTTACTACATTAACTAACACTTCAAGCTGTATTTAAATACCCTTACCCGCAACAAGTTTATCGAGTATAGCGATCAACTAAATTCACCCAAGGACTGGGGCTAGAGGTTGGGGAATAGGCAGAGTAAGCTCTTCATACTGTCCTAAGTCCCTTAGTTGCAGAGCTTCTAATTGGTAACCTTGCCGTGAAAGGGAATAATACACAACATCGTTTTCATAAAAGTAGGCATCTTTTTCATATTTCATGCCTACTTTTTCCATTACACGACGCGAGGCGATGTTTTCTGGTTTTGCGATCGCAACAATTCTTTCAAGTTTTACGACATCAAACCCATACTTCAGCACAGCAGCGGCGGCTTCTGTACCAAAACCCCTTCTCCAGTAGTCTTTTAATAGCAAATAACCAATTTGGACTTCTGGTGTGTTTTCGAGAAACTTAAGTCCGCAATGACCAATTAACTTTCTATGTTTTTTATAAACGACTGCCCAGACACCAAACTTATGCTGTTGCCAGCTTTCTATTATCGAATTAATCGCTGCCCTAGTTTGGTCTAAGCGAAGCGGTTGTTCATTGGACAGATACTTACTTAAATCAGGATGACTATAAATAAAATATAAATCATCTAAATCATCCATTGTGAACTGCCTGAGTAGCAGTCTCTCTGTTTCTATCTCACGCATGATGATGACATAAGACCTTTTAAGTTACATTATGAAAGCTTGTGTTTCGTTTTGCCGTTTTTGTTTACAGAAATTAGAAATCAGATAGTAAATGTCAAGTTTTTTAACACCTAGCTCGGCGAATCGAAGCCAACGAGTACGAGAAAATGACTGGCGGCTTTTCCTGCGGTTAGTACCTTATGCCCGTCGCAATAGCCGCTTGTTACTGATTTCCATCACTTTATTGCTGCCGTTGTCTATAGCAAGTGCCGTTCAACCCTTAATCATTGGACAAGCTGTCTCCTTACTTCGTGATGAACAGCAAATCTGGTTTTTTCTAAAAGACAGCACCTTAACTGAGGGGATAAATATACTTATTGGGTTGTTGCTACTGACTATCATTGTTCGGCTAGTCTTTGTTGCTGTTCAGGGATATCTGGTAGTCAGGGTAGGACAACAAATGACAGCAGGGATTCGCGATGACCTTTTTGATCATGTAACCTCGCTTGCCGCACGATTTTTTGACCGAACCCCCGTTGGGCGGTTGATTACTCGACTCACCAGCGATGTCGAAGCCCTAGGAGATGTCTTTTCTACAGGTGCAATTGGGATTATTGGTGACATCCTCTCAATGGTGGTGATTGCAGTCACCATGTTTTTTGTGCAATGGCAACTGGCATTAATGCTGGTGCTAATGCTAGTACCTGTTATGGGTTTAATCATTTACTTCCAGCAGCAGTATCGCAAAGCGAACTACAAAGCAAGGGAAGAACTATCAGCGCTGAACTCAATGTTGCAAGAAAACATCGCTGGCATGAACGTCGTGCAACTGTTCCGTCGTGAGCAATTCAATGCCGAGATGTTTCGCACGGTTAACCAGCGCTACGTCACTCAAGTAGACAAAACCATCTTTCACGATTCCGCTGTTTCCGCGACACTAGAATGGATTAGCTTAGTTGCGATCGCTGCTGTACTCTGGCTAGGTGGTTCGTTTGTCCTGGGAAATACCCTTAGCTTTGGAGCGTTGTCAGCCTTTATCCTGTATGCACAGCGTCTGTTTGACCCCTTGCGCCGCTTTGCAGAAAAATTCACCATGATCCAAGCTGGGTTCACCGCAGTTGAGCGCATCAGCGACATTATGGATGAACCGATTGAAATCCGCGATCCAGAACATGGTGTCCAGCAGCATCTAACTCTTGCCTCTCAAAACGGTAACTCCCAGACTGGAGAAATTCGTTTTGAACAGGTTTGGTTTGGCTACAAACCCGATGAATATGTTCTAAAAAACCTAGACTTTACTATCCGTCCTGGTGAAAAAGTGGCATTAGTCGGCCCCACAGGTGCGGGGAAAAGTTCAATTATCCGTCTTTTGTGCCGCCTCTATGAGCCAACAAAAGGACGAATACTCATTGATGGCATCGACATTCGTGATTTACGCCAAGCAGACTTGCGGCGCTATATGGGCGTTATCCTTCAGGAGGGGTTTCTCTTTGCTGGAGATGTTAAGGGCAACATTACATTGGGAGAAACCTACCCATTTGAAGAAATCGAAACCGCCGCAAAAGTTACAAACGTTGCTAGTTTTATCGAACAACTACCCCAAGGCTACGATACTCAACTACGGGAGCGAGGGACTAATCTCTCTGGTGGTCAAAAGCAACTATTAGCCTTTGCCCGTGCAGCAATTCGTGACCCCAGTATCCTAGTGTTGGACGAGGCAACAGCAAGTTTGGATGTCGGTACAGAAGCGTTGATTCAAGAAGCCTTAGACCGATTACTAGAAAAACGTACAGCCATTATTATTGCCCATCGACTCTCAACGATTCGCAACGTAGACCGGATTCTCGTACTGAAGCGAGGAGAGTTGATCGAATCGGGTAGCCACGAGGAACTGTTGGAAGAGAATGGGCTATATGCAAGTTTGTATAAATTGCAGATGTTAGGGGCTTGAGCCGTGGAGACGTTCCATAGCAGAAAGCTGTCAGCTATCAGCTATCAGCTTTTTTGTTTTCCTGACTCCAACGTGGTTTCACGGCTTTTCGCTGTACGTCATTTAACTGAGAACTGCTACGAGCCATTCAAAATGCTTGCATCCATGTAGAGGTAGGTTTCTACATCAATTGTCTTATATCCCTGGAGCTTAGGCAGCCGAGTGAACGTCAACTGTATGAAGAAGTGCAATTGAGCGATCGCAGAACGTATGAATCAATTCTTAAAAGCCCTCATGGGCTGGATAGCAACAATTACTCTACTTGCCCTGATAGCTGCGTGTTCTTCCACAGAACGCCCTCACAATACAACTGAATCGACAAGTACTGAGCACTCAAGTAGTCAGCATTCTGAAGAAACAGCGCTGAAGCCTTCACCGCTATCCTTGCCAAAAACGATACATGACATAGATATCCCCATTTCAATTAAAGATAAAAATCTCGATTTGGAATTTAAAGTTAACGGCATACGTGAACATCAAGGCAAAGGAGTAATCAAACCGAATCAAGGACAAAAGTGGATAGTAGTATCTACCACAATTACCAACAAAGGACAGACTTCTCAAACTATTTCCGTTGTATCTTTTGGGCTGATAGATAGTAAAAATAATCAGTATGAGGTAGCTCTCCTCGCTGGAGCTTTAGATGATGTACAAAGCCCTACAGGTCAACTCAGCCCAGATGATGAACAGCAGGGTGAGGTGGCATTTGAAGTGCCAGAAGGAACGAAAGAACTGAAGCTTCTTTTTAAGCCTAATAGTATTAATTGCGAAGCCTCTGCTTCTAAACAGAAGTCATCAGAAACTCTCAATTGCGAACCAATCGTAGTTAAATTAGACTAAGACTATATCTGGGGAGAAAAAAGGAGATTGTTCAAAGTCTACTCATTGAATGAATCTGTTGAGTTCCAGTACTAACAGATGCACCGTAGTGGATGGATTGTCTCTGACTGGATTGTGAGGATCGTATTGTTTAAGAAGATTTTCAGCATTTCTAATAGCAATAGATTGCTTCTCAAATAGCTCATCATAGATGGCTTCACTGTTTTTCTGATATGTCCGACCAAGTAGGGAAGTCAACTTACGAAGATAATCCTTTCGAGGAATACCAGTATCGATAAATTCAAAGTGTAGGACATACCACAGCTCAAATGCTTCATTGGAATAAGCAACTTTAAATCCTTGAGCAGTAGCATTTTTGATAGCGTTATTAAAATCCTCTACAGTCCAAGAATCACGATCAAAAACACACCAAACCTGATCATAATCATCTTGTTTTTTCAGCTCCTTGGCACTTTGAACTAGTTTACTTGGATTTTCTCCTAAACCCTGCACATCTATTTCAACAACCTTGGAAACACGAAACCCCTCAAAATAGTTAGGTTCGGTTTTCTCTCCTTCACATACGATCAAGAATCTCTGCCTGACTTCCCTCGTATTAACCTTTCTGGGTGAATATCCACGAGAGTTTACCCTTCTTCTAGACATGGGAGTCGAGCAGATGATTCAGATTTCCGATATAAGGAATTGCGCCATATCTACCTTTAATATAATCACTCTCGAATGAGGCATCGTTACGTACTTTGTATTCTGCTAGAGAGTATAAATCTGTTGCGCCGTATCTATTTTTTTCGGTAAACCAAATTTGATCTCTACGAAAAAGCTTATTGCTAAGTAGATTGGTATCGTGAGTCATGAATATTAACTGAGCATTACTTGGATTTGTTTCTTTAGAATTAAATACTTCAACAATCGCACGGCTGATCAAAGGATGAATTCTTGCATCAAATTCATCAATGATTAGAACTTTTCCATCTTTCAGCGTGTCAACAAGAGGTCCTGCTAAAGCAAAGACTTTTTGTGTTCCCTCGGACTCTTGATCGTCTAAATCAAAAAGCTCTGTAGATACAGAATTTCCTTTTCTATCAATTTTTAGGTGTATGGTCTGAACTGATACGGATATCGCTTCTTTTTCCACATTTTTTAAAATAAAGTTTTTTATTTCATCTGGTAACTGATTGGGCAAAGAGTCAAGGGTAAACTTGCTTTCTTTTACCTTGACATTACTAAAACCTAAATCTAATTTTTTGAGTAAATGAAGAATTTCATCTTTGTTTTCGTTATCTATCAAACAACTAACTGTATATCCTCGATAACGTCTATCATCTAATCCAGAAACAACTTTAACTGTGTTTGTAAACCAATCCAAAATTCTTTCTGCAATCTGGACATTAAATTGAGCAGATACAGACAAGAAGAGGGCATTATGCCTGGTTTTCTGCTGAATACCATCAGCCTTGTATGTTTTAGAAACACGAATATTGTCCTCTTTGCGTTCAAAAAGTTTAGTCTCTCTTGATTTAGGAACATAAAATAACCATTCAGAGACAACTTTGTCACGAGTTGCTTCAAATCCATATCTATATCTTTTATTGTTCATTAAAAATACTATTTCAAAAAAAGATGGCTTGGCTTCGGTTTCAGTATCAAGCTTAAATGGCTCAACACCGATTTTTTCTGTGCTTTGAGTCTCTTTAGAAGAGTTAATCATGAACCATCTCATGAAGCCTAATGCTTTAGCCATGTTGCTTTTACCGCTGGCATTTGCACCGTATATTGCGGCGCTCTTAAGTAATTTAAGATCATCGTCTATTTCAAAAACGTTGTTTTCATCAAGCTTTTTGTCTTTCGCGACAAGGTTAGCTGCCACCATGCTAAAGGTGACTTGCTCCTTAAACGATCTGTAGTTACCTACACTAAATTCGATAAGCATGGCATGGACTTTAGACTTAGGGCGAGAATTTGTGAAAAAATCACAGCTTCTTGCCTTGAGGATAGCAGCAACTGAATTAAACTGCTAAGGTATAAGATTGCCTTACCTCCATACATATGTACTGTTTTTAAGATGCGCTGTTTACCAAATCGCTAAATCAGAATGGAGCATAGGTTATTCGTTGAATTGCAAAGGTTATCTCCTTCCGGTTAGCTCAATCGTTCTCCGAAATATAGTCATAGAACCAAATCAAGTTTCTGTATTTAAAGCAAGGCGATAAGAGGACTGTTATGAGACGCTTATTAATATTGACTGTATTCTTGGGTAGCCTTGCTGTTGGTTGCCAGGATTCTGACTTACCTCAGTCCTCTCCAATCAGTGAAGCGTCGAGTCCGTCAACAACAACGCCTGTGCAAACACCTCAAGCATCTAGTACATCTGAGGCTAAACCTTCAACTCAACCTAATACTCAGTTGACGGAAAGTCTAAACAGTGAACGAACTTGTGAGATTTCTGCCTATGTCATTGATACTGATCCAAAAGGGTTGAATGTGCGCTCTGGAGCAGGTAGCAATTACAAAATTATCGGAAATTTGCCGACAACTACAGCGGGTGTGGTTGTCGATCTTACAGCCTCCCAAGGCGATTGGGTACAGTTAACTCACGCAGAAAGCCCTCAAGGAGTTGAATTTCAGGGAACTGGCTGGATTTACTCGCAGTTGTTGGGGACGAGTACTCGTGGCTATGGTTCTGGGGGAGTTTCAGTTTACAAGAGTGCCAATACTCAAAGCGCAACAGTTGGTCGGATTCCGGAACAGACTACTGTCAAGCTTTTAAGTTGCGATCGCACTTGGGCTTTGGTTGAATATAAAGGTCTAAAAGGCTGGATTGCACCAAATGCTCAGTGTCCAAGTCCCTTCACTACCTGCTCATGAAACAAGCGATCGCTCTTAGTCATACCCTTCTTACCAAGGCGATCGCATTAGGATGAGGATATTCTACAAAGTAGACGGGTTAAGCCCCTTAACTTTTCTTAGCTGGCTATAGCCCTAGTCAACTTTGTAAGCGGCTTATAGGTATAAATTAATCTATGAAACTCTTTACTATTTTCATGGCAACTGGGCGACGTTGGTTAGCGGGAACGCTGGCTGTAGTTTGTGCGATCGCGCTTTCTTCCTGTAGTCCAGCCCAATACATCACCCAAGCCGCATCATCACCACAATTAGTCGTTAGTCAGACGACTGACCCAAAAACCTTTAACTACGCCTTAAGCAGTGAATCGCCTAACATTTTTAGCTACACCTATGAAGGGCTAATCACTGAAAATGGTCGGGGAGAAATAGAGCCTGCACTTGCCGAATCCTGGACAATGTCTGAGGACAAGCGGCAAATTGTCTTTACCTTGCGAGAAGGACTGAAATGGTCAGATGGCGCACCCTTAACCGCTGACGATGTAATTTTTACCTACAACGATGTCTTCTTCAATGAAGCCATTCCCACACCAATCCGAGATAGTTTAAAAATTGGGGAAAGTCAAGCACTGCCGACTGTGCGAAAACTCAATGAGCGTGAAATAGAATTTACTATCCCTGAACCCTTTGCCCCTTTTCTTCGCTCGGCAAGTCTTGCCATTTTACCTGCCCATGCACTGCGCGAGGCGATCAACACCAAAGATGCTAAAGGTAATCCTAAATTCCTCTCAACCTGGGGAACAGATACAGACCCAAACAAAATTATTACCAATGGCCCCTACCGACTCACGGGTTACGCCGCCAGCCAGCGCGTTGTCTTTGAACGGAATCCTTACTACTGGAAGAAAGACACTCAGGGCAATTCTCTACCTTATATCCAGCGTTTCACTTGGCAACTTGTTGAAAACACCGATACCTCTTTAATCCAGTTTCGTTCTGGGGGATTGGATATTGTCGGTGTCTCCCCCGCAACCTTTTCCTTGCTGAAGCGGGAGGAGGAACGGGGTAAATTTACAATCTACAACGGTGGTCCTGATTATGGCACAACATTTATTGCGTTCAACCTCAATAAAGGTAGGCGCAAAGGTCGTCCACTGGTAGATCCGATTAAGTCTCGTTGGTTCAACAACGTTGCCTTTCGACAAGCTGTTGCCTATGCGATTGATCGGCGAACGATCATTAACAATATTTTTCGAGGGTTAGGTGAACCTCAAAATTCCCCGATTTCCGTCCAAAGTCCCTATTACCTTTCTCCCAAAGAGGGCTTAAAGGTTTACGACTACAATCCTGAACGGTCGAAAGAATTACTTTTGCAAGCGGGATTTAAATACAATGCCAAAGGTCAACTGCTGGATGAAGCGGGGAATCGGGTGCGCTTTAGCTTACTAACAGGTGCAAGTAGTCGGGGCACTGAAGCAATGGCTTCTCAGATTAAACAAAACTTGAGCCTAATCGGTATGCAAGTGGATATAAATGCGATCGAGTTTACAACGCTCTTAGACAAGCTCAACAACACGATTGATTGGGAATGTTATCTCCTTGGCTTTACAGGAGGAATTGAGCCGAATGATGGCTCTAATATTTGGTCGCCCAACGGTGCATCCCATCGCTTCAATCAACCAGCCAAACCCGGACAACCTCCGATTGAAGGTCGAGAAATCTCGGATTGGGAACAGGAAATTGGTCGTCTGTATATTCAAGGCGCACAAGAGTTAGACGAAGCCAAGCGCAAAGCGATTTATGCGAAAACGCAACAAATTACCCAAGAGAATTTGCCCTTTATTTACCTAGTGAACCCACTGGCGCTAGCAGCAGTACGCGATCGCGTCAAGGGTGTGGAGTTTACTGCACTTGGGGGAACACTCTGGAACATTGACCAACTCAAGCTTGAAGACAACTAACCCAATCTGTTCTTCACACTCATCCGAGACAATCATCCGAGGCTGAAAACACTAGGATGAGATTATATGAAAAAGCTCAGTAACGTTACAGTATGAACCCTACTACCTTCTTGACCAGTACTCGCCGTCATTGGTTTTTAGGTATACTTCTTGCGATTTTAGCGATCGCTCTGGGTTCCTGTAGTCCGGCTGACTTTATCGCTCAATTTAAGTCTGAGGCGGCTCAAGTCCCCCAACTTGTTGCCAATGTTGGCACTGACCCTAAAACGTTTAACTATGCCCTGAGTCAAGAATCGCCTAACGTATTCGATTACATTTACGAGGGGTTAATCAGTGTAGATGGGCTTACTGGGGAACTTAATCCAGCCCAAGCTGAGTCCTGGGAAATTTCAGAGGACAAAAAGCGAATTGTCTTTACCCTACGAAAACACTTGAAGTGGTCAGATGGTAAACCCCTGACAGCAGATGATGTAGTTTTTACGTTCAATGACATCTACTTGAATGAACAAATTCCTGCCCCGACCAGAGATGTCCTCAGAATTGGAGAAAGTAACGCACTGCCGACTGTGCGAAAACTAGACGAGCGCCGAGTTGAATTTACAGTACCAGAACCTTTTGCACCCTTCCTTCTCTATGCGGGTGGAGCGCCAATCTTGCCAGCCCATGCTCTACGTCAATCGGTAAAGACCAAAGACTCACAGGGGAATCCTGTGTTTCTATCAACTTGGGGAACAGATACCGATCCAGACAAAATTATCGGCAATGGTCCCTATCGGATGGAAAGTTACAGCATCGGTCAGCGTGTAGTATTCCGACGTAACCCCTACTACTGGAAAAAAGATGCTCAGGGCAATCCTCTACCTTATATTGAGCGCTTCGTCTGGCAAATTATCGAAAACACTGATACAGCGTTATTACAGTTTCGCTCTAAAGAGGCTGATATCCTCGATATTTCCGCTGCAACGTTTGCCCTGCTGAAGCGAGAAGAAAATCGAGCTAATTTTACGATCCACAATGGTGGTCCCGACACGACCAGACTGTTTATGTGCTTCAACCTCAATAAAGGAAGCCGTAACGGAAAGCCTTTAGTCGATCCAATGAAATCTCGCTGGTTTAATAACGTTGCCTTTCGGCAAGCCGTTGCCTATGCCATTGACCGCCGAACCATGATTAACAACATTCTTCTGGGTTTGGGTGAACCGCAACATTCAATGATTCCGGAGAACAGTGCCTACTATCTCTCTCCGGAAAAGGGTCTAAAAGTTTACGACTACAACCCAGAAAAAGCGAAGAAATTACTGTTGGAGGCGGGATTCAAATATAACGATAGAGGTGAACTGTTTGATGAAAAAGGCAATCGCGTGCGCTTCACACTCTTGACTAATGCTGGGGGTAGACGCATCAGCTCTATTGGAACCCAAATCCTGCGAGATTTAAGTAAAATCGGCATTCAAGTTGACTTCCAATCCATTGACTTCAACGCGCTTTTAGACAAGCTCAACAACACGATGAATTGGGACGCTTACCTTGGCGCTATTGGCGGAGCTGGAATTGACCCGCACGGTGGTTCCACAATTTGGGCTTTAGATGGCGGATTACATCAATTCAACTCACAACCTCAACCAGGGCAACCTCCAATCAGAGGACAGGAATTTGCCGACTGGGAGCGGGAAATGGCTCGTCTCTATGTTGAGGGAGCGCAGGAGTTGGACGAAGCCAAACGCAAAGCGATTTATGCCGAAGGGCAACGCATCGCCCAAGAGAATTTACCTTTCATCCATCTAGTTAGTCCGCTAACTTTTGTGGCTGTACGCGATCGCGTTAAAGGTATAAAATACTCATCCCTTGGGGGTAGTCTGTGGAATCTCTACGAACTCAAACTCACAGACGAATATATAAAGTGATTACCCGGTTATTTCTCCTCAAAGGAAGCTGGTCTATCATCCGAAAAACTCCTAGTGGCACTGCAACATGATTTCTGCTGTGTTCTCGACTAC
Organism: Microcoleus sp. FACHB-SPT15; assembly: GCF_014849525.1. Classification (NCBI taxonomy): domain Bacteria; kingdom Bacillati; phylum Cyanobacteriota; class Cyanophyceae; order Oscillatoriales; family Microcoleaceae; genus Microcoleus; species Microcoleus sp. FACHB-SPT15. The sequence goes on along the minus strand of NZ_JACJNU010000050.1, from coordinate 115,064 downwards.
TACTCTGCGTCGTTGGTTTTCCGTTTTACTCGCCTCAATTTTGGCGATCGCACTTTCAGGCTGTACTCTCTCTCAATTTAAAACCGAAGCTGCCCAAGTTCCCCAGATCGTGTTTCGCAATCCAGGCGATCCACAAAGCTTTAACTATGCGATGAACCAAGCATCACCCACCGTTTTTGGTTACATTTACGATGGCTTGATTACGGAAAATGGAGTGACTGCGGACATTGAACCAGCCCTAGCGGAATCTTGGGAAATTTCTGAAGACAGCAAGCAGATTGTCTTTACCCTGCGCGAAGGACTGAAGTGGTCTGATGGTGAACCACTGACAACCGATGATGTTGTTTTCACCTACAATGACATCTTCTTCAACGAGCGGATTCCCACAGATTTTAGAGATGTTCTCCGAATTGGTGAAAGTCGTGCTTTACCAAAAGTCCGTAAACTGGACGACCGCCGTGTAGAATTCACCGTGCCAGAGACGTTTGCCCCCTTCCTCCGAACAGTTGGCGGCGTAGCAATCTTGCCGGAACACGCCCTACGCGAAGCCGTATTCACTAACAACCGAGACGGAAAGCCGAAGTTTCTGTCTACCTGGGGAACTGATACAGATCCAAAGAAAATTATTGGCAGTGGTGCCTATACATTGGAGAGCTACACCCCATATGAACGGGTAATCTTTAGGCGTAATCCTTACTACTGGCGTAAAGATGCTCAGGGTAACCCACAGCCTTATGTTGAACGCCTAATTTGGCAAACTGTCGAATCGAGCGATACGGGCTTAATCCAGTTTCGTTCTGGGGGCTTAGATCTGCTTGAAATTGCTCCTAGTAGTTTTCAGCTACTCAAGCGGGAAGAGAAGCGAGGCAACTTTACCATTAAAAATGGTGGCCCTGACTTTGGGACTAATTTTATTACCTTCAATCTCAATAAAGGTCGCCGTAAGGGACGCCCATTAGTCGATCCGATTAAGTCGCGTTGGTTCAACACGCTTGCCTTTAGACAAGCCGTTGCCTACGCTCTTGATCGCCAAGCCATGATTAATAATGTCTTTCGTGGACTTGGTGAATTTCAAGATTCACCCATCTCTGTCCAAAGCCCTTACTATTTTTCCCCCAAAGAAGGTCTAAAAGTCTACGACTATAATCCAGAAAAGGCAAAAGAATTACTGCTGGGAGCGGGATTCAAATACAACAATAAAAACCAGTTGCTCGATGCAGATGGCAACCGCGTCCGCTTCACCCTATTGAGCCAAGCAGGTAGTAGAATCAGTGACTCAATAGGTTCGCAGCTTAAGTCCGATCTGAGTAAAATCGGGATTCAAGTCGATTTCACGCCCATTGATTTTGCCGTCATGATCGACAAGGTGCTGAACACACTCGAATGGGAATGTTATTTCGGACTGATTACTGGTGGCATTGAACCGAATAGTGGAGCGAATATCTGGTTGCCTGACGGTCAATTCCACCCCTTCAATCAGAAACCTCAACCCGGACAACCACCGATAGAAGGGCGGGAGGTAGCAGATTGGGAAGAAGAAATTGGTCGTCTCTATATCCAAGGCGCACAGGAGGTAGATGAGGCAAAGCGTAAGGAAATTTATGCCGAAACACAACGCCTCGCACAAGAGTACTTACCCTTTATTCATCTGGTGAATCCGCTGTCTCTGACAGCAGTACGCGATCGCATCCAAGGCGTAAAATACTCAGCGCTTGGGGGAACTCTGTGGAATGTCTATGAATTGAAAGCGATGGATTAATAGTCAAGATTGTCTCTCAAAGAAACGACAGAAGTTTATCATGGGTCGAAAGCTGAGTAGCACTGCCATATGAGTACCGTCTTGCCGAATCTCCGTCGTTGGTTATCTGTACTACTAACCTTGATTTTGTGGGTGATTCCTGAATTAGCTCTAGGAGGCTGTAACCCAACAGAGCTAAAAACAGAAGCGGCTCAAGTATCGCAACTGGTGCTACATACTATTAGCGATCCAAAAACCTTCAACTACGCCCTAAAAAGCGAGTTTCCAAATATTTTTCCTTTCACCTTTGAGGGGTTAACCTTTGCCAACGAGTTCACTGGAAAGATTGAGCCAGGTTTGGCGGAATCTTGGGAGAGTTTTGACAATAACCAGCGCTATATTTTTACCCTACGGGAGGGCTTGAAGTGGTCAGACGGTGTGCCATTGACAGCGGATGATGTTGTCTTTACTTATGAGGAGATTGTTTTTAATCCAGAGATTGCCACTGATCAAAAAGATGTTCTAAAAATTGGTACATCAGGCACTTTCCCTAAGATTAGAAGGCTGGATGAGCGTCGGGTTGAATTTACTCTACCAGAGCCTTTTGCTCCTTTTTTACGCATTACATCTGGACCACAAGATGGCATTGTTATCTTACCGAAACATATTCTCCGCGAATCGGTAATTACTAAAGATGCTAGCGGAAACCCGAAATTTGCCTCAACGTGGGGAACAGATGCAAATCCTCAAGAAATTGTTGTCAACGGCGCTTATCGCATTGCTAGCTATACACCTAGTCAACGTGTAGTTTTGGAGCGAAACCCTTACTACTGGCGCAAAGATGCTCAAGGCAAACCTCAGCCTTACATCCAGAGGATTGTCTGGCAAATTGTTGAATCACAAGAAACCGCTTTACTTCAGTTTCGTTCTGGGGGTTTAGATCTGACTGAGGGTTGGGGATATATGCCTGTTGAGCATTTTGGGCTACTCAAGCGGGAAGAAAAGCGAGGAAAGTTTAAGCTTCATACGGCAGAAGCAAGACCTGGTACGCTTTTTCTTTCCTTCAACCTCAACAAAGGTCAAAGAAAGGGACGTCCATTAGTTGATCCAATCAAGTCTCGTTGGTTCAATTCAGTGGAATTTCGACAAGCGATCGCCTATGCCCTCGATCGCCAGAGCATGATTAATAACACCCTACGTGGTTTGGGAGAGTTACAAAATTCACCAATTTCTTTACAAAGCCCCTACTACATTTCGCAACAAGAAGGTCTAAAAGTCTACGACTATAATCCTGAGCAATCAAAGGAATTATTAACAAAAGCAGGATTTAAATTTAACGATAGAGGACAATTACTTGACGCTGAAGGCAACCGAGTACGCTTCACGTTACTTACCAATGCAGAAAATAAAACTCGCGTAGCATTGGGAGCGCAAATTAAGCAAAACTTAAGCCAAATTGGTATTCAAGTCGATTTCAATCCGATCGCATTTAACACGCTGGTTGATAAACTTTCCAACACCCTAGACTGGGACTCTTATCTCTTAGGCTTCACGGGTGGTGTGGAACCACATGATGGGGCTAATGTTTGGTTACCAGATGGAGGATTACACGCCTTCAACCAGAAACCCCAACAGGGACAAGTACCGATTGAGGGCAGAGAAGTTTACGATTGGGAGGCCCAAATCGGTCGTCTCTATGTTGAGGGGGCAAAAACAGTAGACGAAGCAAAACGCAAAGCCATCTACGCCGAGACGCAACGTATTACGCAAGAGTATTTGCCGATGATTTACCTGGTGAATTCATTATCAATGTCGGCAGTACGCGATCGCATCCAAAACGTTAAATACAATGCCCTTGGTGGCGTTGTCTGGAATATCTATGAGTTGAAAGTCAGCGATTAACAAGCTTGATATCTACTTAGCATAGGATGAAGGTATAACAGCAGCCTGATGAGGCAGAGACACTCAACTCGCTGTAGGATTTAGGGTCATGGAAATCCAAAAACTGAACACTGATATTCCGTTTGATATCATTGCCCAAGACAAAAGTGGGACAACCATTCTACTCGTTGAGGTTAAAGCGAGACACCTCGCAGGCAAGCAACACAAGGATTGGTTCATTGAGAAAGTAAAATCGTATCTGCAAGCAGCAAATACAGAGATCCCCTTCGCCATGCTAGTTGATTTTGAAGATATTCAGATTTTTCGCTGTGACGGGACTGATTTGTCTGAACCAGTTAGCTACATTAAGACTGCCCCTGTACTCAGCCATTATGAAACCAGATACGGGGAAATACGAATATTTCATCATTACCTAGAGGGGCTAGTTGAAGCATGGCTGAGTGACTTAGCCTATCACTGGAAATCCCAAACACCGCCAGCTTCACAACAGTTAGCGGAAGTTGGTTTGTTACAGCAGATTGAAGATGGAACGACTTACTCTGGGATAGCACTAAGTGGTGAGACTGTATATTGAAACTAACTTCTTGATGAGCATTGCTACAGGACGCGACTCTCAAGCCTACAATTTGCTCTCAACACCACCATCATCAGTCCGCATCGCCATCCCCAGCATTTGCTGTATGGAAGCTCTTTCAGCGCTAGAGGAGGAGCTAAAGCGTCGCAACCGATTTGAGAACGAGTTGAATCTGCAAATCAGCCAATTACGACGAGACGTTACCTCACCTTATGCTAAGTCTCTCCTTTTCCATGTGAGGCAGTCTGTACTTGAAAATCGGGGGTTACTTAACGATATCAAAGAGCGTCTATTTCAAGCCCTCGATCAGCTTGCTGCTCAGGCTGAGATCATTGCCCTAACTGCCAATATGTTACAGACAAGCTTGAACACCGCTTTCTTTGAAAAAGAGCCTACTGACAATCTGATTCTGTACAACATCCTTCAGGATGCAAGCGTACATCCTACTGAAGTTAAGGTGTTTCTAAGTGGTAATGTCAAAGAATTCGGAGCGTTAGAAGTTCAGCAGCCTTTGCGGGACGCTGGTGTAGAACAGTATTTCAGGACAACCGAAAGTTTCCTAGGTTGGCTGAATTCTCAATCAACTTTGTAAGCTAGTTCGTACAGGATAATGATAATTTTCTCCTGTTCCCTAACCAGGTGTTGTGGGAACAGTTATCAATTTAAAGTGACCGAATAAACAATTTTTGTAATAATGACTCAACCTGAAGCTCTACAATCTCTACTCGAAGCTGTTGCTGCTGGTAACGTGACGCCAGCTAGTGCCCTAGACAAACTGAAAAATCTTGCGTTTGAGTCAGTCGGGGATTTTGCCAAAATCGACCATCACCGCACCTTAAGAACTGGCTTTCCTGAAGTAATTTGGGGCTTAGGGAAAACGCCTGAACAAATTGCACAAATTATGGAGGTGATGCGATCGCGTAATCCTCTAGTTATGGCAACCCGAATTGAGCCAGATGTCTTTACCAAACTGCAAGAAAAAGTCCCCGGCTTGCAATACTATCCAACTGCCCGGATTTGCACATTAGTACAAGGAACAATCCAATCTAAATATTCAGGAATTATCAGTGTTATTTGTGCAGGTACATCTGACTTACCCGTCGCGGAGGAAGCCGCTGTAACGGCTGAATTATGTGGTTTTCAAGTCAAGCGCCTCTGGGATGTTGGGGTGGCTGGTATCCACCGCTTGCTGAGTAATCAACACGTAGTTACCGAGGCAGATGTTCTGATTGTCGTCGCTGGAATGGAAGGGGCGTTACCTAGTGTTGTCGCAGGTTTGGCAGATTGCCCAGTGATTGCAGTGCCTACCAGTATTGGCTACGGTACAAGTTTTGGCGGCATTGCTCCTCTTCTGACAATGCTCAACTCGTGTGCGCCTGGAATCGGAGTTGTCAATATTGATAATGGATTTGGGGCAGCGATTTTGGCAGGGCAAATCCTGAGAACTGCTCACAAGCTCAAACCAACTATTGATCAATAGCTCTCATGCAATAGCACTTGTAGGGGCGCAAGCCTTGCGCCCCTACTGGTTGAGATTAGAGGATTTAATTCAGCCAACCCTTAAGGCGTCGAGCCACTTGGGGACGGCGTAACTTACGCATGGCTTTGCTTTGGATCTGACGGACACGCTCACGGGAAAGATTGAACATACCACCTACTTCTTCCAAGGTGTAGGGTTCACTGCTTGCTAAACCATAGCGAAGTGATATAACATCTTTTTCTCTTTCTGTCAATACATCACTTAAGACATCCCAGATTTCTTGGCGCATCATGGTTTCGCTCATCTGCTCCTCTGGCAAACGCAGATCATTATCTTCGAGCAAATCCACGAGTTCTGTATCTTCTCCCTTACCAACTCGGTGGTTGAGAGAAAGCGATCGCCTACGCAACTGTAGTAGCTGACGCAAGTGGGATGGTGTAATTTCTAACGCTTGGGCTAGCTCCTCTTCATTGGGGTTGCGTTGCAGTTCTTGCTTGAGGTCACGCTGAGCTTTCTTGAGTTTATTTAATTTTTCAACAATATGAATTGGCAAACGAATCGTTCGAGCATCATTAGCGATCGTGCGAGTAATCGCCTGACGAATCCACCAATATGCATAGGTAGAAAATTTATAACCTTTGTTTGGATCGAACTTTTCCGTCGCCCGATTCAAACCCAAGGCTCCTTCTTGAATCAAATCCAGGAAAGGAACACCACGGTTTAAATATCTTTTAGCAATTGATACCACTAAGCGCAGGTTGGAGCGAATCATTTTACGCTTTGCCACACGAGCGCGGTAGAGACGACTTTCTAGCTGACGTTCTGTAAGATTGAGTGCTTTGGCAACTTCCGCTTTACTAGGCTTATGTCCTAATTCTGTCTCCAATCGTTGTTGGAGTTCATCCATTTCCAGTAAAAACTGGACACGATTGGCTAGTTCAATCTCTTCTTCTGGCTTAAGCAGCGGGTAACGTGCCATTTCTTTGAAAAAAGCACCTACCGTGTCATCCGAGCTAGTTTTGCGATATCCAGATGCACGTCCGGCTGCCAAATGATCCCCTGCTTCCGAGAATTCAACTTCTACAAGACTCAAGTCAGCTTCCTCTACCTCAAAATTATCAGGAGGAGAAAAATCTGTATCTTCTGTAGACTTGAGATTATCAATCTGGTTCAATTCAGCAATGTTCATGGCGAGCTTCGAGTTATGAGTGTACGAGAGATTGAGAGAAGGTGGCTCTCTTGTGACTAACGCTATACGGTGACAAGAATTAAACGATTCTTGACGCAAGTGGTTTGCGACACCGAAAGTGGCTCAAGAGTGCAGGAAACTCTAAATGGCAGGAGGATGAGCTAGAGAGGCGTGAAGCGGAACTAGATCCAAGGGAAGATTCTAAAACCCTTTTAATGATTGACTCCCCAGCTTTAGAAATCCGAAAACACTGATTCTAAGGCTATCAGAAGTAAAATAGTTAGCTGTTCCCCTGATTACAAAAGGCTAATTATTAAGTATTTTTACGGCTTAGACAAAACTAGTGTGCTTCAGGAAACAGAAGAACTACCGTCAATTAAGCCGGGGTCATAATTCCTGATACCGACAAGAATTTTCACATTTCACAGCCATAGACCTATAAAAATTTGGACACTGAGACTGAAACGTAGGCAAATATTTGCCCACTAGCTTGAATGATTGGTTTTTTCAATTAACTTTGCTTCTAGACACAGAATCTCACACACGCTTGGGCTATCCTCTCTACCAATAGTGAGAAAAGCGAGTACTTTCATAGAGTCAGTAGGAGGGGACGATGAGTCGTAGTGAGAGCAACTGTTGTAGCTTCCTCTACTCTCAAAGATTTCTCGGCTGAAGCCAGCTAAAATTGACAAGTCTGATACAAGCCTTCCACAAGTGGCAGCGAGAAGTTTTGGTAAGTAGAGTTCACGATATGACTAATCCTCATTTGGGTCTGGTGCTGGCTGAGCGTGGAGCGTCTTATCAGCTTGGTGATAGCCAGAATCAGTGGGTTGATGTGCTGGTGGATGGTCCCGGAGTGCAAGGGCTATTTACTTACCGATTACCGCCAGACTTATCGGTTAACCCTGGAGATGTCTTAAGTGTCCCGTTTGGGGCGCAACAAATGGGAGCGATCGCATTTCAGATTGCGGACTCACCGCCCCCTGGATTGGCACCAGATAAAATTCGGGAGGTCGAAGACGTTATTTGTCGTGCGTTCTTTCCAGCTTCCTACTGGCTACTGTTGGGGCGAGTTGCTCAATATTACTGCACGCCACTGATGTCGGTGATACGGGTTGCTCTGCCACCAAGATTGCTAGGGCGATCGCAACGTCGCATTCGCCTCAATCCCTCTGCACTCCCAAACCAGGCTGATACATTTGTCGGTACAACTGCGCGTCAACTCTTGGGACTGCTCCAAGCTCAACCCGATGGCGACTACAGTTGGCAATATCTCCAACGTCAGGTGAGAGGTGCAAGCCGGGGATTACGGGAATTACTTAAACGTGGTTGGGTTGAAAGTTATCTAGAACAGCCCAAACCCTCACGTCCAAAATTAAGACAAGCTGTAACACTGGCTACAGGGATGTTATCTCTGGAGCTAACGGGACGGCAACGAGAAGTTTTGGAGGTGCTGAGGCGTCGTGGCGGTGATTTGTGGCTGACAGAATTGCTACAGATTTCCAACGCTAGTTCTTCAACAATCAAGGCACTGGAGCAAAAAGGCTATGTTGTCATTCAACAACGGGAAATCTTACGCACAGCGACAGAACCAAGATTAGCTGGAGACGGAGCCAAAGCCTTGACTCGATCACAGAGTCAGGCTTTAGAGGTGATTAATCGTCTTAATGGCTTTGCCCAAGTTCTACTGCATGGGGTTACAGGGTCTGGGAAGACAGAGGTATACCTACAAGCGATCGCACCTATCCTAGAACAAGGAAAATCTGCCCTTGTCTTAGTGCCAGAAATTGGTCTAACTCCTCAACTCACAGACCGTTTCCGCGCCCGTTTTGGCAACAAAGTTAACGTTTATCACAGTGCCCTCTCCGATGGCGAACGCTACGACACTTGGCGACAGATGCTTACAGGTGAGCCACAAGTCGTGATTGGCACCCGCAGTGCAATTTTTGCGCCCTTACCCCAACTCGGTTTAATCATCTTGGATGAAGAGCATGACTCTAGCTTCAAACAAGACCAACCTGCACCCACCTACCACGCCCGTACCGTCGCCCAGTGGCGTGCCGAGTTAGAAAACTGCCCCCTAATCTTAGGTTCTGCCACCCCTTCTTTAGAAACCTGGGTGAGTGTTAGCACTCAGCACTCAGCACTCAGCACTCAGCAGTTAGAACCTTCCTCTTACCCCGTAACTCTTACTTCTTATCTCTCCCTTCCAGAGCGAATTCACTCGCGACCGATGCCGCCAGTGGAAGTAGTGGATATGCGGCAGGAGTTACAGCAAGGCAATCGCTCAATTTTTAGCCGTTCCCTCCAAAATGCTTTGCAGCAAATGCAAGCTAAGAAACAACAGGGAATTTTATTTATCCACCGTCGGGGACATAGCACATTTGTGTCTTGCCGCAGTTGTGGATATGTGGTTGAATGTCCGCATTGTGATGTCTCATTGTCCTATCACTACACTCATGAAGGCGCGGCTGAGTTGCTCCGGTGTCACTACTGTAACTACACCCGTATCCATCCCCGCAACTGCCCGGAATGCGGTTCTCCCTATTTAAAATTTTTCGGTAGTGGTACCCAGCGTGTTGCCCAGGAATTAGCTAAAGCTTTTCCCAACTTGCGCCTTATCCGCTTTGATAGTGATACTACCCGAACCAAGGGAGCGCACCGGACACTGTTAACACGCTTTGCCAATGGAGAAGCTGACCTTTTGGTTGGAACTCAAATGCTTACCAAGGGGCTAGATTTAGCGCAGGTAACTTTGGTTGGTGTTATTTCAGCCGATGGACTACTGAATTTAGCAGATTATAGAGCAGCAGAACGGGCTTTTCAGACTCTAACTCAGGTGGCAGGTCGTGCGGGACGTGGCGATGACCCTGGACGAGTGATTATTCAAACCTATTCTCCACAACATCCAGTTATTCAAGCGGTACAGCGTCACGATTATGAATCCTTCATTCAAGCAGAACTAGAACAACGGGAAGCACTGAACTATCCCCCTTATGGACATCTCATTCTTTTCCGGTTGAGTGGTTTGGATGCAGCACAAGTGGAAAATGCCGCAGAACAGCTAGCAGATTGGTTAGGTACTACTGGGTTAGATTACGAAATATTGGGACCAGCACCAGCCAGTATCATGCGAGTTGCCCGTCGTTATCGTTGGCAAATTTTGCTCAAGTTTTCTCCAGACGTATCTGTAGAATTGCCAGATTTAAATGAGCTACGAGCAATTTGTCCCAAAGATGTCAGTCTTACTATTGATGTAGATCCACTAAATATGATGTGATGCTTGCTTGGCTAAATTTTTGCAAGTAAGAGCCGAATTGCTTTATCTAAATCACAAGCCTCAACTAATATCTCACAACTTCCAGATGCTAATCAGCTTTTTCGCCTTGGGATCTAGCCTAATCGCTTGTTGAAACGCTAGCTCTGCACCATTGATGTAGTTTTGTTTATGAAGAATAGCCCCTTGAAATAGATAAGCGATCGCATTTTTATGTTGCGCTAAAGCCTCTTGAATAGTCTTATTAGCTTCTGCGGTATTACCCAAGTCTTGCTCTACCAGTGCCAGACCTATCTTGGCTTCTTGTAAGGTTGGTTCTAACTCTATAGCGGTTTTGTGAGCAATACGAGCGGCTTCCAAATCGCCCAAGCGCCGATCAGCTTCTCCTATGTTAGTGTAGAGGGTTGCCTTCTTGGGATGCTTCTGAATTTGATCTCGATAGCAGTGGATTTTATCGATTAGGTAGTCTTTTTCCTCTTCACTTGGAAGAGTGTACGTCAACATATTAGACAATGGATCGTAAATTAAAAATCCACTACAACCGCTAGTCCCCTGATTATCCGTTACTGCAACTGTGCCACAGAAAAAGATAAGAACTCCAAAGATTGTAGCGATGATGGTCGCAACACTCGCAATCATACCAACCCAGTGACTAGTCGATTCAATCACTTGTTGAGCGTTAAACACTTGCAAAAACCCTCTAATCCTGACTATACACTTATTGTTCCCACGTCTAAACGCTTAGGAACATGAGGGAAAAAGCGATCGTCTGCCCCAACGCTAACGCTACCCGTGAAGTTGATCGCCCTTCATCTGGAAGCCTTTTCTCTCGCCATCCCACCCACTCAAATCGCTCAAGTCATCAAATTTAGATAAAACAGCAACAAATAATGATGGTGGGAGCATTTAAAATAGTCAGGTCTAAAACTGTCACACACCGACGGACTATCGACTATGCCTCGCCGCGACGACCTCCACAAAATTTTACTCTTGGGTTCTGGCCCAATTGTCATTGGACAAGCCAGTGAGTTTGACTACTCCGGCACTCAGGCGTGTAAAGCACTCCGGGAAGAAGGTTACGAAGTCGTGCTGGTAAACTCCAATCCCGCCAGCATCATGACTGACCCGGAAACCGCTGACCGCACCTACATTGAGCCGCTAACACCGGAAATTGTGGAGAAGGTTATTGAAAAAGAGCGACCGGATGCCCTGCTACCAACAATGGGAGGTCAGACAGCGCTGAACATCGCCGTTACTCTTGCCAAGAATGGGGCACTAGAGAAGTACGGCGTTGAGCTAATTGGGGCGAAGCTTCCAGCAATTGAGATGGCAGAAGACCGCCAGTTGTTTAAAGAAGCAATGGCACGGATTGGAGTCGGTGTCTGTCCTTCGGGAATCGTTAATAACATGGATGAGGCAAAGGTAATTGCCGAAGAAATTGGCAGCTATCCCTTAATCATTCGCCCTGCCTATACTCTTGGCGGCACAGGTGGTGGTATTGCCTACAACCAGGAAGAATATGAAGAAATGGCTCAGGTAGGCTTGGATGCCTCGCCAGTCTCTCAAATCCTCGTTGAGCAATCGCTACTAGGGTGGAAAGAGTACGAACTCGAAGTGATGCGCGACTTAGCAGATAACGTTGTCATCATCTGCTCGATTGAAAACCTCGACCCAATGGGCATCCATACAGGGGACTCGATCACCGTTGCCCCCGCGCAAACCCTAACTGATAAAGAGTATCAGCGGCTGCGGGATGCCTCGATTAAAATCATCCGCGAGATTGGCGTAGAAACAGGCGGCTCAAATATCCAGTTTGCGGTGAATCCCGTTACGGGTGATGTGATTGTCATTGAGATGAACCCCCGCGTTTCCCGGAGTTCGGCTCTTGCATCAAAGGCAACGGGTTTCCCCATTGCTAAGTTTGCCGCTAAGCTTGCTGTGGGCTACACGCTGGATGAAATTCCCAACGACATCACCAAAAAGACACCAGCTTCTTTTGAACCGACGATTGACTATGTGGTGACGAAGATACCCCGGTTTGCCTTTGAAAAGTTTCCCGGTTCTGAACCCGTGCTGACAACGCAGATGAAATCAGTTGGGGAAGCAATGGCAATTGGGCGGACATTTCACGAGTCATTTCAGAAAGCCTTGCGCTCAATTGAAACGGGGCGTTACGGTTGGGGGTGTGATAAGGCTGAGAAGCTACCTTCTTTAGAGCAAATCCGCCCAGGTTTAAGAACACCGAATCCAGAACGGATTTTCACGATTCGCCACGCTTTCTTGCTGGGGATGACGGTGGAGGAAATCTACGAACTGACTGGGATTGACCCGTGGTTTTTGGATAAGTTGGAGGAGTTACTCGAAACCGAGAAATTCCTGAAGCGTACTGCCTTAGAAAAGCTCTCCAAAGAGGAGTTATGGGGAATTAAACGGCAGGGATTTAGCGATCGCCAAATTGCCTTTGCAACCAAAACTTCAGAAGACGAAGTTCGCGCTTACCGTAAAAATTTGGGCATTGTGCCAGTCTACAAGACAGTTGATACCTGCGCGGCGGAGTTTGAAGCGTTAACACCTTACTACTATTCCACCTATGAGGAAGACTCAGAGGTACTACCGTCCGATAACCGCAAGGTGTTGATTTTAGGCGGTGGCCCTAACCGAATTGGACAGGGGATTGAGTTTGACTATTGTTGCTGTCATGCCGCTTATTCCTTGAGTAAAGAGGGATTTGAAACCATAATGGTTAACTCAAATCCGGAGACGGTTTCGACAGACTATGACACAAGCGATCGCCTGTACTTTGAACCGCTTACCAAGGAAGATGTTCTCAATATCATTGAAGCGGAGAATCCAGAGGGCGTGATTATCCAATTTGGAGGGCAGACGCCACTCAAGCTGGCAGTTCCTCTGCAAGAATTTTTGAGTCGCCCCGAAACCAAGGAAGCACTCAAGACCGAAATTTGGGGGACTTCTCCCGATTCTATCGACACGGCAGAAGACCGGGAACGGTTTGAAAAAATATTACGCCAACTAGACATCAAACAGCCACCGAATGGTCTTGCCCGCAGTTATGGAGAAGCGCTGGAAATCGCCAAGCGCGTTACCTATCCTGTCGTGGTTCGCCCTTCCTACGTGCTCGGTGGACGAGCAATGGAAATTGTCTACTCTGATGCCGAACTGGAACGCTACATGACCTTTGCGGTGCAGATAGAACCAGAACATCCAATTTTGATTGATAAATTCTTGGAGAATGCTATCGAGGTAGATGTCGATGCGATCGCCGATCACACAGGCATGGTTGTCATTGGCGGCATCATGGAGCATATCGAACAAGCCGGAATTCACTCTGGTGATTCAGCTTGCTCCTTACCCGTCGTTTCTTTGCCACCCGCTGTTGTGGACAAGATTCGCACTTGGACAGTGCAGTTGGCAAAAGCCCTCAAGGTAGTTGGGCTGATGAATATCCAGTTTGCCGTTGTTGGTACCCAAGGCTATTCGCCCCAAGTGTACATCCTAGAAGCCAACCCTCGTGCCTCTCGAACTGTGCCCTTTGTTTCCAAAGCAACGGGTGTACCTTTAGCGGGGCTTGCCTCCCGGATTATGTCTGGACAAACCCTAGAGTCTCTGGGTTTAACCAAGGAACCAATACTCCAACACATAGCTGTTAAGGAAGCTGTATTGCCGTTTGAGAAGTTTGCAGGTACAGACCCAATTCTAGGGCCTGAAATGCGCTCTACTGGTGAAGTGATGGGGATTGATACGGACTTTGGTAAGGCGTTTGCCAAGGCAGCATTAGGCGCGAATCAACACTTGCCTCTCTCTGGTACCGTGTTTGTCTCAACGAATGACCGTGATAAGCCCGGTGTTGTCCCAGTCGTAAGAGACTTTATGGAGCTAGGCTTCCATATTGTCGCAACAGAAGGTACAAGGAAAGCCCTAAAAGACCATGGGGTAGATGTTGAATTGATCTTGAAACTTCATGAAGGGCGTCCCAATGTCATGGATGCGATTAAAAATAAGAAGATTCAGTTGATTATCAACACACCTTCCGGGGAAGAAGCACGAGTAGATGGGCGTTTGCTTCGTCGTTCAGCTTTGGCTTACAAAGTTCCCATCATTACCACGCTTTCTGGAGCAAAAGCGGCGGCGGCAGCCATTCGTTCCTTGCAGTCACAGCCGTTGGATGTGAAGGCATTGCAAGACTACATTTACTAACAAGGAACTACGCAAATATTCTTTTGAACTACTATCTGTAAGGGCGCACGGCTGTGCGCTCTTACTATATGTTTGTGTGAAGTATAGCAGTCGCCTTGGCGACTCTTGAATCTCGCCAAATACTGAAACCTTGACCAATCAATCTTCTGTCTTGTGCCTTCTGCTATAACTTGTCAGGGAACCTCTTAGCTAGAGTGCGATCGCTGTGACAGTTCCTTTTGTCCTGTACTTGACTTTTTCCCAATAAGGAGGTGGACTTCCATTTCCCCCTTGCCTTTCACCTGAATCAACCCTCGCTCTTCAAGCAGATAGTCATCTCGTAATCGCTCATAAGTCGCTTGAGTAACCTGAATGCAGCCGGAAATTCCATGGGATTCCATGCGGCTTGCTGTATTCACGGTATCGCCCCACAAGTCGTAAATAAACTTTTTGATGCCAATTACACCAGCAACGACGGGACCTGTGTTGATGCCAATCCGAATGCTGAGCCTCTCACCCGTCTCGGCATTGAATTGGGCAATTTCTCTTTGCATATCCAGCGCCATTTCGGCAACAGCCTCTACATGATCGGGACGAGGAGTCGGCAAACCTCCCACGACCATATAGGCATCCCCAATCGTCTTAATCTTCTCCAACCCATGCTTTTCAGCTAGTAGGTCAAACGTTGAAAAGATTCGGTTAAGCAACTTTACCAATTCTATGGGCGATACACAAGATGAAAACTTTGTAAAGCCAACAATGTCAGCAAACAGGACGGTGACGTCGGCGAAGTGGTCAGCAATTGAGTCAGTCTCGTGTTTCAGGCGAAAGGCAATCTCAGACGGCAAGATATTTCGTAGCAGTCGCTCAGACTTTTCCTTCTCAACAAGCAAGGCTTCCTCCGCCTGCTTGCGATTTCTAGCTTCCATCGCCAAAGTCGCCATGTACGCTAAGTAGTTGGCAAAGTTCTGTTCTTCCAGCTTCCAGTGACGAGGTGTCCCTACGTGTTCCAGACAAAGGACTCCTACGGTGTTACCACCCAGGCGAATCGGCATATCCAACATAGAGGCAATCCCCAAAGGCGCTAGATAAGATGCCGAAAATTCTTGAGTCCGAGAATCAGTATAGGCATTATCAGCTGCGATCTCACGCTCTAACTGCAAGGCTTGAAAATATCCAGGATAGTCAACAGCCGCTAACTCCATCCCTTCTGAATACCGTTGGGCACTAAGTTCGTGCAGTTTGATGCAGTGAATCTTCGAGCGGTCGTTGTTGTAGAGCCATACACTCGCCCGCTCAATGTCCAAGGTTTGTGCTGCTGTCTTAGTAATCTCAGAAAAAGCTGCACTGATGTCGCCAGTGTAGAGAGGCTGACATTTTGCTAGTTCCAGCAGTGCCGTCTGCTGCTTCCGCAATCGGGTTTTACTCTGCTGTAGCGATTCTAGGAAACCTCGATTTTGGGCTTCGCTTCTACGGAGTGCGATTTCCGCCTGCTGGCGCTCGGTGATATCAATACCAGCAGCAATGAAGTACCTAACCGAACCATCAGCGTTTTTGAGAGCATTACCCGACCAGACAATCAGTCGGCGCTCTTCATCCTTTGTTACCCAGTAGTTTTCTGACTCGTCTGGAAACTCACCATTTCGCAACTCTTCAAAGATTGCTTTTACTGGCTCCACTTCTTCTGGAATGATGAACAAATCCCAGAAACACTGACCTCTCACCTCAGCGAATGAGTAACGGGTAAGCCTTTCGCAAGCTCGGTTAAAGCGGATAATTTGCCCCTCTGGATTGAGTACTACTATCAAAGCGCTCGCTGTATCCAAGACAGCAGAAGCAAAATCACGCTCTGCTGCTAATGTCTCTTCTACCCTCTGGCGCTCAGCCATTTCTCGATTAATGAAGTAGTAGACCCAAGCCAAGACGATAAGCACCAGCAAGATGCCGAGCCATAAGGCAATTAGCTCAGTTTGCTGTCTCCTGATTTCAGTCTGCTGCTGGAGCAAAGACTCTTGCTCGTTCTTCATTTGTGTGAGTTCTTTTTGGATCTCATCCCTTAGCTGCTTTCCCTCAGCCAACAGCACTACTTGCAATGCTGCCTCAGAGTTCCGGAGTCGTAAGTCAGTACCCTTGTTTAGCAAAGCCAGTTTCCTGGCAATTAAAGGTTCAAGCGTATCGAGCTTTTGCTGTTGTTTGGGATTCTTGGCACTTAATTGCTGGAGTTCCTTGAGGCTTTGCTCAACGTCTGCAACGGCAGCTTGATAAGATTTCAGATAAGCTTTTTCTCCAGCGATTAGGTAGCTCTGCTGCTCAGTTTCGGCTTCTGTAAGCTGGGAAAGTAAATCTTGGATATTTCCACTAACCTGTTGGTTGTTTTCTACTCTCGCAACCGTATCAATAAATCGGCTCGTGTTCCGGTACGAGATAGCACCAATCACAACCAGTATTGTCGCTGCCGCTCCCAATCCGCCAGCTATTCTTTTGAAAAATCGCTTGCGCGTCTTCTTTCCCTGTAGCCGCTCAGTAATGGTGCGTGCCAGAGCCGCTAAACTACGTCGTAGCTCCAGTTGGACTACCGCTTGGCGACCTAAGGCTTGTAAGGCTTCTATCTGTTGAGGTTCGAGTTCTCGTGGAACATAGTCAATTACACACAACGTTCCCAATGCCTGACCATCTGGTGTAATCAAAGGCACACCAGCATAAAACCGGATATGGGGAGGATTAGTGACCAGTGGGTTCGTAGCAAACCGTTCATCAGCTCGTGCGTCCGGAATAATCATAATGTCCGGTTGCAGAATGGCATGAGCGCAGAAGGCAATACTACGTGGTGTTTCCGATACGTCCAGACCTACCTTTGACTTGAACCACTGGCGGTTGGCATCAATCAAGCTAACCAATGTAGTAGGGGCACCACAAATTAACGCCGCCAAACGGGTGATATCATCAAATCCTTTTTCAGGAGCGGTATCGAGAATTTGAAGCTGGCGAAGTGCCTTGAGCCTCGTCGCTTCGTTTTTAGGCAGTGGGGCTTCCATCTGGAGGAATTGCTTCTGTTTGCATTTGCATTGACACTGATGCTCCTGATCTATATTGTTACTAAGCTGTCGCACCTACAACTTGCATTATGGCAGTTGCTAAAAGCCTCGATAATCCTAGGCTAGGGCATTCTGAATTGCTTAGCTTCCAACGCTAGTGGCTCTACTATCCACTGTATATTGGGCAGATCAGTTGTTTCATCAACTCAAATGCTTAGATATCAAAGGGTTGCAGAGACGATTCCTTAGAGATGAGCTAGAAGAAAGAGGACTGTTTCAAGGACAGGAAGTCACAAGCGATCGCCCGAAAAGCAATTGCAGCAGCAAATCGTGATGTGGGAAGAATTACTGGAGAAGTTGGGAGGGTATGAATAAGAAATCGCACTCATCAGCCAAAATGCAATGCGATCGCCTAAAAAGTCTGGTCGCCTCACCAAACAAAGTTAAAATGTTCTCCATGAACTAATAAGCTAATAACTAATAACTTCTTCTCTTCATATCTCTTTTTGTAAAGAAGTTTTGACTAACTTAAATCTCACTGCTTGACTACAACTCCCAGCAAATACTGGGATTAAGCAGAAAATTCGACCTCAGACAAGATAGGGGTTCAGCTTGTGTATGCTACCCGTTAAGCAAAATTAACGATGAAAAAAATTCTCTCCTTTTGGATTTTCTTGCTGCTGGTAATTATTACCTTAACTAGCTGTAGCTTTCGTAACACACAAGAGGGTATCACCATCACTCTGAGTGGTTGGCAAAGTAATACTACCGAGAAACAACTGCTAGACCAGGTTTTGCATAAATTTGAATCCCAACATCCAAATATCAAGGTGAAGCATGAAGTCATCAATGACCAATATATGGATGTAATTAAAACCCGATTAATTGGTGACGCTGCTCCCGATGTTTTTTATTTAGATTCTTTTGAAGCGCCTTTACTCATGAAGTACGAGGTGCTAGAACCTCTTAATCCTTACATTACACCTCAATTTGATTTAGCTGATTTTGAGCCAGCTTTACTGAAAGCCTTTCAAC
Organism: Microcoleus sp. FACHB-SPT15; assembly: GCF_014849525.1. NCBI lineage: Bacteria > Bacillati > Cyanobacteriota > Cyanophyceae > Oscillatoriales > Microcoleaceae > Microcoleus > Microcoleus sp. FACHB-SPT15. The sequence continues at coordinate 96,640 of NZ_JACJNU010000050.1, read as the reverse complement.
TCAAGAATCAAACTTATGGATTACCAAAGGACTTCTCCACGCTTACACTCTTCTACAATCAAGACGCTTTTAAAGAATCAGGCATAACCCAGCCTCCTACAAATTGGGAGGAATTACGCCAATATTCAAAAAAACTTACTCTTGATAAAAACAGAGATAGACGAGTCGATCAATATGGTTTAGGAATCACACCAGAACTTTCACGACTAGCCTTTATGATTAAAGCCTTTGGCGGCAGTATTGTTGACCAAAAGGGCTATGCTGCATTTGCTACACCCGAAGGCTTAAAAGGCTTGCAATTAGTCATTGATCAATATCGCCAAGAGCGTTCTTCAGCTCAACCTTCTGATGTCGGTGCAAACTCAGGAAGTGATATGTTTGGTCAAGGCAAAGCGGCGATGACGATTGAAGGAACTTGGGCAATCCCTTACTTGAAAGAGACATTTCCCAACCTTGATTTTGGCATAACAGAAGTTCCGACAATCAACGGGAAGAAAGGAACAATTGCTTTTACAGCCGCTTACGTTATGAATAAAAAAACCAAACATAAAGACGCAGCTTGGCAATTAATTTCTTATTTAACTAGCAAAGAAGGCATGAAAGCTGTATCTACAGGAGGCATTGGCTTACCCTCTCGTAAATCCGTTTTAACGGAGCTAGGATATGCTAACAATCCTCTTTATGCTCCCTTTATTAAGGGTTCTAGTTATGCAACAATTTGGCAAGCTGGCGAACATCTTCCAACTATTTATACCCAATTCAATAACCAATTTATCAGTGCCTTGATTGGTGAACAACCCTTACCGAGAGCAATGAGGCGATCGCAAATAGCAGCTAACAAGGAAATTCGCGCTGCAAACTAATCAAGGAATCTCGCTAAATCGAGTGCAACTATGAAAGCAGTTTGGAAAAAAGAAAGTTTTAGAGAAGCTTTAGCTGGCTACTCCTTCATGACTCCGACAATTTTAGTCATTGGAACATTTGTCGTTTTACCAATCATCTATGCTTTATTTATTGCCTTCCACAAAGTCCGTATTTTGGGAGAATTAAATTATCGGTTTATTGGTTTAAAAAGCTTTTTTAGGATGGTGGATGATGAGCGTGTTTTGATTGCTCTAAAAAATACAGCTGAATATGTATCGGTTGTCGTACCGATTCAGACGATTTTAGCTCTTGGTTTAGCTCTTATTCTTAACTCTCAAATCAAAGGCAAGAATCTGTTTAGGATTATCTTCTTTCTCCCGACCGTTACTTCATCGGCAGTTTTAACCCTCATCTTCATGTGGATTTATAACTCCAATGGTCTATTTAATAATATTTTAGCTTTTCTAGGATTACCAACCTACAACTGGATTGGTGACCCAATGGTTGCTCTAAAATCTATTATGTTGATGAATATTTGGTCAACAGCACCTTTTTATATGGTGATTTACTTGGCTGCTTTACAAGACATTCCGGTTTCTCTCTATGAAGCAGCAAGGATTGATGGTGCAAATCGGTTTGACCAGTTTATCTCTATTACCCTACCACTGCTTAAACCTGTAACATTCTTCATCGTTGTTATGGGTGTGATTGGTACATTCCAGCTATTTGACCAGTCTTATATTTTTTCTGCTGGTTCTGGTGGTCCTAATAATTCTACTTTAACGGTTGTATTGCTGATTTATCAGTACGCTTTCAAAAATTTAGATATGGGTTATGCAGCTGCTCTTGCCTTGATGCTAGCAAGCATCATCATGGTTGTTACACTTATCCAACGTTATTTATTCAAAGAAGACAATTAAACTACAGTCTGGCTAGCATGAAGCATTTACCTGGAACGAAAACTTTTATCTATACGGCTCTTGTTCTGTATTCGGTTATTACTTTTTTGCCGTTTGCTTGGGCGCTTTCTGCTTCCTTCAAGCCGCTCTCAGAAATCATTTCTGGAGGTATGAATTTTATTCCCAAGCAGTTTACTTTAGATAATTACAGAACAATCTTTTTTCAAGAGCCACTATTTGGACGTTGGTTGTTTAACAGTATTCTTGTTGCTATTTGTATTACTGCGTTCAATCTTCTATTTAACTCAATGGCAGGTTATGCCTTGGCACGAATTAATTTCATGGGAAAACAGCTATGGTTTTTCTTGATTTTAGCTGTTTTAATGGTTCCAAGCCAAATTACCCTTATTCCTAGCTATTTAATCTTAAAGAATTTTGGCTGGCTTAATTCTTATCAAGGGTTGATTATTCCAAATATTGTCAATGCCACATTTATTTTTATGATGCGGCAATTTTTTCTCAATTTTCCCAAAGAGCTAGAGGAAGCTGCGACGCTAGATGGATTAAGTCGGGGTGAGATGTTTGTCTCAATTGTCTTGCCTTTGGCAAAACCTGCTTTAGCTGCCCAAGCTATCTTTATTTTTATGGGAGCTTGGAATAATTTTTTGATGCCGCTTGTAATTCTATCTGACCCGGATATGTTTACGCTTCCCTTGGGGTTAAATTCATTTAAGGGGCAATATATTAGTTATTGGAATTATATTATGGCGGCTTCTATGGTTTTAACGCTGCCTGCACTACTAATTTATGCGTTCTTCAACCGCTATTTTATTAAAGGGGTAACGTTTACAGGTGGTAAGGAGTAGATATTCTTTTCCTGTACCGGATACTCTGGGATATTATCATGCGGCTGACCTGAAAGCTCATTCAAATAGCTGAGGCTAACGAGTTTACAATCTGCCACAATTGACCAAAGCTTGAGTTTACGATGTTTGGGTCTACGGGAAACTCTGTGATTAGGAGGCAGTAAGAGGTGAACACTATACCAAAGCAGCGTATAACTGTTGCCCTGGTTAACCTGGTGTTAGTTGTCACTACGGGCTTGTTACTGGTGCTACTGTGGCAACTGCGAAGCTTGTTGGTAGCACTAATGATTGCGATAGTTGTAGCAGCAGCGCTTGCTCCAATTATTGATAGTGCCGAAAAGCTGCGGTTGCCTCGGTGGTTAGCGGTAATCGTGGTGTATTTGGGATTAATAGGACTTTTGACAGGTGCAGGGGTATTGATTGGGCCGACAGTGGCTGAGCAAATTCAGCGCTTGATTCGGAGACTACCCGGTTACCTGGAAGTTGTGCGATCGCTTATTGAGAACTTGGCAATTCGTTTTGGTTTGACTGATCCAGAAACAGTCAGTCCGGTTAGCCAACTACTCAATCCTCAGGCACTTACGGGTTGGGTGATTCGCTCAAGTCAGCAGTTGTTGGTGCGTTCTTATAGTGTCACTAGAGGGATTCTCGGCGGTTTCTTTACCCTGATTCTTGCCCTGTTGCTCTCAGGCTATATGTTGTCAGGTTCTGAGAAATTGATTCAGGGCTTGGTCAGTTTATTCCCCTATCCTTGGAATGAGCGTTTGGAAGCGCAAGTCGAGCCAGTTACCCAACGGATGGGGGGATACATTCAAGGGCGAGTCTTGGTTTCGGGAATTTTGGGTATTGCAATTACTGCTGGTTTGGGAATTTTGGGGCTTTCAGAGTTTGCTCTAGGTTTAGGGGTAATTGCAGGTTTTACGAATTTGATTCCCTTTTTGGGACCAATTTTAGGTGCAGTTCCGGCTTTAATTGTTGCAGTTGGTCACGGTGGGCTAACGTTCTTCTGGGTGTTACTGTTGTTTGTGATTATCCAGAATGTTGAAACTTACGTGCTTGACCCTTTACTCGTTGGTAATTCGGTGAAAGTCCATCCGTTGTATCAGCTATTGGCTGTGTTGGGAGGAACTCAAGTTTTAGGCATTATTGGCGCGTTAATTGTTCCACCTTGGGTGGCTGGTGCGGCTGTGCTGTTGGAAAATCTTTACCTGAAACCTAAACAGTTGGCGGAACAACAGGAGGCGTTGGTTACAGCACGAACTCCCGAAACTGCAAATCCGTTACCTGTGAATCGCTGAAATGGATGAAGGGGTTTGATAAGCAGTTGTTGGTTGTTGGGTTTAAAAGGGGTGGGATGTAAGTTAAAAAATACAATATTGTTTCTTGAAGAACCCGGAAATGGGGGGAAGCCCCCCCAAACCCCCCTTTTGGGGGACGGAGTGCCTCCCCCAAACCTCCTCACTAAAGCTCCGGTGCACAAGGATTTATCTGTAGATTATGTAAGGAAAGTTTGGTTTATTGGCTTCGCAATTAAGTAAAGACTGGTTGTTAGGAATCAGGCATAGTTGAAGTCTGTAACAACCAACAACTAACAACTAACAACTTTTATGATTCGCTTCCCATATTTAGCGAGACGATTTGTCCGGCTTGCGGCTGTGGCAATGGCGATCGCTGTTTTGCTATCGTTTACACCCGTCTTTGGTCAGGACAACCCCTCTCCCTCTGCTACCATCGTCCTTGATGGACGCCGCCTGTTTGAAGTTAGCCCGTCTGGAGGATATAGTGCCCAAAAACGAGCGGAGGATGCTAATCGCCTACTCAAGCAGAAAGTCCGAATCCCTAGTCCTCCTATATCCGTGACTATTGATGAAACTCAAGATTTACCCATTATTCAAGTAGATGGCTCTCACTTACTTACCGTTACTCAGGGGGATGCACCACCCGGAAGAACGACAGAAGAGCAAGCACAGATTTGGGTGGGACAATTGGAAGAGGCGATACAGCAGGCACAAGAGCAACGTCGTCCTGCCTATATCCAGAAGGCAATGCTTGTTTCCGTGGGGTGTGTGTTATTTGCGATCGCATTGAGTTGGGGATTGGGTTGGATTTGGCGGCGTTGGCTACAGCCAAAGCTTCCCCCAGAAGTCAAAGACTCAGAAGATAGCCGCCAACACCTGACAATTGAACTCGCCGTAAGAATTCTCTTTGCTTGCATTCGATTAGCGTTGTGGCTATTCATAGCCCTTTACATCACAAATTTATTCCCCCAAACACGGGAACTAAGCCGTCAGATGCAGGATACTCTTGTTGGCAGTTTAGTCTCTGAGTTGATTCCCTTAGGAGACAAGTCCTACTCAGTTTTAGATTTATTAATTCTCCTAGGGCTATTCACGGGTTTAGTGATACTGGCAAGAACAGCAAAAAAGCTGTTGCGATCGCGTGTCCTACGCTTAACAGGCTTAAATCGTGGTTCCCAGGAAACTGTTGCTCAGATTGCCACCTACGGCATCATTTTCCTCGGTACGATTGTCCTGCTGCAACTATGGGGACTTGACCTCAGTTCCCTAACTATCTTTGCTAGTGTCTTAGGTGTTGGTATTGGCTTAGGATTGCAGGGCATCGCCAAGGAATTTATCAGCGGTTTGGTGCTGATTTTTGAACGTCCTATTAAAGTCGGTGACTTTGTGGATCTAGGCGAACAGATGGGAACCGTTGAGCGTATCAGCGTCCGCAGCACAGAAATCCTTACCCTGGATGAAATCTCGATTATTGTGCCTAATTCTCGTTTCCTTGAATCAGAGGTTATTAACTGGACACACAACTCTCCTGTATCGCGCTTAAAAATACCAGTCGGTGTTGCCTATGGCTCAAACCTCACTACTGTTCGAGGTGCTTTGATTGATGCAGCAAAAGAACATGCCGACGTTCTTGCGGAACCAGCCCCTAGGGTATTCTTCATGGGTATGGGCGAAAGTTCCCTAGATTTTAATTTGCTGGTTTGGATTGACGAACCTCGTAAGCAATTCCGAATTAAGAGCGACATCTACTTTCGGATTGAAGCAATTTTACGTCATCGCGGCGTTGAAATTCCCTTTCCTCAGCGAGACTTGCACGTTCGTTCTGGCAACTTACCGATAGAAGTCTCGCCCCAGCTTACAGAATCTCTTAGTCAGTTATCCAATAGCCTTATCCAATGGTTAGAAAAGCAGTCAACAGCTCCAAGTCAGGAGAATCATGGTAATCGTGATACATCCAATAATGGACAGCATCGCGATCGCGAATATTAAATCCGTTTGCTATCAAAGATTTTGAGCTTGTAAAAATGGAAAAACTCTTTTTTAAGAATTTTGTTTGCAAGAAAATGGGCTAAGGAATTCAGTTGCAGTATCGTTAAACTTATCCGCTCTAGCTGTAAACTAAAGGCAGCAAAAAAAGCATCAATGGTTTATTTATTAACTCCAATTCGAGCTTCCAGTACCTTTGTGATGGTACTCACGGATAGTCGAGTACGTTCGCTTAGTTCTTCTATTGTGTTTCTGATTGCCGTCTGGCTAAAGAGAGCTTCTGCTGTCCCTGTGAAGAGAGAACTACTCCACGTCTGCGCTTAGGCTTTTGCAGTTTCATCACGAGTGCCTTGAAATTGCTCGACCTTGGCAACTGCCAGTAGCCACAGGCTTATAGTCATGCATAGATCGGTTGATCAATGCTGAGACTTGCCTTGAGAGACTACTGTGCTAGCTTCCTGGGGAGGATATTATAAGCTGTCGTAGTCTGGGTGCTGGTAGTTGACCATGCTGGCAAGTCGATTGCTAGACGGCTCGTCTTCTGTGCGTTCTTCAGGTAGCCTATCTGCAAGGTGCAGCCAAACGACTCGGCGCTCGACACCATAATGAATCACTGGTGGCACTGCATCTGGCTGATCAAGGCTACCAATTGTTACGCTAAGCCATTCGCTATCGGTATCGCGAAACGACAAAGGTGTGCCACACTCAGGACAAAATCCCCGCTCTGCAACGGAAGAACTACGAAACAATCTTGGCGTTCCGCAAGTCCAAGCAAAGTCTTCTTGTCGAACTGGAGCAAGCGGCGCGAAGAGATTACCCATCGCCTTCTGGCACATCCGACAATGGCACAAGTGAGCACCCTCTGGCTGGGCATAAAGAGCATACCTTATTGCTCCACACTGACAACCGCCAGTAGCCACAGGCTTTCTAAGTACATCTGTCATTCTTCAAACTCGGTAGTAACCCTTAAGTTAATTCCAACTTTATGGGTTTATTCAAACTTAAGATAGTTGCCTTTTATCCTACCTTGATAATCTGACGCTAAATAGCGTGCGGATAGACGATCACTTACCACTTGGCGAATCACCAATAATTTTGTTTAATCAGCTAAGTTCAAGCACACCTGCTGCCTCAGCAAACAGTTAAGCCGGGGGTTAAGTAAATTAATTCCTTAGCATAAGTAGACTTTGCTAAAATCAATAATCCGCCTATGGATAGATGAAAAAATTGTAGGTCACCCAATCGGGTGACCTAAGTGGGTGAAGTGCGATCGCTTTGTATTCTAGTTAACTGAAAAAAGGACAAAATTGAGTATGTCAAGATGGCAACTAGAAACGGCACGAATGGCGATGACACTCTCAGCGGAACTGATGAGAACGACATCCTAAATGGCTTAGCGGGCAATGACACCCTCAATGGGGGAGAGGGTGATGACATTCTAGATGGTGGTATAGGTGCCGATCTCATGGAGGGTGCCAATGGTAATGACACCTACATTGTTGACAACATTGGCGATCTGATTGAAGAGACAGCCCCTAATGATAGTAATAGTTTCGACACCGTAGAATCCAGCATTACTTGGGTACTAGGTGAGAACTTAGAAAAGCTGGTTCTTACGGGTAATGCAGCAATAAATGGCACAGGTAACGATCTAGGCAACCTCATCTACGGAAACTCTGCCAACAACTCTCTATTTGCTGGCTTCGGCGATGACCTTCTCGATGGTGGTGCGGGTGCCGATCGCATGGAGGGTGGCAATGGTAGCGACACCTATATTGTTGACAACATCGGCGACCAAGTTATTGAGTTTAGCAATCCTTACTACGATACCGACACTATAGAATCGAGCATCAGTTGGACGCTGGGTAGCAACCTAGAACGTCTAGTTCTTACGGGTAATGCAGCGATAAATGGCACGGGTAATGGTCTCAACAACGGTCTTACTGGCAACGATGCTAACAACTCGCTGTTTGGTGGTGCTGGCGATGACGGTCTTGTCGGAGGAGGCGGCTCAGATATCCTTGATGGTGGAGATGGTAATGATACTTATTACATCAGCGATAACACCGACACAATTATCGAAGGTGTGAATGGTGGCATAGATACGATTAACTCTTCCGTCACTTGGACGCTAGCTACCAACGTAGAAGCACTTTATCTGATCGGTGAGGCGGCGATAAATGGAACAGGTAATGCTCTCAACAACAGCATTCAAGGCAATGATGCCAGCAACACTTTAAATGGTGGCGATGGCGATGACGACCTCACTGGAGGAGGCGGTAACGACATCCTTATCGGTGGAAATGGTAATGATCTTTATCTCATCTATAACGATGATATATATTCTGATGCCAACGACACCATTGTTGAGGACGCAAATGGTGGCATAGACTTGGTTTTCTCTGCTGCTTCTTGGACACTTAGTGCCAACGTGGAAAACCTGACTCTCTATGCGCTTAGTAGCCTCGATACCATGTATGGCACTGGTAACGAACTCAGTAATGAAATTAGGGGAGATTACAGCCTTGACACTCTCATAGGAAAAGCGGGTAATGACATCCTCATGAGTGGTGCGGGCAACGACACCTTAATTGGTGGCAAGGGCAGTGACACGCTTACAGGTGGTACTGGGGCTGACCATTTCCTCCGTAAGTACAGCACTACAGCCATTGACACTATTACCGATTTTCAGATGGGAGAGGATTTGCTGGGTTTCTCAGCTAGTGGTTTCGGCGGTGGACTAGCTGGGGGAGCTGTACTGAATGAGACTCAATTTACCATTGGTTCAGCGGCGGCTGATAGTAGCGATCGCTTCATCTACAACAGCGCTACAGGTGGTCTGTTCTTTGATGCTGATGGTATTGGTGGCACGGCACAAGTAAAAATCTTCACACTCTCTTCTGGCTTGGCAATGACCAACGCGGATATTTTTATCTTCGCATAGTCTCTCTTACTCGACTAAGGCAAGTGGTTTTGCCAGTAGCTGCAATTTGTTTTTGGCAGTTATTATCTAACTTTTTCCCAAGCTTTTGAACGATTGAACATAAGGAAAAATCTCATGGCTATTATTAATGGCGACGCGACTAATAACGTTTTATTTGGTACCGACAGCGATGACATCATTAGAGGTCTGGCTGGCAATGACACACTCAATGGTAATGCAGGAAATGATGAGCTATTTGGGGATGATGGTAATGACAGCCTTGATGGTGGAACTGGCGCGGATACCCTCATTGGTGGAGCGGGTGTTGATACTTATTACGTAGACAACCTATTGGACAACGTTGTTGAAGACGTGAATGGTGGTCTAGTAGACAAGGTTATCTTTAATGTTGGGAATACATCGGGAAGTGTGAGTTATACATTGGCTGCCAATGTAGAACACCTACAAATCTTAGGTGGTGCAAATAATGCCAATGTTAATGCCACAGGCAACGAGCTAAATAACTTTCTCATCGGGAATTCTTATCAGAACTCCCTTTTTGGTCTAGCAGGTAATGACACCTTGGAAGGTTCGGGTGGTGGCGATTTCCTCTATGGCGGAACGGGTAATGATATTTACCGTGTTAGAGATGTCACAGACAGCATCATTGAAGACGTAAATGCTGGAGTAGACACTGTTGAAACTACCGTCTCTTGGATTTTGAGTGCCAACGTGGAGAACCTTTTGCTCAAAGGAGCAGCGAATCCAGCAGGAGGAGAGCAGGATCAGCCAATCAATGGCACAGGCAATGAGTTGAACAACACCATCACGGGGAATGATGCCAACAACGTTTTGTATGGCAAGCAGGGCAATGACACCCTTCTGGGTGAGGGAGGCGATGATCGCATAGTCGGCGGCATCGGTAACGATATACTCACAGGTGGCGTTGGAGCTGACCGTTTCCTCCGTAAGTACAGCACTACAGCCATTGACACGATTACCGATTTTCAGGTGGGAGAGGATTTGCTGGGTTTCTCAGCTAGTGGTTTCGGCGGTGGACTGGCTGGGGGAACTGTACTAAATGAGACTCAATTCACCATTGGTTCAGCGGCAGCTGATAGTAGCGATCGCTTTATCTACAACAGCACTACAGGTGGTCTGTTCTTTGATGCTGATGGCATTGGTGGCACGGCGCAAGTACAGATCTTCATACTCTCTACTGGCTTGGCAATGACCAACGCAGATATTTTCATCTTTGCCTAAGTACCATAACTACAGAAGCTAGTGTATCAAGGCAAAAGTTTCTGACCACTTCACCGAATGATGGACAAATGGGGAAATGGGAGGATTTTGATTCGTCAGCTTTTCTGCCCCACTGTATGAGGCACGCGATCGCTTTTATTGCCTAAAACCAGGCTTTACGGCTGACCACAACGGCAATTTATTCAACAATTGCTTTAGGAACTTCTTTGCTATTGTCCTGCTGTACTTCATTCAACTGAAAACTGCTATATTGCTAGCCCTTTGAACGGAGTATTGCCACAGGAAACGAAGCAGTAACGGAAACCTCAGTACACTCATCATCCCCTACTTCGATCAAGAACCTGATTCTAAGCGCCGTCGCCACTCTGCATCAATTTGGTCTGAGCGCTCTATCTCTTGGTCGAGTAAATCGTTTTCACTGGTGTAGACCAAATTTTCTTCAGTAATGACATTTTGAGCAGCGAATTGCTGAGCATAAGCAATTTTCTTCTGAACAGTAGTGTCTGCCTGACTCAGTGCGATCGCTTGTTCTTGCCGTTTTTGATTTCGCGCTTCTACACTCTTATTTTTTAGCTGAATCCAGAAATACCGAATCAGTGGGATTGCTAAAAAACCAATTCCGTAAGCTAGTAGTAACCAGTAAATTGACTGGACAAAGGCAACAAATCCACCCAACTGTGCGGCAATCTGCCCCCCACTCAAGAGGGAACCCAGCATTAAAGCACCAACACAGTTCACAGCACCTAGCCCGATCGCTAGCATAACCTGACCACTAGTTGCCTGACTAAAGCGCCAAAGCCGTTCCCGGAGATAAGCTTGCACGGCTTGCACAGACTGCTGTCGTGCTGTGGTTTGAAGGGTTGGGAAGTGATAGACAATCTCTCCGTCTGGGCTAACTTCCGGATACCCATCGAAGCGAGCCAGCACAGGCAGCATATAGTCTTCGGACTCGCGTTGATACGATTCCCCAAGATTGTCAAGATACGGTGCAATCTGTTCTGCGGCTACAGCACCACGAGAATTGCGAATTACAGTAGCAATCTCTTGCCAACGACGTTCTTCTAAATCAGCGTTGGGATTGCCATCACCAAACAGAAACGAGAAGATTGCTTCCAGGAAATTTAACTGTTTTTTTTCAGATGAACGAGAGGCAGCCCCTTGGCGAGAGTAGCGCCGATCATAACCTGGGTCGAAAAACCAGAAGATATCAGGGCCAAACCAGAAGAAGGGCATGGAGAAGCCGCCCCCCCCGGAATGACTGCTATCACCACCGGAATCGTTGTTATCGCTAGCTGCACTAATGCCAATGACGATAATTGCGATCGCCACCATAATCAGGACGATGGAAAGCAGCAGCACAATTCCGAAAGAAATCCGGATCAGGTAAAATAAGACACGCCAAACTTTTTCCCACCATTCCTGCAACTGCAACCGTAAGAACTTGTTGCGTAGAACTGAACGAAAGTTTTTGGGAAAGAGGTAGGCAATCTCACCCGACTCTGCTACCTGTAAATGTCCGCCCGCATTGGAGGCTAGGGCAAGTAAACCTTGTTGGGCAAGATTGATATTTAATCCAGCCTGGGTTGCCACATCCCCAACGGTGACGCGGTAGCCCAGTTGCTCGACAGCTTTCATTATTTTGGGATCGGGAGCCATAGCTAATCTCAATAAAGATTTCCCTACTATCTACAAGTATAGAATTCTGACTTTAGACAGTTGTACGGCTTACTCCCCACCTCTCCCCTTTCCTTATCCTCATTCAAAAAGAGACTTCTTGCGCGATGTCCAACTTTTTCTTTGTTTGTTATGCTGCTGTCAAATACAGGTATTAGGTAACCATCGGTTGTGAAAATTCTGCTAGTAGAGGACGATGAGAGCATTGCCCAACTGCTTCAGGAAGCGCTGACCCATCAGCATTATCTAGTTGAGCTGGCGACAGATGGTCAGGAGGGATTGGAACTAGCAGAAGCATTTGAGTACGATTTGATTTTGCTAGATTTGATGCTGCCAAAGCTAGATGGAATTAGCTTTTGTCGGCAGCGCCGGAAAGCAGGCGATCGCACTCCGATTCTCTTACTCACTGCTCACGATATCAGCACTGATAAAGTTATCGGATTAGATGCCGGCGCGGATGATTATCTAACCAAGCCTTTTGATGTACCTGAGCTACTAGCCCGAATTCGAGCGTTGCTCCGTCGTAACAGTTCTATCGGAACTCCTTTGCTGGAGTGGGAAAATCTGCGTCTTGACCCCAGTAGTTGTAAGGTGACTTACGATGGAGAACTGTTGCGTCTTACGGCTAAGGAATATGCTCTCATAGAGCTTCTTTTACGCAATACTCAGCGAATATTCAGCCAGAGTGCCCTTCTCGATCATCTTTGGTCGTTTGAAGAACCCCCTTCAGAAAATACTGTTAGAGCGCACATCAAGAGCTTACGTCAGAAAATCAAGAAAGCGGGTGCGCCGGAGTTGATTGAGACAGTCTACGGACTTGGGTATCGTCTGAAACCAGCAGAATCAGCACCTAAAAGTCGGGAAGTAGAAACAACACCAATCCCACGTCCTGCTCCCTCTTCAACAACAGCAGCTCATCAAACTCAACCGCCAGTTATACCGGAACTCTCGACAATTTGGGAGCGATTTAAGGGCAAGTACTACGATCGCATCACAATTTTAGAGCAAGCAGTAATGCGATCACGGGAAGGTACGTTCACGGAAGCATTGCAACAACAGGCGGTAAGGGAAGCTCACACATTAGTAGGCTCACTGGGTAGTTTTGGCTTTGTCGAAGCGTCTCGTCTGTCGCGTGAGATTGAACAGAGTCTTCAAGCTGAGGAAGGACTGAATCCGGTTCAGTTGGAGCAACTTTCTGGGCTGCTTGTCGCCTTACGGCAAGCCTTAGAGCAACCAGCAGTTACGTTAAAGGATACGGGAAGCACTGCTCCTGCACCTCAACCGACGGATGGAAAGCCACAAACTCGGTTATTAATCGTGGATGACGATGCACCCCTTGCTCTGGTGTTGCAATCAGAAGCGATAGCGAGGGGAATGCAAGCAGAGGTAGCGACTAACCTTACTCAAGCGAGAGACGCGATCGCTTTATCTCAACCCGATGTGGTATTACTCGATCTGTGCTTCCCTGACTCCGCCGAGAACGGTTTCAGTCTGTTAGTAGAATTGGCAAGCTATCAGCCACCTATTCCTGTTGTGGTTTTTACAGCGCAAGAGAACTTTACCGAGCGCCTCAAAGCGGCGCGTTTAGGAGGACGAAGCTTTTTACAGAAGCCAGTCTCCCCAACTCAGGTTTTAGATGCGATCGCAAAAGTGCTGCAAAAAACGAGCATTCCTGAAGTCAAGCTACTGATTGTTGACGATGACCTTCAGTTACTAGAATTTTTGCGAACTTTACTAGAGCCTTGGGGATTCCAGCTTACTTTACTCAATGATCCCCAGCAGTTTTGGCAGACGCTGGAGCAAACTGCACCTGATTTGCTGATTCTGGATGTAGATATGCCGGAATTAAGTGGTATTGATTTATGTCAGGTAGTCCGCAACGACCCGAACTGGAGTGATTTACCTGTGCTATTTCTATCCGCTCGTACTGATGCAGAAACACTACATCGAGTATTTACTGTTGGTGCAGATGACTACGTGAATAAACCGATTGTGGAACCAGAATTAGTTGCGCGTGTGCTCAATCGCGTCGAACGAGTACGAATCCTGCGTAACTGGCAGAAATTAATTGGGTGAAGTAGCTCATTATTTGCTTATGAGCGCACTTTGTAGGATTGCATCTGACAATTAGAGGAAGCGATCGCTTTTTGGCTGGTGTTGTCTGTTTCTGACACAGACTTTACTGAAGCCTTAAATTTGAGGTAAAAGCATTGCAAAAAGTAGCAAGATAGGAACTTTGCTAGATGACGCAGCCACAAGACGCAGTTGCACTCTTGAATGAGGAAGATCGCTCGCATCCGTCTGAATATCAATCACAGAGTCACAGTATGGTGAAAAAGCTACTAATTACTCTCGCTATCTTGTTGAGTTGTGTGTTTACTTTCTCAACTCTCAATGAATCTGCATTGGCAGCTAATCCACCCATACAATTACTAACCCTTGATGATTTACCAACTGGATTCACCGAATATTCAGGAGTAGCGATCGGAAATTGTACTCCTTCCGAAAGCCAAGGAAATGCTTTTGCACTTCAAAAGGATACAGAGATTGTTGAACTCGTTTGTGTATCTTCAGCACCGCTTGCTAATGTATTTGTAAATAGCGAACCTGGCTCTCCGCTTGGTATAGCCTTCTTAGATGCCATGTTGAGTAGTCCAGACACATTAACACAAGTGCTTGGTCAGGAAAAACCAACAGACTTACAATTCATAGAGCTGACTGGGGTTGGTAATTCAGCAATCGGGTTTAGAGGAAGCATTCAGAATGTTGGAAACACTGATGTTGCCATCTTCCGCAGAGACACAACGTTGAATACGGTTTTTATTATTCACCCAGATCGCACAACTCCCCTCACATCCTTACAAACTATTGCGTCTGTGCTGGATAAGCGAGTGCAATAACGCTTACGCCTTGCTGATAAGCAGCTTGCACGGGGGTTTTTCTAGATTGGTCACTTGTTATGTCCTCTGAGGTACGGGGAATTAAGCCATGAACCAAAACATCAAATTGCTACGACGTTACTTTGACGAACGGTGTTCTCGACTCAGCAGTGCAACACTCGATGTCACAATAACGACTCCAACAAGTTGCAAACCATTTAGCGTTTCCTGAATTGTTAACCAAGCCAAAATGACTGTGAGTGCTGGATTGCTAGCGCTGATCATTGAGGCAGACGCAGCACCGATGCGGCGAATACCAAAGTTGTTCAGCAGGTGTCCAGCAAAAGTTGCGATCGCAGACAGAAGTCCGCCAATCCAGAGGGGAAGCCAAGCAAGCTGAGCCTCATGCACATTCCAAATCAGAAGACTGGCTGCCGATAAGACTAATGTGGTAGTAAAACTGATCCAGGTAAAGGGAACAGGATGTATCGTTTCAAAGCTTTTTTGAGCAATGACGGTATAAAGAGCATACGTTATCCCAGAAGCAATCCCAGTGATGACACCAAGTGAGCTAAATCCATTTGCCGTCTGGGAATGGGGCAGTGTTAGGGAACTGCCCAGTAATATCAACCCCATCACACTCCAACGAAAGAGAGTCGGGCGACTCCCAAACAGCCGCCACGAAAATAGAGTAGTGAAAACGGGATAACTAAAGAAGAGAGTTAGAGCAATGCCCGCAGGAATCAGTCCGATAGAAATGTAGAGCAGGACTAAATAGAGAAACATGAGAATCCCACATCCCACTGATTGCAGTAGAAGTGTGCGTTGTTCTAGATTCCCTAACTGTCTAATATCCTTCCAAGTCGGAGGATAGAGCTTTGGAGCAAGGAATGCCATCAACGGCACGACTAACAGCATCCGCATGAACATCAAGAGAAATGAGTTTTGCGGGGTAGGTGTAACAAAACCTCCAGTTTGAAAGAGTCCCAGAATTGGGTATTCATTAAATAGAACCCTGACAATTACATTTTGAAAACAGAAAAAGACAGACGACAGCAAAACGATCAGAAAGCCAAGCACCGCTGAAATTGACCATGAAGTATAGTCTGATTCTACTGACGTTAAAGGTTTTTCCCTTTTACGTGGCTGACAACACCAGAGAAATACCAGGCTTTGATAAACTATGCTTATCTGCCAAAGTTAGACGATTTCTTCGATTCCCAAGCAAAGATTAACTGCTTTGTGTACGTGTAACTTTGTTGTGTCAAATAGCGGTAACTCCGAAAAGTTCTCTGCTGTTACTAATAAATCAATTTCAGTACAGCCTAATATAATTCCCTCGGCTCCTCTATCAGCAAGATTTTGCATCGCACTAATGTATTCATCTCTAGACTTTTGTGAAATGATACCGTGACATAATTCATCAAAAATAATTGTATCAACTCGTTCGCGCTCTCTGTCTGAAGGTGCAATCAGTTCAATATCAAATTTTTCTTTGAATCTGTTTCTGTAAAAATCTGCCTCCATGACTGGTTTAGTGCCTAGGATACCGATAGTCTTAAGTCCGAGCCTTAGAATTGCTTCGGCAGTGACATCAATAATGTGGACTAAGGGGATTTTAATGGCAGAAGCAATCTGTGGTGCAACCCGATGCATTGTGTTTGTTCCAATAATGAGAAAATCTGCTCCTCCCCGTTCTATCCTCAGCGCTTTGTCAACCAAATAGTTAGCCGCATCTTCCCATTGCTCGTTCCGTACAAATGCTTCAATATTTTGAAAATTCACGCTATACATCAGTATTTCTGCAACTGTATGTCCACCCCTAATTGCCTTCACCTCTTGATTGATTAAGCGATAATATTCAGCAGTAGCTTGGCTGCTCATGCCTCCGAGAAATCCAATCGTCTTCATCGAAATGACTTCATGCTTTCTAGGTTCAGTAACTTTCATACTCATTCTCTACTTTCTTCAAGAATTGCCTTGACAAAATCTCCTATAATTAGTTTTTCATCTTCATGTTCTGGCAGTGGAGTCATAATTTCCAGCATTCCTTGACTATAAGAAAGTCTCGCACTGCGACTTTCACCCAAGCTTTCTAAAATATCTTGAAACTGCTGCCAACTAACATTTCTCAATAACAACTGATGTCCAGGGGGGACGATAATTTGTTCCAGCGGTAAGAGCATTTTTTCTCCATTCGGAATCAAGTGATTAGCTCCTCAAACTGCTGCTTTCTCACTAAATTGACCTACATTCTTCAAGGCATCTAGAAAAGCGAAGACAGCGGGAGTATGAAGCGCGTTAGAAAGAACCGCTGTGCCAATTACTCGCTCTAAGGGAACGGGTAATTTACACACCTGAATTCCTGTTGGTACTGGTTTAACAGCAAGTAGGGGCATAATTGCGGCTCCTAAGCCTTGCATTACCATACTGACTATTGTTGAATCTTCGTTGACTTCGTAAGCAATATTCGGTTGGAATCCTGAAGCTAGGAAATGGTTGTGAATCCGGGTATAACAGGTATCGTTGGCGCAAGGAAAGATTAATGGATGGCTCACTAATTGCTCCCAAGTTAACTGGGAATTCCTTAATTTAGGTGTCGGCGGTAGCAGGACAACATAGTTATCTCGCACAATTTCCCATACCTCAAATTCATCAGTAGCTGGAATATGAGTAAAGCCAATATCAGCACGCCCTTCGCGCAACGCTTGTTCCACACCAACATGATCGAAGTGTTCAATAATTGTTACGGCAATCTTTGGGAACTTGCGCCGAAATCGAGCAATTGCACTTGGCAGGATATGAGTCGCGACACTACGAAACGCTGCAAGCCTTACTGTTCCCCCTTGTAAGCCTTTTTCTAGGTTTGCTTCTTTTGCGATCGCATCTTGTAGTTGTAACATCTGACGCGCCTGTTCAATGACTCGTCTCCCAACTGGCGTTAAATTTGCCCCATGACGTCCTCGCGCCAGTAACTGCACCCCTAACTCTTCTTCTAGAGAGGCGATCGCATGACTGACGGCTGACTGAGACAAATCCAAGTGCAGTGCCGCTTCACTAAAGTTACAATGATCGGCTACGGCGACGAAAGCACGAATTTGAGAGAGCTTCATCAAGTTTCTCCTGAATTTCATTCACAAGATTTGCCTTTACCCACCTTAAACTGCTGCTTTCTCGCTAAATTGCCCCACATTTCTTAGGGCATCTAGAAAGGCGAAGACAGCAGGAGTATGAAGCACATTGCTAAGAATCGCTACCCCAATGACTCGCTCTAAGGGAACGGGTAAACTGTACACTTGCACTCCTGCTGGTAATGGTTCGGCAGCCAGTCGGGGGAGAATCGCTGCCCCCAAACCTTGGACAACCATGCTGACAATCGTTGAGTCTTCATTAACCTCATAAGTGACTCTTAGAGGAAATCCCCAAGTGTGCAAGTGATTGTGAAGCTGGATATAGAAGGCATCCGTGGGACTGGGCAAGATTAATGGGTAGCTTTCTAATTGTTCCCAAGTCACTTGAGTTTTCCTGAGTCTTGGAGTCGGCGGTAGCAGGACAACATACTCATCCTTCAAAAGTTCCCAAGTCTCAAATTCCTCACTAGCAGGAAGAAGCGTAAAGCCAATGTCAGCCCGCCCGTCGTGCATCGCTTGCTCCACTCCTGCATGATCGAGATGTTCGATGATTGTCACAGCAATTTGGGGGAAGCTGTGCCGAAACCGGGCAATCACAACAGGCAGGATATGTGTAGCGACACTGCGAAACGTGGCAATGCGTACACTACCGCCGTTTAAGCCTTTTTCTAAATTGGCTTCCTTCACGATTTCTTCTAGTAGACAAAGCACCTGACGCGCCTGAGTAATCACTCGCTCCCCTACTGGCGTTAACTGCGCTCCCTGACGCCCCCTGATGAGCAAGAGTACCCCCAACTCGTCTTCCAAACTGGCGATCGCATGACTGACTGCCGATTGCGATAAGTCCAATTGCAAGGCTGCCTCACTGAAATTACCGTAGTCCGCTACGGCAACTAAAGCTCGCATCTGAGAGATTTTCAACTTGTATGGATTAATTTCACTCATATGGGTGATGGCAACTTGTTTGAATTATGAATAAGTATTTCAATCTAAATTCGACAGCTATATCTATCTATCGATTTTATTCATACACGTTATGCAAATTATGCTTTGATGGTCAATTAAACAATAGTTAAGCTTAATTTGTAAGAAAAAAGACAGGAAGAACTCCTCTGAGGTAAGCCTCTATGACAAACTCCACCAATTATTCCGATAGAGAAAGCCTAGAACTTCTTCTCAAGGAAACTGAACAAGAGCCAACCAAGAAATCAGGACTATTTTTACGGCTAAATAGGATTTGGCAGCATCTAGTCGAATCTCTGATTCTAGGGCAAGAGCTGAAAATTTGGCAAAGCACTGACCGCTTTGAAAATACTCACTGGTATGCTTACGACCCAGTGACTAATAGCTCTGTAACACGGGATTCTGAAGCTGAAATGCGTGTTTGGGTTGAGCAACGTTATTACCAGTAACTCAAAACTTAAATTGTAAAGTACAGGAGATTTAAAACATGAAACTTTCAACTTATGACCACCTTTTGAAAGCGAGTTCTCCTGAGCTTGAAAAGTCTCAGTCTAAGCTCTTGGGAGTCACTCGTAAGATAGTACATCCTCTCATTACTTTCTGGCGCTTTAGCTGCTACTACGGGAATTTTATTGCTTACCGCCAGTAAAGCAAAATAAGCTCTTTTGGATTTAATTCGCTCCACACGAAAAGGTCAGTTTCAGCCATCAGCGTTAGCTAGTGACACGAGTCCTAGAGACGTTCCGGTGGAACGTTTCTACTTCCCTGAAGCTGACGACTAACTCATCAAAAATCAGAGCAATCGTCATCAATTAGATAATTTAGTTCTAAGCCTTTAGGGGGCTGTTGAGGCATGGGATTTTTGATGAGCTGGACTTGCCCTGCATTCACCCAGCGATAAATTAAGTTCAAATAAACGGTGTGATTTTCAAGATCAACATCTTTGATACGGAACACCGTGTTCTTGGGCCAATACTGATTGTAGTAGCAGCGGCGGTTAATGACGGTCTGGCTCAACTCCCACAATGGTTCTGTTGCTTCTACTTGGGTTGGGGAGAACAATTCCTCATAGTCCGGCCAAGTCGGCTCTACTCTGGGAGGTTGAGCGGGAAAAATTACTAAGTTGTCTGGCTCAGTGTTGGGACGTTTGGCGAACATAATGCACTCTATGTAGTTATTGTCGTCTTTCCATAGATGCTTCTCTAGCGATGAAATAATCCAGAGGATAGGCGTATGGGAAACTCAGGTAGAGAGTAGAGCGACAACTATCAGAAGCCTGACGCACATCCTCACCGCTTCGCGCTACTATCAATTTCTCTGTTCGCGGACGATCTGCTTTTAGGATATCGGTAATTATGACACCTTACCACTACCTGTGGGGATATAGTAACGAAGTGAGTCATACATATAGTAGTTAAGCCTGCGACTGATGTACAATTTACATAATTTATTGAAGTTACTCAACCGCTTCTTCTTGTTCCCTCTGCCACTGAATCAAAAGTTCGCTAGGATTGAACCCCCGATACTGAAGGTAATTCCATAACTGACGCTTCGTCTTGGGTTCGATGGAAAAAAAATCATCAATCTTGTACTTTCGCATCACCTTCGCTTTTAAATCGTCCAGTTCTCCTGGCTCCTCACTCTCTGCTTGTGATTCCCAGATTTGCTCAAATACATCAGCATTAATTCCCTTTTCACGGCATTTACGCTTAATCACAGATTTGCCATACTTACCTTGATAGGAGGAAATCATGCTCTCAACTAAACGTGTGTCAGACTGATACTCTTTACTTTGAAGTTCCTGAAGCGCCTCTGTAATATCGTTTTGTTCAAATCCTTTTTCTTTCGCTTTTTTTATAAGTTCATAAGCGCTGTATTCTCGTCGAGACAAAAGTTGGTAGAAATAGTCTATACAAATCATTTCCTTAAATTTATTATTAAGTTTGATTATTTGATTTTTTTATGCTAAAAATAGCAAAATGAGATGATGAAGATTTTTTAATACTAGCAAATTGATGTTGGGTTAAACAACCAATTACTCGTAATTCAGAGAAAATGATTATCTTTAACGAGAAATTTGAATGCCAATTTCCTCTATTCTGTCTTAGCTTTTTGTAGGGAACATAGTGTGAGTTCGTGCAGAAGATTATTTATCAATTACTTCAAGATTTGACCATAAAAAAATTGACAAGTGATATTCTGATCCCTAACGCTGTAGAAGCAGCGTTTTATTAATAGACTCTAAAAATATGCAGGACAACAGACTCTCTCAACAAATTCAATTTATTGTCGAAATTGACAAACTAAAAGGAGTTTTACGCCAAACGCTTCTAACCGATAGTTCACGGCGGGAAAACAGTGCTGAACACTCGTGGCACCTAGCAATGATGGCAATGCTTCTAAGTGAGTATGCACCAGCACCAGTGAATGTTCTACAAGTTATTAAAATGTTATTGATTCATGACTTAGTAGAAATCGATGCTGGAGATACATTTTGCTACGATGTTCAAGGTAACTTGGGCAAAGCGGAACGGGAGAAACAGGCAGCAGCACGATTGTTTGGACAGCTTCCTGTTGAACAAGGTATAGAATTGCGATCGCTTTGGGAAGAGTTTGAAGCCCAACAGACATCAGAAGCTCAATTTGCCACAGCGTTAGATCGCTTGCAGCCACTATTGCATAATCAGCAAACAGCAGGTGGTACTTGGCGAATTCATGGGATTACGCTTGACAAGGTTATCGAGCGCATGAAGCCGATTAAAACGGGTGCGCCTCAACTTTGGACTTTGGTAGAACAAGTTCTTGAAGAATCTGTAAACGCTGGGTATCTAAAACCAGCACCATAAATCGTTAAAAATAAACAATCCTGCCAAGATTCAGCCAAATAACTTGATTTTCGGCTATTTGCCTAAGGTGACCTCACAAGAGTAGTTTGCTATGTTTGAATGGACTCGTGAACAAAAGTTTATACACCTTGCATAAACTTTGACAGAAACCTAAAAATCTGATGTGTAGAGTGTAGCTACTAATACCTGGTGTCATTAAATTTAAGGGAATACATAGCATACTTGCATGAAAGTTAACAAATTTTATTTGGCTCTGATAGCAATTTTATTTGTTGCCTGTATTATTTTTGCTTTCTATAGAAAATTCAATGACCAATCGAGTTGTCCAGAACCTGTATTAGCGAATTTTAAGGCAGGAAAAACGTATGGTCACCCTTACCAAGTTATTGTTAAACCTTGGAATGGTCGGCATAATGTTTATGCGATTTTTATGCTACCTGTTGAACAAAAGGCAGGAAAAAATCTCTTAGTAACGATAAAAGGAGGTAGAACATACTGCGGCAGAGCCTGGAGAGTGGGAACCGAGTATGAAGGAATACAAGCTAAGCCGGGATATTACTTAATCAAAGCTGGCTTGAAAACTCGGACTTCTAGTTTATTAATTGCACGAGGTTTCATAAAGCAGCTCAAAGACCCGCATAACTGGAACCTAGTTTAAGCGGCTTTTTTATTGATGTTGCTGAATCATTTTAAGGGCAGCAAGGGAAAAAGGAAGATTTTCTCGTCACCGTGAACTATTCCCTTTTCCCTACTGAAAACCATCATCCAAAAATAGCAGCCTCGATGAGAAGCAACGCCTGCTCCATGTCGTCGTTGACAATTTGAACATCAAATTCATCAGCGGCCTCAATTTCAGCTTTTGCACGGGACAATCGTCGAGCGATCGCTTCTTCACTATCCTGACCCCGACCCCGAATCCGTTGTTCTAGTTCCGCTAAAGACGGGGGCAAAATAAAAAGGCGTAAGGCAGTCGGGAACGTGTGATAGATTTTCCTTGCCCCAACCACTTCAATTTCTAAAATTACGGACTGACCGAGTTGAATTTGGCGTTCTACTGGGGTAAGGGGTGTCCCATAGTAATTACCCGCATACTCCGCCCACTCCAAAAGCTCTCCTGCACTCACCATTTGTTCAAACTTGTCACGGTTGACAAAGTAATAGTGTTGTCCGTCGATTTCGCCGGGACGAGGTTGGCGTGTTGTTGCTGAGACGGAAAGATACAGTTCTGGGTGACGTTGCAAAAGCGATCGCAGTAGAGTCCCTTTACCAACCCCACTAGGACCTGTCAAGACAATGAGTTTACCTACTTGCATTTTGACTAAATGAGAGGTTTAATTGCTGCTGGGACCATCTTTGCTAATAACAAAGCGATGAGCAACGGTTTCCGGTTGAATGGCTGAGAGGATGATATGGCTGGAATCAGTGATGATTACAGCTCTAGTGCGACGCCCGTATGTGGCATCAATTAACTGTCCGCGATCGCGTGCATCTGTAATGATGCGCTTGATCGGAGCAGACTCTGGAGAGACAATCGCAACGACTCGGTTTGCCGACACGATGTTACCAAAACCGATGTTAATCAGTTGAATGTCCATGAAGAGCTAACGGCGAGAGCCGCAATACGAGCGATTTTAGAGATTTAACCTCCATGGTATCCACAATAATTTAGGCTTACAAGGCTAAAATCCACAAAAAAGCCGGATTTTTAGGTTTTGACTATCAGCCATCAGCGTTCAGCCGTCAGCTTTTTTTGGTGAACAGCTTATCGCTTGTGGCAAATTTATAAGGGTTTGTACATAGATACAGAGGGGAAATCCACCCACTAAATCAGGAACCAAAGTCATCGATCTGCGAGGATGGAAGTAGATAGATGCTTCACATAACTAATAAAAAGACGGCTTGTAGATGCAACCGGTTGACTTTACTACCCTGATGGCGGCTTGTTGTGAGCTGCGTTCTGAGTGGGTGCCAGGACGCACTGAACAGGTATATCAACGCGATCGCTTTACGATTGCTATTGGCTTGCGTACCCTCAAGAGTCGAGGTTGGCTAACAATTTGCTGGCACCCCCAAGCCGCTCGAATTGGCTTAAGTGACCCACCCCCCCGAACACCAGATACCTTTACCTTTAGTGACCAACTACGGCACCAGTTAACAGGTCTTGCTCTAATTGGGATAGAAGCGATCGCACCGTGGGAGCGTGTACTAGACCTGCAATTTGCTCGACGCCCCGGAGAAGCAGCCAGCTTCCACCTCTACGTCGAAATTATAAGCAAATACAGTAACGTCATCCTCACAGGTGCCGATAATCTGATTATCACTGTTGCTCATCAAGTCAGCTCCCAGCAATCCAGCATTCGCCCGATTCAAACAGGTCAACCCTACGAACGACCACCCGCCCTTACTGGTACGTCCCCCAATTTGAGCGAATCCCAAGAGCGGTGGCAAGAACGAGTGAGTCTCGTACCTGGAGCGCTACAGCGTCAATTGCTCAAAAGTTACCGGGGTTTAAGTCCAGCACTAGTGCGTTCGATGGCACAAGCTGCCGATTTAAACCCTGACCAATCTACCGAGAGCCTTGATACCTCCGACTGGCAACGGCTATTTCAGCGTTGGCAAGAATGGTTGCAAGTAATGGGGAATGGGGAAGACATCGGTGGGAGTCAATCTGCAACAGTAGACACGTCTTCGCACTCCTCCCAGTTCCAACCTGGCTGGACAACTCAGGGATACACCGTTTTAGGCTGGGGGATGATTGAGCCAGTGTCGAATGTTCAATCCTTACTGGATTCCTACTACACTGCTGAACTCAACCAACAAGAATTTGCCCAGTTGCGTCACCAACTCACGCAGAAGCTCGGCAATATTTTAGGAAAATTACGCCAGAAAGCCTCTACCTTTGAAGAACGGTTGCAGCAATCTGACCAAGCCGACCAGCAACGACAACAAGCTGACCTACTAATGGCGCACCTCCACGAGTGGGAACCGGGGATGAAGAGCATTACCCTAGCTGACTTTGATACTGGCAAGCCAGTGACGATTCCTTTGAATCCAGAAAAGAATGCTGTTCAAAATGCCCAAGCCCTATACAAGCGCCACCAAAAGCTCAAACGTGCTCGCAAAGCCGTTGAACCACTGCTCAAGGATGTGCAAGAAGAAATTCAGTATTTAGAACAGGTAGAAGCATCCTTAAACCAACTCGATACTTACGCGACTCCCGAAGATTTACAGACACTGCAAGAAATTCGCGAGGAACTGATTGGGCAACGCTATCTCGATGCCCCAGAACAACGTAGTCGCGAGGTCAGCAATGTCTCTGAGCCACATCGGTATCGAACACCTAGTGGGTTTGAGTTGTTGATTGGTCGAAACAATCGACAGAATGACCAACTCACCTTTCGCACGGCTGGTGATTATGACCTCTGGTTCCACACTCAAGAAATTGCTGGTAGCCATGTCCTCATGCGTCTACAGGCGGGAACTGTACCTGATGAAGCAGATTTACAGTTTGCCGCAGATCTCGCCGCGCACTACAGCCAAGCGCGTCAGAGCGACCAAGTTCCAGTTGTCTACACAGAACCCAAGCACGTCTATAAGCCAAAGGGAGCTAAACCTGGCATGGCGATTTATAAACGAGAACGAATCCTTTGGGGGCGTCCTCAAAAAGGCAACAACTATCTTTTGGAGGATGACACCCTATAAAACTGTAAATTTTGGTTACAGAAAAATCGTGTTTTCTGTTACGATAAGTACAAAGAAATCTTACTGCTGCCGAATTGGGAACGCGCAGCTTGGGCTTTCTCTATGTAGAGCGACAACATAATTTTTAATTATTATCAGACCAGCTACCGTTATAGCTGGTCTTTTTTGATACAAATTGCTCATAAATTGATGTGCACATAGCAGAAAGCGGTCAGCCATCAGCGGTCAGCTTCGAGTTGATCGCTGATGGCTCCGCTGATGACCACTAACAATCGCTAGAAACTAAACGTGGTGCGGATAGTGCCAATCACCAAGTCAGAGTTGGTAGCGAGAGAACCAGGAGCTGTGATCCAAATAATCCCAGGCGTAATTGAGATATTATCGGTCAACTGCATTTGGTAGAACGCCTCAACGTGCAGTGAGACATCGGGGTCTGGCTCATCAAAATCGTCTAATACATCTAGAATTGCTGGTGCCGAGTTTAACAAGGCAACTCCAGCAGCGATTAAGGCGGGATTTAAATTGGCTGGATCGACTAAATCTTGTAAGCCTTGATTGACATCAATATCTGTGTCAAGGACTATTGGCTCCACACCTACAATAATCCCTGCTAGGTTACCTCTTTTACCTAAGTCGGGGAATGCCAAGGTAATCGCACCATTGATACTATTAAAACTGCCGCGAGTAATTAAACCATTTCCTGTTGATAAGTTGATTGATGTCGTGTAACCGACCCAGCCACCCAGAACAAATTTTTTACTAGCCTGCCAGGAGAACTCTATTCCGTAAGAATTACTAACAACTGGGATGTCGAGGTCAAAACCCAAAGGAATCCCAGCAAAGCTAGGTTCAGCCAGTAACTCGCCTATGGTGCCGTTAAAAACAATCGGGTCAAGAGGAGGTGTTGTTGGTGGTTGAAGAACTATATCGGCTGAAGGCGTTATCGGTGCTGGAAGTACAAAGTCTATGGGAAGTGTGATTGGTTGTGGAAGGGAGCTTCCAGCAGGAATTGTAGTTCCGGCGGGAACGGTTATTACTCCTGGTATTGGTCCCGGTCGAGGAATCGTGATCGCAATGGGTAGCGTTGTTGGTGCATCAAGTGTTGTTCCGGCAGGAAGTGTTGTTCCGGTTGGCAGTGCTGTGCCAAGGGGGATTTGTTGATTGGCGAGAAAAGTAATTGGGGTTGTCGGTACAGGGGCGGGCTGAAAGTTAACGTTTACAGGTTGATCTCCGAGGGTGCGAAGTGTTGTCCGAGGGTTAGAAGCTGGACTACCTGTAAGGGTTTCACGGTTGTAGGAGTTAATGTAAGTAAAGCCAATCTGAAAGCGATCGCTTGGCTTATAAACTAATTGTGCGAGGGCACCGTAAGGGCCATTAAATAAACCACCGCCGTCATCAGGATTGTTAGCATCACCTGCTAAATACCCCAAACTCAGCTCTAGTGAATCGCCCAGTTGTTGCCGAAGCCCAATACCCGCCCCTTCAACAAGATAGTAGATAGGATTACGAGTACCAAAGCGAGTCAGCGCACCAGAACCACCATCGCCATCTAAGAAGTTGACAGTGCTGGCAAAGTCCTCAGCGTCTCCTCCATTAGCGGCAATGAAAATTTCTGTACTTTCACCAATAGGAAAGGTATACGTTAACTCCTCAAGTTCGACATCATTATCCGCATCGGCATCGGCAAATGCCAAATTTCCCTCGAACGTCGCAGTTCGCTCCGTGAAGGTTTCTAGTCCACGGGCTTCCAATCGTGTTCTTAATCGATCTCGACCTGTGAAGCTCGTTTCAAAGTTCAGACGGGTTCGACTGCCAAAAACCGCAATGTCATCGACATCTTCACCAAGGACATTGTCTCCGGTTAGGATATCTGCAAACCCCAGAATCACTTCTCCCTCAAGCTTCGTCGTGGTAGAAAACTGATTGTCCTCAAGGAAAGCAACCTGCCCTTCCAAGGTATCAACTCGCGTCCCTAAAGCAGCAAGTTCTACTTCAAAGTCTTGAATAAGCCGTTGTAGTGTTTCTAAGTCTTCGCGGCTAACAAACTCACTAGTATTGGCAGCAATGAGACGCTCAATCTGTTGCAAACAGGAGTTTAAACCTGCGGCAAACTCATAGCGAGTTAATGCCCGATTGCCGCGAAACGTACCATCTGGATAGCCAGCGATACAAGCATAACGTTCAACAAGCGATCGCAACGCTTCAAATGCCCAGTCATTGGGAGAAACATCCCGTAGCTGAGAGACATTGGTAACTTGCTCAACACTACTAACGCCAGCTTCATTGCTGTAGTTATCAATTTGTTCAAGTAGAGTCGTATCCTTAACCTCTACAGGTACCTCAGAAACCTCCACAGATGTCTCTGTTTCTAGCAGTGGTGACTTAGCTGAGTTTTCTTCACGTTCTGAGGTTGCTGTAATTGTTGGTGCAATAGATGTGTCTGTTTTGTCTGTTTCTAGCGTTGCTGAATAAGCAGGGTTCTCTAGTGTGGTCTCCGAGGTCGATGCCGTTGTTGGTAAAGTGACAGAAACTGAGGTTTCAACGGTTTGAGGCTGAGTTGTAACTGTTGCTGATGGTATTTGAGTAGCCGTATCTACAACAGGTTCGATTGCAAAGGCTGGCGTGACACCAAGTGATGTAAAGGGCAACTCGCCCCATAAAGCAACAATCGCTCCTCCTAAAATAGCTGGGTTAACTAGCCAACGTTGCCACAATACTTGATTTATCATTGTTTATCCTCACACCCACTCAAAACGTTCACGATTGATGTAGCCAACTCTCACTGCAAGAGTTCGTCTAGAGAATGAATACACAGCTTTCGCTACTTGAACGTAATCCTAGGACAAGTTTCAACTAAAGTTGCCCTACCACAATCAGGCTTTACAAAGACTTAAGCGTATTTGAAAAAAAGAGATTACTACAGCTTGGGAAAGATTTGGGAAAGATTACAGTTGTCTGCAAAATTTCACGGAATCAGGTAGGTGCGCCAAGTCGGTTGAGTGTTTTTGCCAGTGTCTTGGCGTAGGGCTAAACGCCAGGTTTTACCTTCTCTCTGGCGCTGTAGATAGATATTAAAAGGATTGTTTTCCTGAACGAGTTGCCGTTGCGGTAGCTTAACGTTGAGTGTGTAGGTACCCAAGATATGGTATGTAGGTAAATTCTCAACGAAGAGAGGTTCTAGTTGCTTCAGCTTTACCTGCGTAATTTCAAATTTTTGCGCTGAGGATTGTAATTGTTGAGTTAGCTGCTGTTGAGATTGATTGACTTGAAACGCGATCGCTTTTTCCACCAGTTGCTTACTCGGTGCTAACCCCAAAGGTGGTGTACTTGCACCACAAGCTGTCAGCGTCATGACTAAAACAACCACCAACGCAACGCTAAACATCAATTTTGTCGCCCCGTGCATCTAACTCGCCTCTACTCCTTTCGCTGCCACGGTAGCACGGCTTGATTGTCTAGCTTGAATATCCTCTAATTTTGTATCAGGAATTGCTTTAATTAACTGATGAGTGTAGTCTTGCTCAGGAGAATTGTAGATGGATTCAGCCGAACCAATTTCTTCAATTTTTCCCCGATTCATGACCATAATGCGATCGCTGACAAACTTCACTACACTCAAATCGTGGGAAATAAAGATGTAAGTTAATCCAAAATCTTGCTGCAAGTCTTTGAGGAGATTGAGAACTTGCGCCTGCACTGAAACATCGAGTGCCGAGACTGACTCATCACAAATAATAAACCGTGGCTCACAGGCAAGGGTACGAGCAATGCAAATCCGCTGTCGCTGACCACCGGAAAACTCATGTGGCATTCGATTCATCGCGCTTTCCCCTAATCCAACTCGTTCGAGTAAGTCAATTGCGCGTTGTCGGCGTTGCTGTGGAGAACCACCTAGTTTATGAATTTGCATCGGTTCCATCAATGCATCTCCGATGGTTTGCCTAGCATTTAGAGAACCATAAGGATTTTGGAAAATGATTTGCATGTAGCGGCGGAGGTGGCGTAGTGGCTTAGCATCAAGTTCCAAAACTGAATCGCCATCAAAAATAATTTCACCAGACGTTGGTTCAATCAAACGCAGAACGCAACGACTCAATGTAGTTTTGCCACAGCCTGATTCTCCCACTAAGCCCAAAGTCTCGCCTGGATAGACCTCAAAACTGACATCATCTACCGCTTTGAATCCTGTTTTTTTACCAAACAACCCGCTCCGCACTGGGAATTCTTTAGTGAGGTGACGCACAGATAGTAAAGGTTGTTGCTGTTGCAGTTGTTGAGAACGTTCTATCACTGCACTACTGGATACTTCTGCGAGTAATAATTCCTTTTCTTCTTGGCTATGGATTTGAGAAACGATTTCTAATTCTCCTGATGCATTGGTTGTCACCTTCATAAAATCTGCCACGGTTGGCAAGCGTTTTAGTCGTTGGTCTGGACGTGGGCGACAGTTGAGTAATCCTTGCGTGTAAGGATGTTGAGGATTAGCAAAGAGGTCATAGACTTTAGCTGTTTCTACTGCTTGACCTCGGTACATGACAACCACACGGTCAGCGATTTCCGCTACTACTCCCATATCGTGAGTAATGAAGAGAATTGACATTCCACGACGGTCGCGTAGTTCTCGCAGCAGTTGTAAAATCGTTGCCTGAATTGTGACATCTAACGCTGTCGTTGGTTCATCAGCAATCAGGATTGCAGGGTTGCCGCTGAGTGCCATGGCAATCATTACCCGTTGTTGTTGACCACCTGAGAGTTGATGAGGGTAGCGCTTCATCATCTCTTTGGGGTTGGGTAGCTTGACTTCATCAAATAGAGCGATCGCTTTTCGATACGCTTCTTTTTGAGAAACTTGTTCATGGAGTAAGATTGCCTCCACAACCTGTTCTCCACAGGTATAAACCGGATTGAGGGAGGTTAAAGGCTCCTGAAATACCATTGAGATTAACCCACCTCGATACGTCCGCCTTTGTTGAGCAGAAAGTGTCAGCAGATTGACGGGATTGGCATTAGGAGTGCGGGGATTCCGAAATATGATTTCTCCTGTCACCTTAGCGGCTGTCGGCAGCAGTCCGATTACAGCTAGCGACGTTACCGATTTACCGGAACCTGACTCGCCAACAATCCCTATTGTTTCTCCAAGTGCGAGGTTGAAGGATACATCTTTCACGGCTCGTACTATCTCACCTGAAGAAGGAAACTCAACATAAAGATTACGAACTTCAAGAATAGGGGTATTCATAATACTCTACTTGTTTACAACAACTATTAACCAAAACTAAAACTGCATATTAATACGTCTATTTCTTAAATCATATCGGCTTAACTATGCCGTTTCTCAAATCGATAAGGTATAAATTCATTATGGAAGAGTAAAGCTATACGCCTTGATTGTATTTGTATCAAATACTGCAATTTATGAGGCTTTGGTCGCAAATTTGTAGATGCTTTGTTTCGCTAGCTTCACTTAGATTGGTTAGCTATTAGTGTAGAGAAGATGAATGAAACTGTATGATTACCATAACCAAAGTCAAAATAGCTGTACTCTTAGATATATTTTACAGCAACCACTAGAGCCACCCGCTCCAAGCCTCTTATTAAGATGTTTAAACTTAAATCAACCTAGAAAGGTCGAAGAGCAGTGTTATAGTTTACAATCTTGAATTCATAAAGCTGATATTGTATTTAGGGTTTTAAAGCAATATTACTCAAGCTGAATCTAAGCAACTCTTGTAAGCCAGCATTAGAAACTTACCTTTGTATTAACGACAGATCAAGATGATTTTGATTAGTAATATTTGTAGTATCCTTGACTCATGCGCCTCGCTAAAAATCTGCTCGAAAAAGGAGCTGATGCAATGAGGTATTGGAAGCGAACGCAGTCAATCTTGTTGGCGATTCTGGCTTGTGGCTTAGCGATTGTTCTCTCAAATTGTAATAGCCCATCCAGCCAAACTAGCAACAACCCATCTCCAGCAACTAGCCCAGCCGCCACACCAGCCGGAGCGTTGGTTTACGGTGCAGGCGGACAACCAACAAGCTTAGACCCAGGCAATATCACGGACGGCAACTCCGTCATGGTTCAAGACCAAATCTACAATCGCCTGATTGAGTTTAAGCCAGGTACGACTGAGATTGAACCGGGTCTAGCGACGGAGTGGACGGCTTCAGAGGATGGCAAAACATGGACATTTAAGCTTAGACCAGGAGTCAAGTTTCATGATGGTACTGACTTCAATGCTGAAGCAGTAAGATTTAACATCGAACGGTGGTGGGACGATAAGAGCGAGTTTGGCTACCGTGATGCTGGAAAAACTTTCGAGATTTGGACAGATTTGTTCGGAGGTTTTAAATCATCTCCGAACTCCCTGCTGCAAGCGGTGACGGCAGAGGGAACCGACACCGTTAGGTTTGTTCTCAAGCAACCCTTTGCGGCTTTCCCAAATGCGATCGCATCTGGCTACTTTGGTATAGCGAGTCCTGATGCGATCAAAAAAGCTGGCGCTTCCTACGGTACGCCTTCCGCAATGGCTGTGGGAACGGGTCCTTTTCTGTTTAAGGAATGGCAAAGTGGCGATCGCATCGTTCTTGAAAAGAATCCTAACTACTGGAAGCAAGGCTTACCAAAATCAAATCAATTGGTAATGCGCTTTATCACTGACCCAGCAGCAAGGTTAGCTCAATTACGGGCAGGGACAATTGATTTCACGGTCGATCTCACCCCTGACCAATTGAGAGAACTTCAAAGCGACCAAAATTTAGAAGCCGTCAAGCGTCCTTCTTTAAACGTTGGCTATCTTGCTTTGAATCCTAGCTATGAACCGCTTGCCAAACCAGAAGTGCGACAAGCGATCGCGCAAGCAATCAACAAAAAAGAGATTGTCAAAGCCTTCTGGGGCGAGTTAGGTGAAAACGACCCTCACTTTACCCCACCTTCTCTAGCAGAGTTCCAGTCCGACCAAGTTCAAGACTATCAATACAATCCACAACAGGCAAAGCAGCTTATAGATCAAGCCGGTTTTCCCAATGGCTTTGACCTTGAGTTGTGGTATATGCCAGTCAGTAGACCCTATTTCCCCAACCCAAAACCGATTGCAGAAGCCTTTGCTGCGGAACTGAGTCAGATTGGGATTAGAGTCACCCTCCAAACGAAGGACTGGGCAGCCTACCTTGAAGACCGTAATAAACCCCCTGGATTCCAAGCCTTTATGCTTGGTTGGACAGGTGACTACGGCGACCCCGACAACTTCTACTATGCTCACTTTGGGCCAGGTGCTACCCAAGACTTGGGAACTTGGAAAAATGAGCAAGTCTTCAAACTTTTGGATGAAGGACGTGCCGAAGGCGATAAAGCAGAACGAGCAAAAATCTACAAACAAGTAGATGAAATCCTCAACAAAGAGGCAGTACGTATACCAATCGTTCACTCACAACCCCTTCTCGCTAAACGCAAGAATGTCACGGGTTGGACTCCCAGCCCCCTGGGTTCTGAGCCTTTAGAAGAAGTAACCAAGTCGTAATGGTTATTGGTTGTTAGTTATTAGTTATTTATTGGTAGTTAGTAATATTGAAATCTGGCTCTTAACTACTTACGACTAACAACCAACAACCAACAACTAACAACTAATTGTCATGGGTCGATATATTGCTAAACGTCTGCTTAACCTGCTGCCAGTCATTTTAGGAATTACGTTATTAGTTTTTGCCTTCCTGCACTTAATTCCAGGTGACCCAGCGCTTACAATGCTGGGCGATCGCGCAACGCCTCAGCAAGTCGAAGCCTTAAGAGAACGTATGGGTCTAAATCAACCTTTGCCGCTACAGTACTTCAAATTTCTGTGGGATTTAATCCGTCTAGATTTCGGCACCAGTATCATTACTGGAGTTCCAATTGCAGAAGAAATCAGAATCCGTTGGCCAGCAACGTTTGAGTTATCTGTTGCCGCGATGTTAGTAGCTAGCATTTTAGGGATTCCTGCTGGCGTTTTGGCAGCCGTTCGTAAGAATAGCTTTGTCGATAACCTGACGATGAGCGGTTCTCTTCTCGGTGTGTCCCTACCCGTTTACTGGCTAGGGCTACTCCTAATTTACCTGTTTGCCGTTAACCTCAATTGGCTACCGCCGAGTGGACGACTAAGTATTGATGCTGGATTTAGCTTTAAACCGATCACAGGTTTTTATGTATTAGATGCCTTACTTCGGTTCGATTTTAAGGCACTGCAAGATGTCTTGAAACACCTGATTTTACCAGCGCTTACTTTAGGCACAATTCCCTTAGCAATTCTGGCGCGAATCACCCGTAGCGCAATGCTGGAAGTACTCTCACAAGACTACATCCGCACAGCAAGGGCAAAGGGGCTGCTTGAGCGTTGGGTAATTTTCAAGCACGCACTGAAGAATGCTTTACTGCCAGTGGTAACAATCATTGGCTTACAATTTGGGACACTCTTAGGGGGAGCTATTCTTACAGAAACTATTTTTTCTTGGCCTGGAATTGGTTCATGGATTTACGAAGGAATTCTGAACCGGGACTATCCAGTTGTGCAAGGTGGAGTCGTTTTTGTCGCGGTTGCTTTTGTACTAATCAACCTCATTGTTGATTTATCCTACGCTTTATTAGACCCCAGGATTCAGTATCAGTAAGGGTTATTGGTTGTTGGTTGTTAGTTGTTGGAAAGAGTTCATGAATTAAGGAAAACAAAAAAGCTGATGACTGACTGTCTATCTTTGCTACTAACAACCAAAAACTAACAACTAACGACTAATTTTTATGACTATTGCGGCAAACGCTTGGAGTGAAACTACCTGGAATGCGATCGCACGATTGTCAAAATCGATTTCAGGAAAAATTGGGCTTGTCTTAACGACTGCACTCGTGTTGATGGCGCTACTCGCTCCTATTATCAATCCGTATGATCCAGCAACAGACCGAGATTATGCGGCGCGTCTAAAAGCCCCAAGTATTGCCCATTGGTTCGGTACGGATGGTTTAGGACGAGATATCCTCGACTTAGTGTGGTACGGGTTACGCACTTCACTGTTTATTGGTTTAGTCTCCGTATTGCTAGGGCTGATTATCGGTGTTCTGTTAGGGCTGGTTGCGGGATACTTCCGGGGCTGGCTGGAAACGCTGATTGGTTGGTTGACTGATATCTTGCTGTCGTTTCCCTCAATTCTTTTAGCGATCACAGTTGTTACAGTAACGGGTCCCAGTGTATCCAGTGTGATGATTGCTGTGGGACTGGTACAAATCCCGATTTTCATTCGACTCACTCGTAGCATGGTACTCTCGCTCAGGGAACAAGAATTTGTCCAGACAGTAAGAGCATTTGGGGCAACGTCCGGGCACATCATTTTTCGCCACATCTTACCCGCAAGCCTCGCCCCACTAGTAGTACAGGCAACGCTTTCAATCGGTACAGCGACTCTAGAAGCGGCTGGGTTAGGCTTTTTGGGCTTAAGCGCACAGCCGCCGACACCTGAATTGGGTACGATGCTCTCGGATGCTTTTAAAGCTGGTTATTCTCTCTCTTCACCCTGGACTATCTTGTTCCCTGGTTTATTTATCACGTTGACTGTCCTAGCCTTTAACCTGTTGGGTGACGGTTTACGCGATGCTTTCGATCCGCGAGGGAACCGTTAACTCAGCACTTCAAAAGCCTCAACGGTTGACAGTACTCATGTCGGAGTAGCGATCGCCAGCGACAACCTGCTTAGGCACAACCTCGTCAATACGCTGAAGGTCTTCTTGAGTAAGTTCAATCTCCGTTGCTGCAATATTCTCCTCAAGATAAGCTCGACGTTTTGTTCCGGGGATTGGTACGATATCGTCACCTTGGGCAAGCAACCAGGCAAGTGCTAGTTGCCCAGGAGTAACGCCTTTTTCCGCCGCAATTTCCTTGACTCGCTCAACGAGTTGGAGATTTTTGTAAAAGTTCTCGCCTTGGAATCTTGGTGAACTTCTGCGGAAATCATCTGCTGCCAAATCATCTGGACTCGTAATGCTGCCTGAGAGAAACCCGCGCCCAAGTGGACTATAAGCAACAAAGCCAATTCCTAACTCACGCAAAACTGCGAGAATTTCGTCTTCTGGATCGCGACTCCAAAGTGAGTATTCTGACTGCAAAGCCGTAATCGGATGGACAGTTTGCGCCCTGCGTATGGTGTTGGCAGAGGCTTCTGACAGACCCAGGTAGCGTACTTTGCCTTGCTGTACCAACTCAGCCATTGCCCCAACTGTCTCCTCAATGGGTACAGTTGGATCGACTCGGTGCTGGTAGTAGAGGTCAATGTAATCTACTCCAAGCCGTTGTAGTGACGCATCACAGGCTTGATGCACATACTCAGGGCTACCATTGACACCACGAAATCCCTGGTCTTCACTCCGGAGAATACCAAACTTTGTGGCTAACACAACGCGATCGCGTCGATCCGCAATTGCCTTACCGACAAGCTGTTCATTCGCGCCAGAACCATACATATCAGCAGTATCCAGCAGAGTCACACCGAGTTCAAGCGCACGGTGAATCGTTGCAATCGACTCGGTTTCATCACCTGCCCCATAGAACTCAGACATTCCCATACATCCGAGTCCCAGTTCCGAAACAGTTAAACCTTGGTTTCCGAGTTTGCGGTTTTTCATGTTTTTTCTCCTTGTTTTCTCAATTAACGAAATCCTTCTGAATCGGTAATTCTCGCAGTACCAATCTCAATTCATACTTTTTATTGAGTATAAACGTTGACGTTAACGTTAAATTAGGTCTAAAAAAATTACTGGCTTTTGGTTTGCTCGTCGATCCAGTTCTGGATTTTGGCAATATTAGCCTGTAATTCAGAACGAAACTGCGCTAGGGCTTCGAGCTTGACATCAGTCTCCTTGAGGTGAGCGACTAGCATTTCCAGCAATTTCTGCTTACCCTGCAACACTGTTGGCTCCTCAAAGAACAAGTCAAGAATGCTACCAATTTCCTCCAAGGTGAGTCCAAGGGATTTGAGCGCATCAATCTTGCGGAGTCGAGCAAGTTCAACCTCTGTGTAGTAGCGAAAGCCTTTGCCTTCACGTTCACTTGGACCAAGCAGCTCCAAATTTTCGTAGTAACGAATTGTTCGAGGCGTAACGCCAGCTTTTTCGGCAAGCTCCCCGATCCGCATTTTGTCAGTCACCTTTTGTTGGCTTGTTTCAACCTTGACGTTAACGTTAATTTGAATGTAGCGAGTTCTTCTATAGATGTCAAGCCTTGTTTGCCACAGAAAACATCTGGCTCGTCTAAATTGGTTTTATAACTGTCGCCATAAAGTTGAGGACAGATTTGACAGCCCAAACAACCACGTAATACTAATAAACCTTCCGTCCACTGCCTTCTGCCTTTTGCCTTCTTCTATAAGTTGCTTGCTTTAGGTGAGCTGATCTGGATCAACTCCAAGCTCACGCAACTTAGTGGCTAATGTCTCTGCCCGTTGGCGTTCTTGTTCTGCCCGTTGACGTTCTTGTTCTGCTTGTTCTGCACTCCACAGTAGTAAATTGCCTGCGCCATCCCACCAACGCAGCCAGTTCATGGTTTGCTGGAGACGCTCCCCTAACCATATCCCCAGAAACAGTTCTAACTCCGGAATCCACACCCGCCCTTGGGCATCGGCTGTTTGTAAAGCATATCGTCCATTTTGCAAACACCGTACTTCCAAGCTGGGTTCGTAGGGATCGTAGGTGACATAAGTGGGTATTTGTAGAATCTGTTCGTAGAAGTAGAGTTTGCCATAGGGTGGGGTCGAGCGCACCGACAGTTCACCGCCCTCTTCTTGGGAGAGGAACTCCATGACAATAGCAACAGGTGCCCCCTCTAAGTTTGGGGTGTAGCTGCGGCGAATAGTACCCTCTGCTACGGAATACACTTCGGGCACATAGAACCAGTCCGGTGCTTTGACCACAGTTTTCTTATTCACGTTTGCAACTAGCCCGAAGTTTGAGCCAATCAGCATCTCTGGCTGGATGCGTCCGGCGGCCCCCAGTGCATCAGTGAGGGCGGCGGCAAGAGCGGGCTGTTGAATATTTTCCACGGGGTCATCGGGTAAAAAGAAGTCGGCTGGTAGGGCTTCCCAGGTGACGGTTGGTTCTGTTTTGCTAGCTGGGATTTCGAGAACCATTGGCTTGACCCTAAGTGCGAAGATATTAATGTGAATTGCTCTATAGATACCTAGTGTATCAATGCGTTTAGCTAACTTCTATATTTAGCGATCGCACCAAAAAAGCCCACTCATCCGCAATTTCTTCAATAATCTTAGACGTTGGCTTGCCTGCACCATGTCCTGCCTTCGTTTCAATTCTGATTAACACAGGCTTCTCCCCAGCATGAGCTGCTTGCAAAGCCGCCGCAAATTTGAAACTATGAGCAGGAACTACACGGTCATCATGATCAGCCGTAATAATCATCGTTGCTGGGTAAGCTGTTCCAGTTTTGAGATTATGCAACGGCGAGTAGGCATATAACGCCTCAAACTCTTCTGGATTTTCCGGGGAACCGTAATCTGAACACCACGCCCAGCCAATTGTAAACTTGTGGAAGCGCAGCATATCGAGTACACCCACAGAGGGTAAAGCGGCAGCAAATAAATCTGGACGCTGAGTCATACAAGCACCCACTAACAAACCACCATTACTTCCACCTGCGATCGCAATTTTCTCAGGAGCAGTGTACCCGTTTTTAATTAACCACTGAGCCGCCGCAATAAAATCATCAAAAACATTCTGCTTATTCAGTTTTGTTCCAGCTTGATGCCATTCCTCGCCGTACTCACCACCACCGCGTAGGTTAGGCATTGCATAGACCCCACCCATCTCCATCCACACCACTCTACCAACGGAGAAACTAGGTGTTAGGGAGATATTGAAACCACCGTAGCCATACAGAAGAGTTGGGTTATTTCCATTTAGCAGCAATCCCTTTTTGTAAGTGATAAACATTGGTACTCGCGTACCATCTTTGCTGCTGTAAAAAACCTGTCTCGTCTCATAATTGTCTGGGTTAAAGTCTACAGTTGGCTTGCGAAAAATTGTACTTTCACCACTCACCATGTCGTATCGATAAATGGTTGGTGGTGTTGTGAAACTCGTGAAGGTATAGAACGTTTCAGTATCATAGCGCTTGCCACCGAAACCACCAGCAGAACCAATTCCTGGTAATTCTACCTCTCGAACAAAAGAACCATCTAGGTTAAAAATCTTAATCGAAGAACGAGCGTCTTGCAGGTAGTCAGCAACAAACTGATTATTGAGTACGCCAACCCCTTCAAGAGTTTCAGCCGTTTGGGCAATAATTTCTTGCCAATTGTTCCGTGCTGGATTGTTGATATCAATAGCAATCACCCGACCACGAGGAGCATCTAAATCCGTGCGAAACCAGAAGACTGAACCATCATTATCAATAAGGCTATAGTTAGCCTCAAACTCACTAATCAGTTCCACTACTGGAGAATCTGGATTTGCCAAGTCTTTGTAGAAAACTAAGTTTTTTGGGTCAGTTCCTTGATCAACAGAAATAATCAGATAGCGACCATCTTCTGTAACACCAGCCCCAAACATCCATTCTTTTTGGTCAGGGCGATGATAAACCAGAACATCTTCGGACTGTGATGTACCTAGCTTGTGATAGTAGAGCTTATGATAATAGTTAATGTCTTCTAATTTAGTTGCGTCATTTGGCTCATCGTAGCGACAGTAGAAGAAGCCTTGACCATCATGAGTCCAAGACGCGCCCGAAAATTTCACCCACTGAAGATGATCAGAAAGATTCTCACCCGTTTCAACATCAAAGACTTTCCACTCTTTCCAGTCTGAACCTGATGTAGAAAGACCATAAGCCATGAATTTGGCATCTTCACTAAGGGCTAAACCTGATAGAGCAACGGTACCATCCTCGG
This sequence comes from Microcoleus sp. FACHB-SPT15, assembly GCF_014849525.1. NCBI lineage: Bacteria > Bacillati > Cyanobacteriota > Cyanophyceae > Oscillatoriales > Microcoleaceae > Microcoleus > Microcoleus sp. FACHB-SPT15. The sequence continues at coordinate 57,435 of NZ_JACJNU010000050.1, read as the reverse complement.
AGAGGGTGTTGGGGTCAAGCAACACTTTTGGCTCATCATCTAGGGAGGTTAAAGTGTAGAGAACGCTTTGGTTCTGAAGACCATCGTTTTTGAAGTAGAAATAGCGATTTTCCTGCTTGAACGGAATTCCATACCTCTCGTAATTCCACAACTGCGTCAATCGTTCACGGATTTGCTCTCGCACGGGTATTTCGCTGAGATACCCAAACGTGACTTGATTTTGCGCCTCTACCCAAGCTTTTGTTTCCTCTGAATCTGGGTCTTCCAACCAGCGATACGGGTCTTGTACTTGGATGCCGTGGTAGTCATCAACTTGGTCAACTTGGCGGCTGGAGGGGTAGACAAAGGCTTGACTGGAGGATTGCATAAACTGAGGATTATTCGCAGCATTGTCTAGTTTAGCGCTCATCCCAGTTGCTCTCTTGTTGCTTGTGGTGGATGCGATCGCAAAAACCGAGTATTTTTATTAACTTAATGTGTATAAATAAATACAAATAAAAATAGGTAGGCACCATGAGCTGTGCCTCTAACATTGCGATGAAATCCCTCTCCCTACCACCTACCACCTACCACCTCTCATAGATACTCGAACTCTACCTATGAGGGTTGAACAAGCCTTGGGATAGTGAGATAGTCAATCAATCTAACCAAAAAGATGACCACTTCTTAGTTAAGCCTCAGTCCACATGGATTTTAGTCAAGCGCTAACCAATAAAATTGATACCATTGTCACAAACTGGGTGGAAGCTGTTCGCCAGGATGTAGAAATAGAAAGCGCCAAGCACCTAACGTATAAGGCTGTGCGTGATGGTCTTCCCTTCGTCCTCCGGGCGCTCGTAACGATGCTCTCTCAATCTGAAGAAAGCGATCTGCGGACGCTTGTAGAGAAGAGTTTAGAACATGGCGACCTTAGGGCTGAACAAGGCTATGATGCTGAAGAAATTGCGCGGGAGTACCGCTTATTGCGCCAGGTAATCTTTTCGAGTTTAGAGCCAGATTTGCTTCTCGGTTCACCACAAGAAATGCTTCGAGCTGTTCGTCTGATTGATCTTGCGATCGATGAAATGATTGCTAGATGCTTCAAAAGCTATACATTGCATCGCTTGCAGGAACTCCATGATCTGTCCAATCAGCTAACACTTACGAATCAAGAACTGAGTCGCATGGTTCGCGCTCATCAGGACAATCTTTCTCATCTTGCTCACGAACTGAAAAATCCTCTAAATTCAATTATTGGCTACTCAAACTTGTTTTTGCGCCAACAACAACGAAAGAACCACGAAGTGAAAGATTCCTCTGCCAATCTGGATCACATTGAGCGAGTGCTACGGAATGGACAACAATTGCTTCGTTTGATTAACGATGCACTAGAAGTCTCCCGGTATGAAGATGGGACGATGAAACTACGTCTAGAGCCGACAGACGTGCGCTCATTGATCAATGAAGTGATAAAAGTCCTGGAACCTTCTGCTTGTGCCAAAGAGCTACAGTTAGTGGTTGATTGCGATTCAGCTAGCGCCAGCAGTTGCGTTTCACGCGCTCCCGATCAAGTTTTGACAGACTCGTTACGTTTACAGCAGATTGTGATGAATCTTATTAGTAATGCGATTCGCTACACCCAGTCTGGAGGAGTCACAGTTACCTGCTGTCTATTAGCTGATAATCAATGGTCTATCTCAGTCCGCGATACGGGGATTGGAATTGCTCCAGAAGACCAAGCTCATATCTTTGACCCCTTCTTTCGAGCAGGTGACAGTAGCAGCTACTTACCCGATAGTACTGGCTTAGGGCTGGCAATTGTCTCTAGACTTGTAAAACTACTGCAAGGCGAGATTCAGTTAGTTTCAGAGGTGGGAATTGGCTCTACCTTTACTGCGATTTTCCCCTTGAGTGTCAAAACCGTTGAAGAAGCATTATCTAGCCATTCTTAAGGCTCGTATCATTGCAGCCATACCAACGGCAACTAGTGCAAGAAGGCAGAAGATAGAAGGCAGGAGGCAGAGGGTAGAAGCAAAGAAAGCTTGTACAGTAAGCTTTTTAGGCTATGATTTTCTCAATAAAATGCTGGTGCTAGATATGAGATGACGCAGTCCGATCGCTTCTTATGCTATAAACTAAGTCTGTGAGGCTGTGCCTTGTCCATCCAAAGAATATGACAGTGAACTGGCAAAGAATGTTTGAAATGGATGCTAGGGTAAGCTCACAGCAAAATTAAAAAAGGCGAAAGCCTGTTGGGAGAGGTGGCAGAGCGGTTGAATGCGGCAGACTCGAAATCTGTTATGGTGTCACAACCATCGGGGGTTCGAATCCCCCCCTCTCCGTAGCTGAAGTTGAATAAGACTGAGGGATTTAGATCTGCCACAGGCAAAGTTATCTGTATAGCGATCGCCTTATATTGGTTTGAAGTCGAGGCAGGTATCTCTCGCCGATAGAAGCGATCGCACAGTCTAAGGTCTACTCCATAACCTGGCGGCATCGGATGAGAGAAAAATCTAAAGAAGCTGAAATACCTGAACTTCTGTTAAGGATGTGTAGATCTTAAAATCTCTATCATCCTTGACTGGCAAGGGATTAGCTTTTACCCAGAGCTTATCGTGCAGGTGTTGTACCTTCCGAACCCCCCTGAACTTGAGGCAATATTGAATAGGGTGCATAAATTTAGCTGTGGAGACAGCCTTCAAGTCATAGGCTTAGAGGAGATATGCACTAATGAAATTTGTCCAGCAACGCAAGTCGTGGTTGTGTTTCATGGCTTGCTTGATGGGGAACGGGATAGCTTGGCTTTCTACAGTTTCCCCGGCGATCGCTCAGCCAATTACACCAGCGGCTGACGGTACTCAAACTATTGTCACACATGAAGGAAATCGCATTGATATCGGCGGCGGTACTCTTTCTGGAGATAAGACAAACCTCTTCCACAGTTTTGAGCAATTTGGACTCTCTGAAGGTCAGATGGCTAATTTTCTCACCAATCCTGAGATTCAAAATATCTTAGGACGGGTGGTTGGTGGTGACCCATCTGTGATTAACGGTTTGATTCAAGTGAGTGGAGGAAACTCTAACTTATTCTTGATGAACCCAGCCGGGATAGTTTTTGGTTCTGGAGCTAGTTTAAATGTTCCAGCCGCGTTCACAGCGACAACTGCCACAGGTATCGGCTTTGGTGGAGAGTGGTTTAAGGCGTATGGAACGAATAATTATCACGACTTAGCTGCAAACCCAGATGCGTTTCGCTTTGATTCCCCACAAGCTGGAGCAATTGTCAATGCTGGAGATTTGACAGTCGAACAAGGGGAAAATCTCTCCCTCGTTGCAGGAACAGTAGTTAATACAGGCACTCTCCGAAGCCCAGGAGGCAACATAACGGTGATGGCGTTGCCCGGAACAGGCTTAGTACGGCTCAAAGGGGATGGGCAAATCTTAAGCTTAGACCTTGCCCTACCCGCTGATGGACAGGGAGATTCGTTGCTAGTTACACCACTGATGCTACCGGAATTGTTAACAGGTAGTGAGGTTGAGACAGGTTTAACTGTCAATGGCGATCGCATAATCCAAACCAATGGCATAATCCTTCCAACTCAAGCCGGGACAGCGATTATTTCCGGTACTCTTGATGCGTCTAATCCAGCAGCAAGACAAGTTGGTGGAACAGTGAATGTCTTGGGTAACCAAGTGGGTTTATTCAATGCAAACATCAACGCATCTGGGGCTAGAGGTGGGGGAACGGTACTGCTAGGTGGTGACTACCAAGGACAAGGCACTCTACCTAATGCTTCGAGTACCTATGTAAGTAGTGACTCCAGGATTAATGCCAATGCACGGCGCAATGGTGAAGGCGGTAGGGTAATAGTCTGGGCAGATGAAGCAACTCGTGTCTATGGCAATATTACTGCTCGTGGTGGTTTGAACTCCGGTGATGGTGGTTTTGTCGAAACCAGTAGTCGTCAATTTTTGGATATTGCTACCACACCTGATGTCACGGCAGCCGCAGGGTTAGGGGGAACTTGGCTAATCGACCCCAAAAATATTGAGATTGTTGAGGGTTTTGGCAGTGACAAGATAAACACCCCCAATCCTTTTTCTTCAAATGGCGATGGGGCAATCCTCGGTGTAGGTTTAATTCTTCAAGCGTTAACAGGTGGTGCTAATGTCGAGATCACAACGGGAGATGCAGGAACTGAAGCAGGAGATATTACTCTAAGTACTCCGCTTGACTTTGAAGGAACGGGAGAGAATACGTTAAGGCTTGAGGCTTATAAAGATATCAATATCAATGCACCGATATTTGATAGCGTTCCTGGGGCAGATTTACTCAACCTCGCATTCTTCACGGACATTGATGGGAATGATACGGGGGCAGTAAATGTCAATGCTTCAATTGAAACTGGTGGTGGAAATGTCGAGTTCTTTACGCATGACACAAACATTTCCACTGGGGGCAGTATCACTTCAGGTACGGGAGCAATTGCAATTAATGGGATTAACTTCATCAATGAAGGCAACGTTACCTCAGGTACCGGAACAATTAGGGTTACTGGGGATGAAGATAACTTCATCAACTTCAGCAATGTAGGCAACGTTATCTCAGCTACGGGAGCAATTACGGTTGGGGTGGATAACTTCAGCAATGAAGGCAACATTACCTCAGGTACGGGGGCGATTTCGATTGAGGGGAAGACGATTGATGAAATTCCAACTGATGGGATTAACTTCATTAATGAAGGCAACGTTACCTCAGGTACGGGAGCTATTACGGTTAGCGGGAATAACTTCATCAACGTAGGTAATGTTACCTCCAGTATGGAAACAATTACGATTCGGGGAGATAACTTTAGCAATCAGGGCAACATTGAATCAACTAATGGTTCAATTGATGTCAAGGTGGTGGGACAACTTATCAATGGTGTAGATGCCACTATTCGCTCAACGAGTGGTTCGATCTTTCTTGGTTCTGATTCGACAGCGCTTAACAGCGGTACTATCACTTCCAGTAGTGGTGCAGTAACTCTTGAGGCTACTGAATCTTTTGCCAATACAGCAGAGGGTACGATCGCTACCGTCAATAGTCCGATTTCTATAGAAGCTCAGAATGTGAGAACGGCTGGCGAGATCGATTCGATCAATGGTGCCATTACGCTTCAGGCAGATGCTATTGTCACGGCAGGAGATAGCACCATTACAACAACCAGTGGTGCGATTACGCTGAATGCTGATGCGATTACAACGAATGCAGGCAATAGCATCAAGACCACAACAGGTGCGATCGCACTTAACGCAGATAGCTTCAATCTTGACCCCACTAGCGTAGTTGATGCTGGTAGTAGCGACATTACCTTAAAAACAGACGCAATTACAATTGCTCTCAATGATATTAATGGGATTCTGAGCCTAACTACTGAGGAACTGGCAACCTTTCAAACGACTGGCACAGTTATAATCGGGCGCCCAGGCGATACAGGTAGCATCAACATCGGCTCTTTAGGGGCAATTGACCTGAGTAACGAAACCTTCAACCTGATCCTATATGGAGGAGACGTTACCTTCAGTAACGGTTTTACTCTACCGGACAACAAGACTTTAACCTTCAACACGGGTGCGATCGCAAGTGCCCCTAGTGGCATAGATATTAGCATTGGCGGTACGAGTGGGAAAGTTGTATTGAATACAACTGGGTCAGTCGGAACAGCTGCTAACCCCTTGAGTACGGCTATTGCTCAAGTCACTGCACCCAATGTTGCAGGTAACCTCTTCCTTTCCAACAACCAAACGCTTGACTTGGGTACATCTACTGTCACGAGTGACTTGGGTATTCAAACAACGACAGGCGACCTCAACGACAGCGGTATTATTACAGTTGGTGGTAACAGTAACTTTAGTAGCACTCAAAGCAATGCTGATATCAACCTTGATCAGTTGAATGTAGCAGGAGCAATTGGTCTAGCTACAGTCGGGGCAACAGGCAACGCTACAATTATCAACGCTACAGGTTTAACACTGACACCGACGACTATTGAAGGCAATCTCACTGCCAGCGCTACCACTGGGAACATTACCGCACAAGACATTACTGCTAGGGGCGGCATTACCTTAACGACGACTGGTAACATTGAGGCATCATTGCTCGATTCATCCTCGCTTAGTGGGCAAGCAGGAGGAGCAATTAACCTCAGCAGTAGCGACGGAGCAATTTCTACAGGTAATATCACCAGTTCTGGAACTACTGGCGGTGAGATTAACCTCAGCAGTAGCGACGGAATAATTTCTACAGGTAATATCACTAGTTCTGGAATCACTGCTGGCGGTGAGATTAACCTCAATGCAAAAGAATCAATTACCACAGGTGTGATTAACTCTAGCGGTAGTTCTGGGGATGGGGGGGATGTCACACTTGACCCAAGCGGTGATATTCAAGTGAGTTCTATCAACGCCCAAGGAGGGAATCTTGGTGAAGGGGGTGATGTGGATATCACAACCAATCAGTTTTTCCGGGCAACTGATACTTTCATCACTTCTAATGGCTCAACTGCTAGTATTTCCACAATTGGTGGGAACGGTGGGGGAAATATCACGATTCGGCATGGGGGTGGGGGTGTAATTCCTTTTGCTGTCGGTGATGCAACAACGAACGGCACAGCAGGCGCAATCACGAGAGGGGAATCTGCGATCGCGCCTCTACAGTCGTTTCGCTTTACTGAAATCAGCGAGGACGGCAACATTCAGATTATTAGTGTTGATGATCCCAACCCTCCAGTCCCTCCTGATAACCCTGTGATCAACTTTGTTGACTTGACCAGTCCTCAAGAAAATACTAATTTCCTGCCCATTCAAAGTGAGGAGTCTGAGACGCTGGAGACTGACAAGTCATTAAGCCGTGATTATGAAAACTATTTTGGGCTGGGTGAAAGCAAAAGCGTTACCTTGGCAGAAGCGCAAAATCTCCTGCGCCGTGTTGAAAGTGAGACAGGGATTAAGTCGGCTGTTGTTTACGCCGTGTTTGTTTCCGAAAGCCTGACACCGACCCCGGCAATAGCTCAAGGCTCAGCGCCAGATAATGGACAATCATCAGTATGGCGTTCCCAAACTCGAAGCGATCGCGATCGTCTGGAACTGCTTCTGCTGACAGGGGAGGGTAAAACCGTCCGCAAATCCTTGAACGTTACCCGTGCTGAAGTAATTGCTGTAACCAAGCAATTCCGCCTAACTGTCACGAATCGACGAAATTCTCGTGATTATCTCACCCCAGCAAAACAAATGTATGACTGGCTTTTAGCTCCCCTAGAAGCCGAGTTACAAAACTTAGGCATTAACAATCTGGTTTACATCACCGATACTGGCTTACGTACTAGCCCCTTAGCTGCCCTGCATGATGGCAAAGGGTTTGCGATCGAGCGTTATAGTATCAGTTTGATGCCTAGCTTATCCCTAACTGACCCCCGCTACTCGAATCTAGGCGATGCCCAAGTACTAGCGATGGGAGCGAGTGAGTTTAGCGATAATCGACCCTTACCTGCCGTACCTGTGGAGTTGGCAACAATTACCCAAACCTGGCAAGGGAAGTCCTTCCTCAATTCTGGCTTTACCTTAGACAACCTCAAGCAGCAACGGGCACTTTCCTCATACAACATTATCCACCTGGCAACCCATGCCGAATTTCTCCCAGGAAAACCCACGAATTCTTACATTCAGTTGAGCGATCGCAAATTACCGCCAATTCAATTGCCCTCTTTAGGGTGGACGAAACCTCCTGTCGATTTATTAGTGCTGTCTGCCTGTCGCACGGCAGTGGGGGATGAACAAGTCGAGTTAGGCTTTGCAGGATTAGCAGTGCAAGCTGGGGTGAAGTCAGTATTGGCGAGTTTATGGGGTGTTAATGATGAAGGCACATTGGGGTTGATGAGTGAGTTTTACCAGCAGTTGAAAGCAGCACCCGTTAAAGCAGAAGCCTTACGTCAGGCGCAGTTGGCGATGCTCAAGGGTGAGGTACGGATTGAAGGTAACGAGTTAGTCACAAGTGAGGGAAGGTTGCCTTTACCACCAGAGTTAGCCAGAGTCGGAGATCAAAGCCTTACTCATCCCTTTTACTGGGGAGCATTTACGCTCATTGGAAATCCTTGGTAGTGCGTAAGTCCTAACCCTAAAAGCGGCTTTTCTTGGGAAGTCCCTCAATTGCCTATAACAACAAACTTTTCTATTATTTAAATTCTGAGCGAACGTTCATAGAATTTATCACTCGGTTGGCATGGGTAGAGACACAATCATTGGGTGAGGGATTGTCTAGTTGAGGGTCTAGGGGTTATCTGCTAATGAAATCTGCTTGGGTGTACCAATTGTGGTTATTTTTCATCCTTCCCCTTAGCCTCACTAGCTCCTTCGGAGCGACTTTGCTAAGCCTAACGCTTGATGCTTTTTCTCCTTCTGTTGCGATCGCGCAACCGATTACCTCTGCCGCTGATGGTACGGGTACTGTTGTCACCAGTGATGGCAACGACTTCCAGATAAATGGGGGAACCCTTTCTGGAGATGGAACAAATCTATTCCATAGCTTTCAGCAATTTGGACTCTCCGAAGGTCAGATTGCTGATTTTTTGTCAAATCCACAAATTCAAAATATCTTAGCGCGGGTTAAAGGTAATGACCCATCGCTGATTAATGGTCTAATTCAGGTCAGCGGTGGGAACTCCAACTTATTCTTGATGAACCCTGCTGGAATTATCTTCGGTGAGAATGCCAGTTTGAATGTACCAGCCAACTTTACAGCTACCACAGCAACGGGCATTGGCTTTACTGGCGATAATTGGTTCAACGCCTTTGGGAAAAATGACTACCAAAAGCTCATTGGCACCCCGACTCACTTGGCTTTTGACCTATCCCAACCTGGAACTATCATCAATGCGGGTAATCTGGCAGTACTAGAAGGGCAGAATTTAAATCTACTTGGCGGCAGTGTAATTAATACAGGACAACTGATTTCACCATCAGGAAATATCACAGTTGCAGCAGTACCCGGTGAGAATCTGGTGAAGATTAGTCAAACCGGACACCTGCTGAGTTTAGAAATTGAACCGCCACGCACAGCAACAGGGCAGTGGCTCCAGATTACCCCGCCTGATTTACCAGCTTTATTAACGGGAGCCGTTGGCAGTGTAGAGACAGGACTGAGTATTACCCAAACTGGAACGGTGCAGCTTAACGATTCCGGTACTACGATCTCAACTACAACGGGAACCACAATTGCTTCTGGCACCCTTGATGCCTCAAATCCAGCCCCTGGACATAGAGGTGGCACAGTGAATGTTTTGGGTGACAAGGTTGGGATATTCAATGCCAATATCAATGCCTCTGGCGCTAGGGGGGGTGGCACAGTCCTTCTTGGCGGCGGCTACCAAGGACAGGGAACAGTACCCAATGCCTCCCAAACCCTGATCAGCGAGGACTCGGTAATTACGGCTGATGCCCTCAGAAATGGTGATGGTGGTCAAGTGATTGTATGGGCTGACGAGATGAGTCGCTTCTATGGCAGCATCAGTGCCCGTGGTGGGACAAAGTCAGGGGATGGCGGAACGGTTGAGGTTTCTGGCAAGGAGTTACTGATTTTTACGGGGTTGGTGGATGCAGGCGCGGCAAGAGGTGAACCGGGGAGATTGTTGCTCGACCCAAAAAATATCACAATCACAGATGCCACAGCTCCTCTAGCGACTTTCCTCAGCCCCACCCCAGCAATAGATAACCAATTTAGCTACTCATTAGCTGCCTTCGGGACGAACTTGCTCATTGGAGACTTTCTTGATGAGCCAGGGGGGTTAGCAAGGGCTGGTTCTGCCTACTTGTTTGATGGCAGTACAGGGGAGCTGCTCTTGACCTTTGATAATCCTACCCCCGAACCACTAGATGAATTCGGCTTTTCGGTGGCTGTTGTGGGAGCGAACGTACTAATTGGGGCGCAGGGTGACAGTACAGGGGCGGAGGCTGCTGGTTCTGCCTATTTGTTTGATGGGAACACTGGAGAACTTCGCCTAACCCTTAATAATCCTGAGCCTGAAGGATTTGATAGATTTGGCTGGTCGGTAGCTGAGGCAGGGGCGAACCTACTTGTTGGAGCACCTCTTGATGATCCAGGAGGGCTAGTAAATGCGGGTTCTGCCTATTTGTTCGATGGAGACACGGGAGCGCTACTCTTTACCTTCACTAGCCCCATCCTCAAAGCGGCTGAGTTATTTGGCTGGTCAATAGCTGGGGTGGGGAACAATATACTCATTGGCGCTCCCGATCACATTCCCGATTTTAATATTGGAAAAACTGTTGCTGGTCCCGGTTCTGCCTATTTATTTGATGGGGACACCGGAGGGCTGCTCTTGACCATTGATAACCCCACCCCTACAGACAATGATGCTTTCGGCTTTTCGGTGGCTGGGGTAGGGAGCAACATACTCATTGGCGCTTTTGGGGACGATCCAGAGGGGATAGTAGATGCGGGTTCTGCCTATTTATTTGATGGGGAGAGTGGAGATCGGCTCTTGACCTTGAATAATCCTACTCCTGTAGCAGGAGAGCGATTCGGTAGGTCGGTGGCTAAGGTAGGAACGAATATTCTCATTGGAGCGCCTGCTGATGCCCCAGATTCAACAGCTCCTGGTTCTGCCTATTTACTGGATGGGGAAACAGGGGCGCTACGGCAGACCTTTAATAACCCCTTCCCGGCAGGGGGTGATGCCTTTGGCAGGTCAGTGACTGGAGTCGGCAGCAATGCGGTGGTTGGAGCGCTTTCTGACGATCCAGGAGGGCTAGACAATGCAGGGGCGGCTTATTTATTTTCTACAAGCTTTAATTTTGGTGATAATCCGTCGCTATCGCCTACTCTTGATGCCAGCGCGATTACCAACATCACTAATACAGGAACGGATGTAGTGATGCAGACGAATAATGACATCACTGTCGATCAAGCTATCACAACCATCAACCCGATTGGAAATGGAGGAGCAATAACCTTACAGGCAGGACGGAGTATTTTGCTCAATGCTGATATCACAACTGATAATGGCGACTTAACTTTGATTGCTAACGAAACCCTTGCTAATGGTGTGATAGATGCTTATCGAGAGCCTGGGACGGCTACGATTACTACGGCTCCTGGAGTCACACTCAACTCTGGTACGGGCGATACAACAGTGATTCTGAGTACAGGGGAGGGCTTGACGAACAATGATAGCGGTGACATTACCCTGAGCAATCTGAACGCTGGGAATGTAAACGTGGAAAACAATGGTTCTGGTGGTATCAGCTTGAATGGTGATGTCTCTAGCATTGGAGGTGTCAGTTTAGAGGCTACTGGGGACATCACTACAGGTAACATTGTGACTAATGGTGGGAATGATCAGGGGGTCAGTCTAGAGACTAGCGGCAACATCACGACAGGTAGCATTGTGACTGATGGAGCTGAGATAACGCTCACTGCCAACTTAGGTAGCATCACCACTGCTGATCTCAGGACTACTTCTCCTAGAAGAGGTGGAGAAATCACTCTCTTGGCAAGAGATAGTATTACAGCTGGGATACTCAACTCCAGTGCGACCATTGGCAGGGGTGGCAACATTACCCTTGATCCAGTGGGTGATATTGAGGTGAACTCTATCAATGCTCAAGGGGGTGTTCGCGGTCAAGGTGGTGACGTTGATATCACTACAGAACAATATTTCCGGGCAACTGATACCTTCACGGCTTCTGACGGCTCAACCGCGAGTATTTCTACAATCGGCGGGAATGGTGGAGGAGACATCACAATTCGGCATGGGGGTGAGGGTATAACTCCTTTTGATGTCGGTGATGCAACAACAAATGGTACAGCTGGGGCGATAACGAGTGGGGAATTTGCGATCGCTCCTGTACAATCATTTCCCTACACTGAAACCCAAGGCAACATCCAGATCATTAGTGTTGACGCTCCAGACACAGACACTCCAGATACTCCAAACACTCCTGATAACCCTGCGATCAATTTCGTTGACTTGACCAATCCTCAAGAGGAGGCTAACTCGCTGCCCATTGAAAACGAGGACTCTGAAATTTTAGAGACTGACAAGTCGTTGAGCCATGATTTTGAAGCTTATTTTGGATTAGGGGAGAGCAAAGGCATTACCCTAGCAGAAGCTCAACGTCTCCTAGACCGTATTGAGGTAGAGACTGGCATCAAATCTGCTGTCATTTATGCTGTCTTTGTGCCTGAAGTTATTACACCTGTCCCGACAAATCGAAGCTTAGAGCAGGATGAAGATCAGCTTTCACTATTACGTTCCCGGACTAACAGTGTACGCGATCGCTTGGAACTGATTTTGCTTACAGCACACGGCAAGCCGATCCGCAAATCTCTGAACGCTAGCCGTGCCGAGGTTTTATTAATGGCGAGGCAATATCGTCGTAGTGTTACGAATGTTAGAAATTCTGGTCGCTACCTTACCCCAGCTAAGCAAATGTATGACTGGCTTTTAGCTCCCCTAGAAGCTGAGTTACAAAGCTTAGGCATTAGCAATCTGGTTTACATCACCGATACTGGCTTACGCACTATTCCCTTAGCGGCTCTACATGATGGTAAGGGATTTATTATCGAGCGCTATAGTGTCGGTTTGATGCCCAGTCTGGCTCTAACAGATAACCGCTACTCCAATTTGAGCAACGCTCAGGTGCTGGCAATGGGAGCAAGTGAGTTTCGCGATAATCGACCACTACCTGCTGTACCTGTAGAGTTGGCAACAATTACCCAAACCTGGCAAGGTAAATCCTTCCTCAACTCTGAGTTTACGTTGGACAATCTCATACAGCAACGGACGCTTTCCTCGTTTAACATTATCCACCTAGCAACCCATGCTGAGTTTTTGCCAGGGAAACCAACAAACTCCTACATTCAGCTCATCGATCAGAAGTTACCTCCTATTGAGTTGCCCTTTTTGGAGTGGGCGAAATCCCCTGTAGATTTATTAGTCCTGTCTGCCTGCCGCACAGCAGTAGGGGATGAGCAAGTCGAGTTAGGCTTTGCTGGATTGGCAGTGCAAGCTGGGGTAAAGTCAGCCTTAGCAAGTCTCTGGTATGTCAACGATGAAGGGACATTGGGGTTAATGAGTGAATTTTACCAACAGTTGAAAGCAGCACCGATTAAAGCAGAAGCCCTGCGACAGGCGCAGTTGGCGATGCTTAAGGGTGAAGTGCGGCTGGAAGGTGGACATTTAATTACGAGTGAGGGAACAGTACCTTTACCCCCAGAGTTAGCCAAGCTAGGAAACAGAAACTTCACGCATCCCTTTTACTGGAGCGCGTTTACGATCATTGGTAATCCTTGGTAAGCACACCTATTAACTCCCTCCCCCCCAGCCTCCCCTGCTTAGATATTCTTAGAGCAGGAAGAGAGCAACACACATTATCTTTTATGTAAAATTTGTAACAGTTCCTTTGTTGCAAATGGCTTGGGCAAGAAGCCTTGGAAGCCTAGCTGTTCAGCTTGGAGTACGGCTTCTGTTGAGTTGAGTCCACTCATTGCCACCATATATATGTTGGGATTGAATTGGCGTAACACAGGGATTACTGCCATACCATCCATTGAGGGCATCATGATGTCCATCAAGACACCCTGAATTTTGTCTTTGTACTGGGCAAATAGTGCGATCGCTTCAATTCCATCACTTGCTGTCAACACTTGATAGTTGTAAGTTTCTAGCGTCGTTTTGGTAATCTCACAAATCACCGCTTCATCATCAACGACCAAAATCAATTCTTGCTGACCAGACAGCAGTTCCAAATCGTCGTCAGTTTGGGGTAGGATTGACTGACTGGCAGGCAAAAACACCTTAAACTGGCTACCTTGGTTCACTTGGCTCTGCACATCGACAAACCCACCGTGGCTCTTAACAATCCCCAGTACAGCCGAGAGTCCCAGTCCCGTGCCTTTACCGATTTCCTTCGTTGTAAAGAATGGATCGAAAATGCGATGGAGAATATCTAGTGGAATGCCAGTTCCAGTGTCTGCGACTGTAACCACAACATAAGCTCCCACACTCGCATCCAGATGCATTTTGGCATACTGTTCATCAATCAGCAGATTTTCAGCACTAATCTGCAAGGTGCCACCATGCGGCATTGCATCACGAGCATTCACACAGAGATTCATCAAGATCTGATGCAATTGCGTTGCATCACCGGAAATTATCCAGAGGTTAGGTGGACTATCTATATGGATGTCAATCGATTTTGGGAGAGTCTGTTGGATGATTTTTTCAATTTCTAACAGCAGGTGATTAATTTGAAGAGAAACCCTTTTACCCTCGACACCACGAGCAAATGAAAGAATTTGTCTAATGAGTTCTGCTCCTCTTCTAGCACTTGTTTCTAGTGTTTGAAGCATTCTTTGGTTTTGCTCGTTGAGATTGGGAAGTTTGAGCGGCAATAATTGAGCCACTCCCAGTATTGGGGTCAGGATATTGTTGAGATCGTGAGCAATCCCACTGGCAAGTGTTCCAAGACTTTCTAGACGTTGTGCCCGGAGGAATTGCGCTTCGAGCTGCTTTTTCTCCGTGATGTCCATGTGGATGCCAATCATCCGCAGTGGTTTTCCTGCTTGGTCGTGGAAGAGGCTACTCTTGACAGCAATCCAACGGATTTCTCCAGCGGGACAGACAATGCGAAACTCGGTATCGAGTCCCTGTCCAGTCTTGACTGCCTGCCAGAGTTCCTGTTCAGTCTTGATGCGATCACCTGAGTGAATGGTTTGAATCCAGCCATCATATCTGCCATCAAAACTACCTGGAGCCAGTCCATATAGGGCTTCCAGTTCAGCCGTCCAAGTCACATCATGGGATTGGATATTCCATTCAAAGGTGCCAATCTTGCCTGCTTTTTGAGCGAGTTCCAGCCGTTCTTGGATCTTCTGGCACCGCTCAATCTCCTGTCTCAACAATTCATTCGCCGTCTTCAGTTCAGCAGTGCGTTCCTGTACCCGAATTTCCAGGATTTCGTTAGCTTCTCGCAGGGCTTCTGCTGCCTGTTTGCGCTCGATCGCATAGCGCAGAGAACGTACCAGATTATCCTGGTTCACATGACGCTTTACCAAATAGTCTTGGGCACCATGTCGAACTGCTTCCACTGCCAACTCCTCATCGTTGGTGTTGGTCAAGACAACAATAGGTAGGCTGGGAGCGTGCTGGATTAGCAAGTCCAGAGACGCTAACCCGTGACTGTCCGGCAGCGTCAGATCTAGCAGAACAACATCGAAATCATCAGCTTGAAGTTGCTCGACTCTAGAGCGTTCCAAAAGGGAAATTGCTTCCCCCAATCGCTTGACATGGGCAAGGTTAAAGCGCCTAAAAAGCGTCCCTTTGAGAACTTCCTGGAGTAAGCGAGCTTCTGCCAGGTTGTCCTCAACTAGCAGGATGTTAACAAACGATCTGCCTATGTGCTTTCTGGCGGCAGTGTTGCAGTCTCCAACCAAAATTCCTCAATCCCCCGGACAATTTTGAATAACTGACTCAGATTCCGTGATTTCGAGATGTAGCAGTTGACATGTAGGTCGTAGCTCTTGAAGATGTCTTCCTCGTTGCGGGAGGTCGTCAGGACGATGATGGGAATGTGCTTGAGGGATGAGTCAGCTTTAATTTCCGCTAGCACTTCCCGCCCGTCCTTCTTCGGTAAATTGAGATCGAGCAGGATAAGGTCGGGACGGACAGCGTCCGCATAGTCCCCATCCTGCCGAAGATACGCCATTGCTTCCATGCCATCCCTGGCAGTGACCACCTCACACTGAGCAGCTGTGCTTTTCAGTGCCTCCTGAATAAGCCGGATGTCACCCCGGTTATCTTCGATCAAAAGGATAGTTTTGTTTTTTGCGTCCGCTGGCATGATTGCGATAGCGACGCGCTGCTGCGAAGCGCAGATCGCGTCCTCCTACAGGAATTGTGAAGTGGAAGGTTGCGCCTTGACCAAGGGTTGATTCAACCCAGATTCGACCCCGGTGGCACTCTACAATTTTCTTACAAATTGCCAGCCCCATTCCAGAACCGGGATACTCGTCGCGAGTATGCAGACGCTGGAAGATGACAAAGATGCGATCGGCAAATTGTTGGTCAAACCCAATCCCATTGTCCTGCACTGAGAATAACCAAGCCTCATCCTGTCGTTGCACTCCCACATGAATCTGGGGTGCCTCGTCCTTCTTCTTGAACTTAATCGCGTTACCAATGAGGTTCTGGAACAGTTGCATGAGTTGGGTGGGGTCTGCCACGATTGTTGGCAAAGAGTCGAAGGTAATCGCCGCACCCGTCTCGGCAATCCGTCCCCGTAAATTACCCAGTGCCTGATTTAGCGCTGTCTCCACCTCAGTCAGTTCCCACTCAATCCCTTTTAGGTCTACCTTAGAGTAGGCAAGCACATCATCAATCAGTGTTTGCATCAGGCTCACACCCTCAACAGCAAAGTCGATGAAGTCCTTTGCATCCTGATCCAATTCTTCGTTGTACCGCATTTCCAGCAGTTGCACATAGTTTGCCACCTGGTTCAGCGGTTCTTGTAAGTCATGGGAAGCAACGTAGGCAAACTTCTTGAGTTCAGCGTTGGAACGTTCCAAGTCTTGAGCCAGTAAGGCTAATTCCTCTGCCTGCCGCAGTACGATATTGACGATCGCTTTTCTCAATTCCAGCGTTACCTTAACTTCTACTGGCTTCCACGGTAGAGACTTCAGGCGCACCGTTTCCTTCCATAACTCAAAGGACTTACGGGGACATAGCCGCAAATCGCTCTCAGACTGCTTGAGTTCGTAGGCGTTATTCGGGTCGCCTCCCCAGTTAACGGTCTGAATCACTTCTGGACGGAACCACAATACATAGCTTCGCTTGGAAATGGGAATTGCCAACAGACCACTGGCAACATCCTTGAACCGCTCAGCATCCGAGTAAATCAGTGGTAGAGAATCGGTATAAAAGACCTCATCCTCAACCGTTTTCCCCAGCCACTGCACTAGGTAATCGAGTTCCTCTTCCGGTGGTGTTCGACCAATTGTTGTCCACTGACCCCCAAAACAAACAGCAGCCCCTGTTGCATCTGCCAAGTCAAGTAGGTTTGGCTCATGATGGAACAGTCCATCAATGAAATTGTCCTCTTGGGACATCGACTCGATTAACGCCGATTGGACGTTCGCCAATTTCATCCGATAGTTATGATCTGCCACTTCCTCACGAGTGGAGATTTCCGCAAAGATTACCCGTCCCAAGAACTCGCAAGCTTTCCGCAATTCATAAGGAACATACTTGGGTGTCCGATGGTGACAGGCAATCAACCCCCAAAGCTTCTGGTCTTTCATCAAGGAAATGGTTAGTGACGAACCAACCCCCATGTTGTGCAAATACTCCAGGTGGCAGGAGTAGGGACTTCGGAGGATCGAGAGGGTCAAGTCGGTCGGCTGATTTGCGATCGGGTTGTTGGCAGGATAAAGCTCAACTGGCTCAGCGTGAGCATTTGGGATAACTCGAATCCAGTTGGAGAGGAACATCTTTCTGGCAGGCTTCGGGATATCCGACTCTGGATAGTGCAACCCCAGATACGGCACCATCTCGTCCAGTTTTTCTTCAGCAATGACTTCACCATGACCATCGTCATCAAATTTGTAGAGCATGACGCGATCGAAGCCAGTTACATTACGGACTTCCCGGACAATAATCTGACAAAAATCCCGGAGGTTGGACGTTCCTTCGAGTTGGTTAATTGACGCTCTGGCAAGATGATAAAAACTCAAAAATGGAATATTTTCTTGAGTCAGTGCAGGCTCCAATTCTAGTACCAAAAATCCGTCCGCACTGCGATGAAAAACCGCATCAAAAACTAGGTAATCATCCCCTTTTCGTCTGACCCAGACCTTTGTGGGATTGATAAAATCTAGTTTGTCGGAAAACAGTCCTGCCCTAAACCGATCCACCTGAAATGGGTCTAAAATATCATCCAGCGACTTACCCAAAATCGTTTCAGGAGAAATACCAAATGCCGTAGAGGTATTTCGGCTCGCCTGTAGAACTTTTAAATCAGGTTCTTGTAAGACCAGTAAGACTCCATGCGGTTGGATTTGAGTCAAAATATGTATGGGTGGCTGCTTTAATCGAGTTAAATTAACGTCTTGTGTCTCTAAATTCATTCCTACCATAATTGCCCTCCCTAAATCAAAAAAAATAACACCTGTCTCGGTGTGAATCCTAGAACCCGCTCATTTCTTTTATGTCGGGTTTTCCAATCTATTCCATTGAGTCAAAATACGGACTGTTACTACGTCTGATGTAATCTATACAGCAGTTAGTACATTCATTACTTAATCTTAAGGCTCCACCCTGAATGGGGGTTGTCACAATTCCTTAACCTTTAGTCAGTAGCATATCCTATAAACCTACTGAGAGGCTAAATAAAATCCTTAAATAAATCAGAAGCTTTTTAAATTTAAACTGAATTGTTTTTTAGCCAATGAAAATGATTAAAAAGTTTATTTTTAAGGCAAGAAATGTAGTGTTTGTTAATAAAAATTTTAATTAGCTAATCCTTAATCGGCGGGTAGAGTAACAATACCTAACCAAAATTCTTCAATATGTTTGACGATTTGGAATAGCCGCTCCCGATCGGAGGATTTGATTACATAACAATTGCCTTGGAGTGTATAGCTTCTAAAAATGTCTTCTTCCCTAGCAGAAAGTGTTAAAACCACAATGGGAATCCGTCTGAGTTGCGGGTCAGCCTTAATTTCTGCCAGGATGTCTCTGCCATCTTTTCCTGGCAAATCAAAGTCCAGCAGAATTAGGTCAGGACGAGGAGCGTCTATATAATCTCCCCGACGATGTAGAAAGTCCATCGCCTGCATACCATCTGCGATCGCCACAATCTGATGGCGTAATGAGTTTTCATTAAATGCATCTTCGATCAGGCGGGTATGATCGGGGTTATCTTCCAAAACTAGAATTAACCGCTCCGCCGGAAAATCTTCCATCTTCAATGAAGTGATCGACTATAATCCAGACTTTTCTGGTAAGACAGAGGTACACGAGCATAGACTACCTCATCAGTGTGCCAATAGATTGGCACACTGCATACGCATTGTTAGAATTCTACGCACTTGTACTTATACTTACTTTTTCTACGTGTTGATTAACAGCTCTGAGATCTGACGCTCATTGGTAATCCTTGGTAAGCGATCGCACGGTAAAATTATGGGATGCCTGTACAGGTCAATGCCTCAAAACATTGCAAGGTCACACAAATTCAGTTCAATCAGTTGCCTTCCGTCCGGATAGTACGCTGGTCGCTAGTGGCAGTACTGACCAAACACTGAAGCTATAGGATGTCTGCACAGGTGAAGTCTTGAAAACCTTACAGGGTCATAGCAATTCGGTTAGAGCGATTGGCTTCAATCCCGATGGCACAATAATTGCCAGTGGTAGTGCCGACGAGACGATTAAAGTGTGGGATGTTAAGACAGGTGAGTGCCTGAAAACTCTAAGAACTGAGCGCCCTTATGAAGGTATGAATATTACAGGGGTTACGGGTTTAACAGAAGCACAAAAAGCTACCCTCAAAACACTGGGGGCTATTGAGGTGAGCTGTTATGGAGAGATGTCATTTCTATAATTGACATCAAGCTAACAAGTAAGATCTGTTTTTTAAAATGAGTATTGAAGTTGATTACCGATTTCCGCCCGGTGTTGATGCGGAACGCCAAGCTAAAGTCATTGCAGTAGGGCAAACGGCTGGCACCTGGGATGCCCGTTTTGCTCATCGTGAAGAGAAATTGCGATCGCATTTAGGCGAAGTTGTCGGTGGACGTACCGATCCCGATGGCTATAGCCTCGCTACCATCAGTTTTCCAGAAACTAATGTCGAGAATGACATCTCCAGCCTCTTGACAATGATTTTTGGGAAATACTCAATGGCAGGTGCGGCAAAGGTTGTAGCTGTGCGTCTCCCAGAACACTATGGTACTTATCCAAAATTGGGGATTACAGGGATTCGGGAAAGATTGGCAGTTGTTGATCGACCCTTGATTATGGCAATTTTTAAGCCAGCGCTAGGACTCTCTGCTGAGGACCATGCGGCGATTTTAAAAGAAGTTGCTTACGCAGGGCTAGACATTATTAAAGATGATGAGATTATGGGGGACTTAGAGGTTGCCCCAACCCTAAAACGCCTGGAAGCTTGCCGCCAAATTATTGATGAGGTCAAGCAGCAGACCGGACGTACAGTCCTGTATGCGGTTAATGTCACAGGTACAGCGGATAAGTTAATTGAGAAAGCGCATCTTTTGGTACGTGAAGGGGCGAACGCACTACTTCTTAATGTTCTTACTTATGGTTTTTCAGTATTAAGTGCGCTAGCCACTGATGAGGAGATTAATGTGCCAATTTTTGCTCATCCTGCCTTAGCGGGAGCGATGTGTGCTTCCCCTGACTACGGTATAGCGTACTCAGTTGTGTTGGGAACGTTAATGGCGCATGGTGGGGCAGATGCGGTGCTGTATCCTGCTCATTATGGGAATTTGCCATTTGACCCAGCCGAGGAAATACGAATTCGCGACAGTTTGCGATCGCGTAATGTTTTCCCTGTACCCTCTGCTGGTATTCATCCTGGTGTTGTACCCAAAGCACTCTTCGATTACGGTCACGATGTTATTCTCAACGCGGGTACTGGCATTATGGATCATCCAGATAGTCCAGCCGCAGGTGTTAAAGCCTTTTTTGAAGCTCTAGAACGAGTCAAGCAAGGCGAATCTTTTGAACCAGAAACACTGCCAGAAGGTGCACTGCGCCGTGCTGTTGAGAAATGGGGAGTAAGATGAGGACGTGCAATTAGGCACATTAGCTTAAAATGTATGGCGCTAATTCTCGCTCAAATTAGTAGCATTCAGCTTAAAATAATCTCTGCTGTGTATTCTGTTGTTTGTCATCTCACTTACACAGCCAGCCAGATGGTAGGCTAATGCCGAGCTAATGCTTTATTGTGCCCAAAAGACCGTCGCTATCCAATCAAAATCAGCCCAAACGAGTTGTCTTCTGTGACTTCGACGGCACGATTACAGCCGAAGAAACCTTCGTGGGGATGCTTAAAGAATTTGCACCCGAATTATCTGAGCAATTAATGCCCCAAATGTACGCTCGAAAGCTAACATTGCGCGAGGGTGTGCGGCAACTCTTGGAATCAATCCCTTCGAGACGGTATCCCGAAATTGTTGAATATGCTAAGCCAAAGCTAATCCGTCCAGGACTAGAAGCATTACTGGATTTTCTGGATGCTCAAGGAGTTCCCTTTATTGTCGTTTCCGGTGGTGTGCGAGGGATAGTGGAAACGGTATTGAGTCAGACGAGTACGAAGGGAAAAAGCTTAATTGAGCGGATGGCAGCGATTTATGCTGTTGATCTCGATGCGAAAGGCGACTATCTACAGGTGTTCTCAGAGTTTGAGGCAGATACAGAACTAGTTGCCAAGGTGCTAGTGATGGCACGACACCCAGCCGAAGAACAGATTGCGATTGGGGATTCGGTGACGGACTTAAATATGGCACTTCATGCACCTGTCGTTTTTGCACGCGATCGCCTTTGCCAATACCTCGACGAACACAAGAAGCCCTACATCCCTTGGAATGATTTCTTCGAGATCTGTGACAAGTTATCCCAGGAATGGGAAAACTCTTAATGTAAAGAATAAGGCTGTTCAGGGTGACTAGGGATCTGGGAACAGGTTACTGGAAAGAACTCGAACGTCGCCTGAGCTACCAATGCCAAAATCATACTTTTATCACTACACTAGCCCCTTGGGAACTGCTTCACTAACAGAGCAAACCCGAACGAAGCGGCTTTAATACATATCTTGCCGTGTATGTAAAGAGTATGTAAGTCCTGACAAATAAAACCCTGTCACGTAAATTTTCGAGGTTAGAATGAATACCGATCCAAGACCAACCTTAATTGCAGCCGCTGGTCACTTCTACCAGTTAGGCTGGATGGTGGGAACAGCTGGCAATCTCTCCGCTCGGCTGCCCGATGGCAGTTTTTGGATTACTGCCAGTGGACGCAATAAAGGGCAGCTAGGCATCAGTGACTTCATCCGCATCGCGCCCGATGGCACGGTGTTAGAGCAACCCTCACCGGATGTTCGCCCTTCAGCCGAAACCAGTATTCATCAGGCAATCTACTCCCTGTTCTCCGATGCCCAAGCCTGCTACCACGTTCACTCCATCGAGGCTAATTTAGTTTCTCACTTTGCTGATGGGGACGCACTGCCTCTGCCACCTTTGGAAATGCTTAAGGGGTTTGGCGTGTGGGAAGAAAACCCAATATTGGCAATGCCAGTATTTGCCAACCATTTAGAAGTGCCTCGAATTGCCAGTGATATCCGTGAGCGCTTTCATGCGGAATCGCCGCCACTGAATGCTTTGCTCATCCGCAATCACGGTGTCACAGTTTGGGCTTCTTCACCAGAAGTTGCTCACAATTACCTAGAGGTTGTGGAATATATTTTCCGCTATATGGTAGCTGCCCGAAACGTTGGGATCGAGAACGCAAGTTAAAAAAAGAAGCGTTTGTAGTGAAGCAAGAGGATGCTATGGAATCAATGACAACACAAAGCGATATCGATGCAGCAGCTTGGAAGGCACTTGAAGATTCCATTATTTATTATTGCGGACACCCTGTTGGGACAGTAGCGGCTCGTGACCCGGATGTCGAAGCGCTTAATTATAATCAGTGCTTTGTTCGCGATTTTGTCTCTTCAGCCTTAATCTTTTTGATGAACGGTCAAACGGAAATTGTTCGCAATTTCCTAGTAGAGACATTAGCGTTACAAAGTGAAACTAAGCAAATGGATTACTTTAATGCTGGTCAAGGGTTGATGCCTGCCAGCTTTAAAGTTGCTACAAGCTATGGTGAGCAATATTTAACTGCTGATTTTGGTGAACATGCGATCGCAAGAGTGACGCCTGTTGATTCCAGCCTCTGGTGGATTATTCTCTTACGTGCTTATGTCAAAGCCACTGGAGACATTGCGCTTGCTCATCAACCGGAGTTTCAAAAAGGGCTTATCTTAATTCTCAAGCTTTGCTTAGCCGACCGATTTGATATGTTCCCTACCATCTTAGTTCCCGACGGGGCATTTATGATTGACCGTCGGATGGGTGTTTATGGACATCCTTTAGAAATCCAAGCCTTATTTTATGCGGCATTGAGGTCAGCGCGTGAGCTACTTGCACCCAGCCGTCAAGGAGAAATTTATACCCTAATCGTCAATCAGCGCTTGAGTACTCTCAACTACCATATTCGTAAGTATTATTGGCTAGATATTAAGCGTGTGAATGAAATCTATCGCTATCGGGGTGAGGAATTTGGCGAAGCCGCCGTTAATAAATTCAATATTTATCCTGAGTCTATCCCCTACTGGTTAACCGAATGGATGCCAGAAAAAGGTGGTTATCTCGCTGGTAATCTGGGTCCTGCACAGATGGATTTTCGCTTCTTTGCCGTTGGAAACTTGATGGCAATTATTTGTTCTCTATCCAGTCCTCAAGAATCTCAAGGAATTATGGATCTCATCGAACAACGTTGGGATGATCTAGTGGGAAATATGCCTATGAAAATCTGTTTTCCGGCTGTAGAAGGACTGGAATGGAAAATTTTAACAGGATGTGACCCTAAAAACGTTCCGTGGTCGTACCACAATGGCGGCAATTGGCCGGTTTTACTGTGGATGTTGGTAGCAGCGGCCCAGAAAACAGGAAGAAAGGAAATTGGGCGAAGAGCCATTGAAATTGCTGAAAAACGTTTGTGTCATGATCAATGGCCCGAATATTATGATGGCAAGAATGGACGATTGATTGGGAAAGAAGCGAGGAAATATCAAACCTGGACAGTCGCAGGTTACTTAGTAGGAAAAGCTTTATTAGATAATCCGTCTCATTTATCCCTATTCAGCTTTGATGAAGACTTAGAATCGCTTGAATGGTCTTATCATCAAATGGCTTAAATTAATTTAAGTTCAAGAAGACCTTTATCTAGTGGTTATTCAATATCAAGCTTTTGAGTAACCACTATAGCGTTTTTGTTGGGTTCACCTCTAGAGCAGTTCTCAGTTGTGCGCGGTGCAGTTTTAACCTCTCTCCTACAAGGAGAGAGGCTTTGAAATTAGCCCCCAATCGAGCCTGTAACTTGGGGAAAGCGAAAGGGAAACTCCCTTTCGCCTTTGCCCTTTCTGCAATTTATGCAAGAAGTCTGGTGATTAACCCAACTTGATTTTACTCATCCAGATAAGCGTAGACGGTGAGCAATTGCTGCAATATAGTCAAATGCTCCTCATCAGAAATGATCGGTGGATTCGAGCCTGGTTCGATAATCAGATCTCCAAGGGTGTCTAGCGCACGTCCATTGATTGATTCAATCAATAGTTCAGGCATTGTGACGTTTTCCTCCGCAATGCTTTTGATCGTTGCTGCCGGATTATCTTGTTCTGCGATCGCTCTGAGTACCATTAGCTCATGCTTGGGAAGTTGATCCATGAATTCACTCCATTGGAGTGCGAGATCTTCCTCAGATCTTGCCTGTTCAGGCTTCTGAACCTGAAACTCCGCCCATTCGGGAGGTAATTCCTCGTCAAGTTCTGATTGTGCGTCATAGAGTACCTGTTCAGGCAGTTGCGATAAGAACTCCGCCCATTCAGGAGGTAATTCTTCGTCAGGATTTAGAGGAAGTTCTTCTGTTGGGGAAGGCGAATAGTTGAGTGCCTCTTCTAATTGTCTTCTTTGTTCCTCAAGGGCAATTACTTCCTGCTTGAGTTCTTCTTTGTTGCTTTGTTGCTCAGTAACTTGAGCTTGTAACTGAGCAAATTCGGCTTGCAAAGAATTCAGGTGAGCTTCAGCTTGCTGACTTTCTGCTCTAGCTTGGGAAATGGTTTCATGCCATTGATGATGTTCTGCTTCATACGTCTGAATCTGAGCTTGCAGTCTGTCTGCCTCTGCTTCTAGTTGCTCCCTTTGCTGGTAGAGAGTAGCTAACTCTTGCTCTAGTTGTTCTTTATTGTTTTGTCTTTCTGAGACTTGGCTATGCAACTGGTTAAGCTCGGCATTTAAAGATTCAAGAAGTCCTTCCACCTGCTGCTTTTGTGTCTCAGTAGAGGCGAGAGATTGATAATGCTCACTCGTGCTTTGCTCCAGGGTTTGAATTTGAGCCTGTAAATCGTTTAACTCAATTTCTAGCTGCTGTTTTTGTTCCTGAAGTGTGGTTATTTCCTGAGCGATCGCATCTTGTGCGTCTTTGTTGTTTTGTTGCTCTGTTACTTGAGCTTGCAACTGAGCAAGTTCCGCTTGCAGAGAATTCAGGTGAGCTTCAGCTTGCTGACTTTCTGCTCTAGCTTGGGAAATGGTTTCATGCCATTGATGATGTTCTGCCTCATACGTCTGAATTTGAGCCTGCAGTGAACCTGCATGTGCTTCTAGTTGCTGCCTTTGCTCGTGGAGAGTGACTACCTCTTGCTCTAGTTGTTCTTTGTTGTTTTGCCTCTCTAAGAGTTGGCTTTGCAGTTGGTTAAGCTCGGTATTTAAAGACTCAAGCACTGCTTCCAACTGATGCTGTTCTGTCTCAGTAGACGAGAGAGATTGATAGCGTTCGCTCGTGCTTTGCTCCAGGGTTTGAATTTGAGCCTGTAAATCGTTTAATTCAGTTTCTAGTTGCTGTCTTTGTTCCTGAAGCGTAATTAATTCTTGAGCGATCGCATCTTTTGTACTCTGTTGCTCAGTAACTTGGACTTGTAGCTGCTCTAGCTCTGTTGTTAAAGCGCTGATGCTAGCTTCTAAACCCTGTTTTTGGGCGATTGTCGCGGTTAAAGACTCACTCACCTCACTTCGCTGTTGCTCAAGCTCTTGAATTTGAATCTGAAGGTGGCTTGTGTCTACTTCAAGCTGAGATTTTCTATCCTCTAAAGCCGCTAACTCTCGATTTAGCTCTTCCTGCTGGTTCTCGGTTTGTGCAACTTGGTTTTGTCGTTCGCTGAGTTCTGCTTGTAAGGAACTGAGATGAGCATTTGTTGTCTCTACTGCTACTGTTTTAGCGGTTAAAGACTCATTCAACTCAGTATCCCACCTCTCAAGTGCTTGAACTTGAGTTTGTAGATGATCGAGTTGCTGTGAGAGTTGCTGTTCCTGTTCTAATTCAGTGGCAATTTCTTGAGCTAGTCCTTCCTTTTGCTGAAGTAAAAGAGCCAGTTGAGCCTGTAGCTCACTCAGTTCGGATTGTAAGGAAGTTCTGTTTGCTTCGGTTTGTGCCGTTAAGGTTTGACTCAGTTCACCTTGTTCCTCTTCGAGCGATTGAACTTGGGTTTGGAGATTTTGCGATCGCGTTTCTAATTCCTGTTCCTGTTCTTCTAGCAGGGCAATATTCAAACCGATCGCTTTCTGTTGCTCTAGCTGCTCAGTAATACGGATTTCTAACTGCTCTATTTCAGCTTGTAAAGCGTTTTTATGAGTCTCTGTTGTTTGAAGTTCAGCAGTTTTTGCAGATAAATTTTGATTAAGTTCGGCTTGCTGTTGTTCGAGGGCTTGAACCTGTGTTTGTAGGCTTTGCACTCCCCCTTGTGATGCGTTTCTTTGCTCTTCTAGTGTGGTGATCTCCTGATGTAATTCCCCTTGGCGCTGTCGTTGCTCGGTAACTTGAGCTTGTAGCTGCTCAATTTCAGTTTGTAAAGACGTTTTTTGAGTTTCGGTGCTTTGGAGTTCATTAGCTTTTGTGGTTAAAGATTGATTTAGCTCAATTTCCTGATCTAGAAGAGCTTGAATTTGCGTTTGTAGAGTATCTGAGCGCTCGGTTAGCTGGTACTCAACAGCTTCTAATCCGGCGATGTCTTGAGTGAGTTGTTCCTTCTGCTGAAGTTGCTCTGTAACTTGCGCTTGCAGTGGCGCGAGTTCTATTTGCAACGTCGCTAAGCCTGCTTGGGCTTCCCTTACTTCCGCTTTTGCCGCAGGTAGAAGTTCGTGGAGTTCGATTTGCTGTTCTAAAAGTGTCTGAAGCTCAGTTTGTAGGGTTTGCGCTTCTCCCTCAATCTGTTGCTTTTGCTTGTGAAGACTAGCTAAATCCTGATTTAGTTCATCCCTTTGTTTGTTGAGTTCGGAAACTCTGCCCATTAACTGCCCACGTTCAATTTGTAGAGCATCAATGCTAGCTTCTGCTTCTTTCTTGCTTGCGGCTACCGATGAGAGGGATTGCTGCAACTGGGTTTGATGTCCCTCAAGCTCCTGAATCTGAGCAGATAAAGAGTTTTTATAAAGTTTTTCTCTTTTGGTTCGTTGTTTTTCGGTAACTAAAACTCCAGCAAAGCTAGCTGGAACAGAAATCGCACCCGTAATCAGTGCTTTGTCTATTTTTCCTGAGTTTGCCAACAGTCCAAATACGAAACTGACACCGAAGGCAACTGAACCCAAAAGAATTCGATTGATTAGCATGGTTGGTTGTATAGTACTTGTATTGAGCCAAATCAATTATTCGGGAAGCTAGCTGCACCTTGGCAGAAGTTTGCACCCACTTCGGTAGACAAACTCCTATCTGACTTATTTTGATGACGGTCTTGGTCTGCTCCAATTTCCAAGCCTTTATCCAAATTAGCAGCGTTTTTATTTAGCTGTTGGACTGAAAAACGCTCAAATCGCCTTGGAGAAAGTCAATGAACTGTCGTGCCGTGCGTCCAGAACGCCCATTGTGGCGGGTCGCCCATTGCAGTGCACGATACTTTAATTCTTCTTCGTTTAGGGAAATTCCGGATTGTCTTGCCAGATGTTGAACAATCTTTAAATATGTTTCTTGGTTCGCTGGCTCAAAGGTAAGAGTGAGTCCGAAGCGATCGCTAAATGAAAGCTTCTCCTGAACGGTATCCCAAGCATGAACCTCATCCCCGTCACTCGGACGAGGACGCTCACCAAAAAACTCTCGAATCAAGTGCCGCCGATTGGACGTTGCATAGACGACAACATTTTGCGATCGCGCAGTTACACTCCCTTCCAGCACAACTTTCAACGCCTTAAAAGCGTCGTCATCGTCCTCAAACGAGAGGTCATCGACAAAGATAATAAATTTTTGAGGAACAGCCCGCAATTGCTCGACAATTAGCGGGAGGTCTTTTAAATCAGATTTCGCCACTTCAATCAGCCGCAAACCACGATGACTATATTGTTGTAATAATCCCTTGACAAGAGAAGACTTACCCGACCCGCGACTGCCATAGAGCAACACATGCAACGCTGGATATCCGGCGAGTAAAAACTCTGTATTTTTAACTATAGCCTCTTGCTGAGATTCATATCCTACCAGTTCTGTAAGTTGAATCGGGTCAGGGTAGGTGATGCCAACGAGTTCATCCAACTGCCAGCGCAAGGCACGATATTGAGCGAATACCCCTGTCCCAAATTGTCGGTAGTAAGCGGCTAAATCTTCTATCGCATCTGCCCAGTTGTTGAGATGTTGCAGCTTCTCTCGTAGGGAAGTGTAGTCTTGTACTTCTAAATTCTGCTCCTGATGCCAAGGAGTCGGAGCAATGGGTAGTTGAGAGGCAGCTTGCACCCAGTTGCTAAGTTGTTCACTGCGGCACTGGTAAAGACTTTGTAAGGCTTGTAAATCCTGCACTGCTGCGGCGATGAGGGCAGGCGATAAGTCTTTTACTGGTGCTAACTGAGCTTGTTGGGTAAAGGGATTACTGTTTGTGAGGATTTGAGTTAGCAGATAATCTTGCCAGCTTTGAGAGCGAGCAGCGAGGGCTTTAAACCATCTGCCATAAGCGTAAAGGCAGTTGAGTCCAGCAGGCTCGCTTTTGCATAAAGCTTGCAGGAGGTTAATGAACGCTTCACCCACTTCTCCAGATAGCACAGATTGATAGAGCAACAGCGACGCAGCTTGACGTTGGAGAAATTGAATTGAGGTAGTACCTGGAGTAGCCATGAATTAAGCGTTCAGCACTCAGCGTTCAGCAATCAGCTTAAAGCCAAATAAGCAAAAAGGGCAAAGACTCGCAAGAGAGTCGATGTCTTAAGCTAAGGCATCGACAGCGACAAGCGATCGCATCCTGATTGAATCCATTGAATTGTAGCGTTAGCTTCATTCCCCTTTTTATAGAAATTTCATCCAATTATGTAATTGGAATAAAGTTTTTAAGAGAAGAGTTGTCACCCCTCACTGGGTAGATTACGCTTCAATGAGATACTGTAAGCCACGATCAACTTTAGTTGGACGCTTCAACACAAACGACAATACAATCGTCAGGGCGAATTTTCACATTGCTGCAACGACAACTTAAAAGGAATAACAATGACAAGCAACATCATTAAACATTTTGCTGCTGCAACAGTTGCAGGTGCATTCTTAAGCTTTGCGATCGCTAGTGCAGCTGTAACATTTGCTGTAATATTTAACGCCACATCTGGTCATTCAGTAGACCAGACAGGTGTAACGTCTACACAGCGCTAGGCAATCTATTATTTTTACTCGTTATATGAATGTGACATTCTCCCAACGCTGACCTTTACAAGGTACAGTGCGGCTTTCCAAGATTCCTCATCTTCATGTCGATCTTCGCGCACATTAGATTGAAGAAGGGGCAAGGGGCTTGACGCGATTCAGGTAAAAATGAGGGAGCAAGATGCTCCCTCACCTGAATTTTGGCAAATTTGTGATGCATCCCCTTTAGTAGGTGAGGACTAAGGGCAGTCAAGGCTATAAAGAGGTATTAGCCGCAAAATCAACGAAAATGGCAGAAACTCCTTCTAATTCAGTCAGGCTTTATACCAGATTTATTTCTATCCTAAAAATACTCCAATATATCGGTTATTCTGTTGTCGTTTTCTTCAGTCTCACTTTTGTACTCTTTACGGGGGGCATTCAAAGTTTTTTTCCACCCATCGCCATTGTCTTCGTTCTGCTACAAGCTACACTCGGTTGTCTGATTATCTACGTGATTACCCAAGGATTAATCGCGATCGTTGACCTACTCAGTCGTATCGAACAGAATACAAGGTCTTAGTAAAATCTGTAATAACTTTGTAGGAAAAAAATTACTCCAGGCAAAATTCCTCCTCTGGTTCCTAAACCTAGAGGAAGGAAAAGACAGAAATCGTCTTAGAATAAAAAGCAAGAAGTTACTGAGTCAAAAATGCACTCAGTAACCTTTGCTGTAAGGTGAGGTTTAGAGAGACTTGAAAAGTTTTGAAGCAACACCTAGGAGTTTGAGTGCTTTATCCCAAGTCCTAGCCAACTACTATGCATCTATTTTGCATAAATTGACAATGTAGTCATCAGATCTTAGTTGGGGTTCAGCCACAATAGGCAACTGACCACTAACACAAGCCAGCATTATATATATGCAAGTTGAATGCGCTTCAGCCTAATAACAATTGCTCCTACTCTGTAGCCAGTTGCTCACTTTTCTAGCTGTAACATCCAGGATTGATAAGCGATACAAGCACCATTAAGGTTTTATATACGCTTAGTCACATCGGTTCAGGATTCCTCACCAGATTCTTCTTCCTGCCCGTCAAGTTGTTTTAGGTGAATATGCTTCCGTCCCAGAGTGATTTCAAATTCATCCCCAGGCTGTAAGCTCATCAGTTTAGTGTAAGCAGAGCCAATCAATAGATTACCGTTAGACTGCACACTAATTCGATAACTAGCACTACGTCCTCCACGTCCATTGCCATTGACTTTGCTGTCTAACTCAATTCCCTCAGCATCAATCAGAGCATTGAGGAATTTCATCATGTTGACCCGCTCTACTCCGTTCTTTGTTACGGTGTAGTAGCCACAGGCTCTCGCTTTTTCTTCTTTGCTGAGATTTTCCAGTTCTTTGACTTTCTTAACCAGCGCCTCACCCTCTAAGGGGTCTGTTTTTTTCTTTTTAGCCATCAACTTCTATCTAAAACTAAGGAGTCAGGTGGTAGGGAGCATTTGTGCTGAACTAACCAAAAACTAAGATAACAAAATCTCAGTGTTCTATCAGCACATCAAACTATATTACACGGAGAGTGTCAACTTAGTTAGCTATATTTATTAACTCAAGGTTTGTAACTTAGCGCATCCCTCCTTAGATGAGGTTGGAAGCGATACCTCCAGGGAATGTTCACTGTTTAAAGCCTTGATGTCCTCCAAGAAAAAAGACTGTCTACTCAGACTGACATTGAGGTAGCGATGCATCAAGCTTGAGAATAAATACACAATCGTTAAAGTTGATAGTAAGTAGGTGGGTGAAAATAAATGTTGCTACTTTCCGGGATTGGAGATGAGGACTAGGGGCAGGAATTCTTACTCAATTGCTGATTTCTAGCCCCTAGTCCCAAAAACAGCAAGTTGTCTTTAATTACGCCTATCTACCTACAGTCTTCATTGGACACGGAATAAAACCAGTTGAGTAATTTAACCTGTGTGACCTCAATAAGAACCTAAAAGCAACTACAAGCTTAAGCGTGTCGGCATGAGGAATACCGATACCGACAAAAACAATGTGCTTACTGTACGGAGATTAAACTTAGTATGAAGCTTACAACTCGTGGACACTACAGTGTTAAAGCACTATTAGATCTAAGCCTACAGCGAGGGTTTGGGCCAACATCTGTTAAAGCGATCTCACAACGACAAGATCTACCTGCTCCTTACTTAGAGAAACTACTCATTGAAATGCGTCGGGCTGGGTTAGTGAACTCTGTACGTGGTGCTCAAGGTGGTTACCAATTAGCCCGTGAACCTGCACAAATTTCTCTCGGTCAAATCTTAGAAGCGGTGGGTGAAACAGTTGAGCCATTATCTCACCATACCCCAGACGCTGAACAAGCTGAAGATTGGGTAACATTCACTCTCTGGCATCGACTTCACCAAAAACTAAAAGAAGCGTTGTACAGTATAACTCTTGCTGACCTATACTATGACGCTCGGAGCTGGCAAGCGGCTGTAGGAGAAGAGACAAGCTTTGTTGTTTAGTTGTGCTTCTAACACATCGCACGAAGAGTAAAATCTACCCCAACTTATGACCTCAAGAACTAGACCACTTCTAAAGACGGTAGTAAAGCTCGATACCACCCTGAATTTAGAGTCTCAAGCTTGAAATGCTTGGTTATTTCAGCAATCTCCCTCGACTGAGTCAACAATCGATTTAGTTGCAGTCACTCTTTAAATGTTTAGCAAGCTCTCAACATTAGACTTCTTGCAGAAGTCGGGAATAGGGAACAGGCAACAGAGATTGATAAAACCGAATTCCCCCAATCACCAATCATCAATGACCTGTCCCCAGTTCCCACTTTCAAGATCGATCTAGTTTTCAGGATGGACATACTCGGATCAGGAATATAGATGGATGCGATCGCAATAAATTTAGTTCAAGCGGCTGCCGTTTTGCTATTGGCGGCTGTTCTGGATTATGTTGTTGGTGACCCGTGGGGCTGGCCTCATCCAGTGCGAGTCATGGGTTGGGTGATTGCTCATTTTACAACCTTTGCTCTCAAGCAATTTAGCCGTCAGTCGGAACGTCGATGTGCTGGTATCGTGTTAAGCGTTGGACTCATTATTAGTAGTGGAATTACAGGATGGCTAATTGTTCGCGGAGCAAGTTGGATTCATCCACTACTGGGTGTTGTGGTAGAAGCTATTTTACTTGCTAGCTGTTTTGCCGCTCGAAGTCTACGAACAGCCGCCATTGATGTTTTACAACCCTTAACAGCAGATCAATTAACTCAAGCGCGTTCTAAATTGAGTCAATATGTTGGTCGAGATACAGAAAAGCTGACAGAACCAGAAATCCTTCGGGCTGTCTTAGAGACAGTTACAGAGAATGCTACAGATGGAGTAACAGCTCCTCTGTTTTATGCAATTGTTGGGGCATTTCTGCCTGGGGTTGGTAGCGTTCCTCTCGCCCTTGGTTACAAAGCTGCAAGTACCTTGGATTCAATGGTTGGCTATCGGCAAGAGCCTTATACAGATTTAGGCTGGTTCAGTGCCCAGTTAGAAGACGTCCTGACTTGGTTACCCTGTCGGCTGACTGTGATTACTCTGGCACTTTTGTCGGGGAAATCTCAAGAGGTTTGGTATCTGTGTCAGCGCGATGCTATTAAAGATCCCAGTCCTAACTCCGGCTGGAGCGAGTGCGCTTATGCTGCAATCTTAGGAGTTCAAGTCGGAGGGACAAATTGGTATCAGGGTATTGCTAAGCACAAGCCACTTCTAGGTGAGCCAGTTTACCCAATTACATCTGCGAAAATATACGAAGCTCTGAGGCTAACAAGGTATTGCTTTTTGCTGTGGTTGGGGATTGCGATCGCTTTTTTGAGCTTACCCGCTTTCGGAGTAATCATAAAAATGTTGAGGCTAGCCTAAGACTCTCTGCTCCAAAACACTGTTTTATTATTTACATCCTAGCTAAAGAGAACAGGAAGTAGAGAAAGTTTACTTTTGCATAATTAGTTCAATCTAGGGCGATAAGTCTTAATTACGACAAGCAAAACAACCTTGATTCTCATATGCAACAAAGTACTGATAGATCTGAAAAGAAAACGATACGTGAGGGGTTTTTATATAGCTTCGCCCTTTATCTGTCCAGTTTCCTGATTATTGAAGCTGTTTCTAGCTGACTAAATTCACCCAAATGGGTGAATCAATCAGGCGAGGTTATAAGGAAAGAAAAAAGCTTACCTTAAAAGAAGTAAATGCTCTCATGACTTCTCGATCAAATCTGGAATTCACTACGAGAGTTTTGAAGTTACTTTCAGGGTGAGTTTCTCACCAACACGCCCTAGAAATTACTACCTTACTAATCGGACAAAATCATCATGGAAACGCTTGCATACACTCATTTAACTGCTACCTACGAAGAACCAACTGACCTCAAAACTCGGAATTTTGAGCTGAAATTATTTAAAAACCTAAACCGTAGTAAGCTACCTGCCAAAGCGAGTATGCGCTTTCTCTCACTTACCCTGGCTTTAATCGTTATGGGTATCAGCAGCAGTGCGTTTGCCCTTGAAAGAGGTAACAGTGGCTCTCAAGTCTCCACTCTTCAGAGAAATCTCACTATTGCAGGTTACTACAAGGGCCCAGTAACTGGATTTTATGGCTCATTAACTCAAGATGCTGTCACCCGGTTTCAGCGTGCGAATGGACTGACACCAGATGGTATTGCAGGTTCTAGAACATTAGCCTCCTTAGAAGGTCGTGGTGGACCGATTACGGGGGGCGGTTTTTCTAATGTCACATTAAAACGAGGCAACAGTGGTACCTCTGTAACCCGTCTTCAGAAAGCTTTGACCAACTACGGCTATTACAATGGACCCATTACTGGCTACTTTGGTAAATTAACCGAGTCAGCCGTTATCAAATTTCAGCGAGCCAATGGATTAGTGGCTGACGGTATTGTTGGACAAAGAACTAAATCAGCACTAGCCGCAGACTAATTCAGGTCTACCTAATGTCAATTTGTTTAGTCAACACTGCACTCACGCTCCCCCTTTGGGTGCAGGGGAGCGATCGCAGAAACTATTCAAAACAGCCTGTAATAAGCAAAAATAATGCCAGTTGTGGAACCGTTAGTAGATAGTAATTGGTATATCTTTTTAGTTCGCGAAGGTAGAGTTCGGGGTTGTCATTAGAGAATATTTAGAGGCGTACACTCATACGCCTGTTTGGCTTCTCAAGACATTACACTAAGCAAGAAAAAGCGCTCCTTCAAAGGAGCGCCGGACAACCACATTACAAACCTGAAACTTTAGCTGATTTTGACCTTAGCCCTGAATTGAAGGAGCGGTCAAAGCGACTGGCACGACTTCACCCGATGCTAGGTCAAGTGGAAAGTTGTGAGCATTACGCTCATGCATCACTTCCATTCCCAAATTTGCACGGTTCAGCACATCAGCCCAAGTCGCAATTACACGACCTTGAGAGTCAATGATTGACTGATTGAAGTTAAAGCCATTTAAGTTGAATGCCATCGTACTGATGCCTAAAGCGGTGAACCAGATACCAATCACAGGCCAAGCGGCTAAGACGAAGTGCAAGGAACGGGAATTTCTGAAGCTGACATATTGCCAGAATAGCCGTCCTAAGTAACCATGAGCCGCCACAATGTTGTAGGTTTCTTCTTCTTGACCGAACCTGTAGCCGTAGTTCGCTGATTCGTTATCGCTTGTCTCACGTACTAAGGTAGAGGTCACTAAAGAACCGTGCATTGCAGAGATTAAGGCTCCACCAAATACACCCGCAACACCTAGCTGATGAAAGGGGTGCATCAGGATGTTGTGTTCAGCCTGGAACACGAACATGAAGTTGAAGGTGCCACTAATGCCTAGAGGCATACCATCTGAGAAACTGCCTTGACCGATGGGATAAATCAAGAGCACTGCCGTCGCCGCTGCTACAGGCGCAGAGTAAGCCACTGCAATCCAAGGGCGCATTCCTAAGCGGTAGGAGAGTTCCCACTCTCGACCCATGTAGCAGAAGACACCAATGAGGAAGTGGAAGATAACAAGTTGGTAGGGGCCGCCATTATACAGCCACTCATCTAGGGAAGCTGCTTCCCAGATGGGGTAGAAGTGCAAGCCGATCGCATTGCTAGAAGGGACAACTGCACCAGAGATAATGTTGTTGCCGTAGAGTAGTGAGCCAGCTACGGGTTCGCGAATACCATCAATGTCAACAGGGGGCGCAGCGATGAAGGCAATGATGAAGCAGGTGGTAGCAGCCAGCAGGGTAGGAATCATCAACACGCCAAACCAGCCTACATAGAGGCGATTATCGGTTGAGGTGACCCAGTTGCAAAAGCGTTCCCACAGATTGGCGCTACGCTGTCTCTGTAAAGTAGTGGTCATAATTCCAATGATTTGATTGCAATAGTTGTTTGCGAATCGGTTGTTGTTTTTGTTTAGTTAACAACCTTGATTAGAGAGTAATAAAGATTCATTAAGCCTGTCAGTTACTAAAAGTTAGTAAAGGTTAGGACTTAAAGTTAGTTGTTAAGAATTACTAGGTATTTATCGTTATCTTGTTCTCAGGAACCAACTCACAATTTTTTGGTTGCTCAATAGGTATTTATACTTTAAGAAGAGATGAAAACCTTTGCAATCTAAAGGATTCAGAAGTATCTCCATTAGGCTGACAACACTTGATTAAGCCATTAAAAGTTAGTAAAGTTAACAAAAATCAGCAACGGCTTCATAGAAATGACGCTTGAAGAAGCCCTAACAGCTTTGGAAAGGATTCTTGGTAAAGGGTCGTTAAATGACCTCCAAGAACTGATCGTGCGCCAATCCTGGGAGCAGAAAACTTATCCAGAAATTGCTGCAAGCTCTGGTTACGATGATGGCTACGTCAAGTATGTAGGCTTCCAGTTATGGAAGACGCTTTCAGACGCACTAGGGGAGAGGGTTAGTAAAAATAACTTTCGGGCTGTTCTAAGGCGATGGCGATCGCACTCGCTCAATAACACTTCCAGAGAAGTACCAGACACGACAGCCCTAACCCCTTCAGCCCCCCTTTCTTACGAGGGAAGGGGGGAGTTTAACTCTCCACTCGTTGCAGGAGAGAGGCAAGGGGAGAAATCAGCCGAGATTCATTCACCTTGTCGTCAAGACTGGGGTGAAGCCATTGATGTGTCAGTTTTCTATGGACGCTCTTGGGAATTGGCAACATTAGAGCGTTGGATTATCCAGGATAAGTGTCGATTAGTAGCGATGCTGGGAATTGGTGGAATTGGTAAAACGGCTTTGTCTGTCAAGTTAGCTGAGCAACTTCAGGGACAATTTGAATATGTCATTTGGCGATCGCTTCACAACGCCCCCTCACTTGAATCGCTTCTTACTAACTTGATTGACTTCCTATCGAACCAGCAGGAAGTTGACTTACCTGAGGATATTAGCTACAAAATTTCGCGACTTCTCTACTATCTTCAAAAGCATCGCTGCCTAATCGTACTCGATAATGCCGAGACAATTTTAGCTAGTCCTACAACACCAGAGAAGGTTGAGGGATGTAAGGAGTATGGCGAACTCTTCAAGCGAATTGGAGAATCGCGCCACCAAAGTGTCATCGTGCTAACGAGTCGAGAAAAGCCTAAAGAGGTAGCGGTACTAGAAGGTGAAACGTTTCCAGTGCGCTCATTGCAACTGTCAGGTTTGACAACTACAGAGGGACGAGAAATCTTCAGAGGCAAAGGAAACTTTTCGGGTTCGCAAGAGGATTGGCAAAGCTTAATTCAGTCGTATGCAGGTAACCCTTTAGCGTTGAAGATTGTTGCTACAACCATTCACGATTTATTTGATAGCGATATTTCTAATTTTCTTTCCCAAGGAACAGTTGTTTTTGGGGATATTCAAAATCTTCTGGATCGGCAATTTTGTCAGTTGTCTAAGTTAGAGGCTGAGATAATGTACTGGCTAGCGATTAACCGCGAACCTGTTGCGATCGCAGAACTCAAAGCTGACTTGGTATCACCTAGCCTACCGTCTCAACTACTAGAGTCATTGGAATCTCTAGAACGGAAGTCACTGATCGAAAAAGGGGTAGCTCGCTTTACCTTACAGCCTGTCCTCATGGAGTACGTGACGAATCGTTTAGTCAAGGAAGTGTGTCAGGAAATAAAGACCAAAGAAATTTTTCTTTTCAAAAATCACGCACTGCTCAAAGCTGTGGTGAAAGACTACATCAAGGATATTCAAATTCACTTCATTCTTAACCCTGTCAGCGAGCAATTGTTGCGAGTGTTTGGCACTCCAGATAACCTTGAAACTCAGTTAATGGCAATTATTTCCTCTATCAGAGGAAAGCTACCCATTAAAACAGGCTACGTTACTGGAAATACGATTAATTTGCTATTTCATCTGAAGCAATGTTTAAACGGTCATGACTTTTCTCGGCTTACCGTTTGGCAAGCAGACTTAAAGGGCATGAATTTGCACCATGTTAATTTCTCTGGTTCCGATCTAGCCAAGTCTACATTTACTGAAGACCTTGGCTACGTTTTCGCAATGGCAGTCAGTCCAGATGGCAAACTTTTAGCTACGGCTGATAGTCATGCCATGATTCGTTTATGGCGAGTTGCAGACGGACAACAACTATTAAGTTGGGATGGAGAATGCCCCGGTTGGACACGCGCCCTTGCCTTTAGTCCTGACGGCAAAACCCTGATTAGTGGCAGTGACGACAAAGCTGTAAAACTGTGGGATGTCAGTACGGGGCAGTGCCGCAAAACATTGTACGGAGACGGGCA
This sequence comes from Microcoleus sp. FACHB-SPT15, assembly GCF_014849525.1. Lineage (NCBI taxonomy): Bacteria > Bacillati > Cyanobacteriota > Cyanophyceae > Oscillatoriales > Microcoleaceae > Microcoleus > Microcoleus sp. FACHB-SPT15. The sequence continues at coordinate 19,182 of NZ_JACJNU010000050.1, read as the reverse complement.
TACGGGTTGGATATTATTTGTTGCCTTCAGTCCTCAAGGTGAATCCGTAGCGAGTTGTAGTGAAGACGCAACCATAAAACTATGGGATATAAATACAGGTCAGTGCCGCAAAACCTTTCGAGGACATACCTCTTGGGTTTCCTATGTTGCCTTTAGCCCTGATGGTCAGATGCTAGCGAGTTGCAGCGTAGACAAAACAATCAAACTTTGGGATAGCAATACGGGTCAATGTCTTAAAACATTAGAGGGACACGAAGATGTAGTCGGGTTCGTGATGTTGAGTGCTGATTCCCAAAACCTGATTAGTGCTAGTGAAGACCAAACGATTAAAGTATGGGACGTTCAGACAGGTCAGTGCAAAAGAACGTTACCAGGGGGACACAATGGTTGGGTGTGGTGGTCTGCGGTTGCCCTCAGTTATGACAACAAAACTTTAGCGATTGGTAGTAGAGACCAAACGGTTAAGTTGTGGGATATTAGCACGGGTCAGATATTGAGAACGTTACAACACAGTAGTGGGATTCGTACCATAGTTTTCAGTCCTGATGGTGAGACGCTTATAGGCTCTCATGACGATCAAACGCTGAAAGTGTGGAATGTCTTGGATGGTAGGTGCATCAAAACATTTCAGGGATATAGTAGCGGCGTGTGGTCTATTGCATTCAGTCCCAATCACCAGTTTTTGGTTAGTGGTGGTGCAGACCAATTAGTGAAAGTGTGGAATGTCTCAGATGGTAAATGTTTGCCTAGCTTTAGGGGTCACACGGACATGGTTCGGTTTGTTGCCTATAGCCCGCAAGGTGATACCTTAGCCAGTGGTGGTGCCGATCGCACAGTGAAGCTCTGGAATATCTCGGATGGTAGGTGCCTGAGAACCTTTTATGGTCATATGAATTGGGTAATGTCTATTGCCTACAGCCGGGATGGTCAAACCTTAGCAAGCGCTAGTTTAGACCAAACGGTGAGACTCTGGGATATTAATAGTGGACAATGCCTCAAGGTTTTACAGGCTCACGAAACGTTAGCGCTTTCAGTAAGCTACAGCCCGGATGGTCAAATCCTAGCGAGTGGTGGTGCAGACCATAGGGTAAAGCTTTGGGATATTAATACTGGAGTATGTATCAAGGTTTTAGAGGGACACACGAATTGGGTGTTTTGTGTCGCTTTTAGCCCTACCAGTCAAACCTTAGCGAGTAGCAGTGTAGACCGAACGATCAGGATTTGGGATAGTCGTAATGGTAAGAGCCTTGGTATCTTGCAGGGTCACGCGAGTTGGGTCAACTCTATCGCCTATAGTCTGGATGGTCAAATTCTCGCCAGTAGTAGTTTGGATGGAACGGTGAGGCTGTGGGATATCAAGACGGGTGAGTGCCTGAGAGTGTTGCAAGATCACACAAGCTGGGTGCTTTCAGTTGCTTTCACTACAGGCGAAAGATTTTTTCCTGACTTGAGTCAAGTTCTTGTCAGTAGCGGTGATGATCGCACAATACGATTTTGGAATGTTGAGACGGGTGAATGTCTCAAGATACTCAAAAGTGACAGACCTTATGAGGGGATGGATATCACTGGTGTTGTTGGGATCACTGAGGCTCAGAAAATAACACTCAAAGCATTAGGTGCGATCGCAAACTAGCTGGTGTCCAGCGAGAGGATTAATTGCGTCGTTTTTGCTGTTGTTCAATGAGTCTCAGGAGCATTATTCATTCATGGAATTAGCTTTCACCAAGATATGCCTTACGAACTGTTTCATTAGTCTGCAAGTCTTTCGCTGTACCTGCTAGAACGATTTGACCTGTTTGTAATACATAGCCGCGATGAGCAACGGTAAGAGCCATCCGGGCATTCTGTTCTACTAGCAGAATCGTTGTTCCCTGCTCATTAATGTCTTTAATAATCGAGAAGATTTGGGTGACTAGCATCGGTGCTAAACCCATACTCGGCTCATCTAGTAACAATAAACGAGGTCTTGCCATCATCGCGCGACCGATCGCAAGCATTTGTTGTTCACCCCCACTGAGCGTTCCTCCTTTTTGAGTGAATCGTTCTCTCAATCGGGGAAAAAGATGTAATACTCGTTCGATATCTGACTTAATGCCAAGAGAATCCTTGCGGGAAAACGCTCCCATCTCTAGATTTTCCTGCACCGTCATCCGGGGAAAAATCAGACGACCTTCAGGACTTTGGGAAATACCTAAACGGACGATTGCTTCTGTTGATAACGTCTCTAATGCGCCTCCCTCAAACAGGATTTTGCCTTCACGCGGTCGTAATAGCCCCTGAATGGTTCGGAGCGTTGTTGTTTTACCCGCCCCGTTACTACCAATTAAGGTGACGATTTCCCCCACATCGACGTGTAGTGAGACACCTTTGAGGGCATGGATATTCCCGTAGTAGGTATGAATGTCTTTAATTTCAAGCATAGTCAGAGTCCTGAGTGCTAAGTTCTGAGTCCTGAATCGCAGGGTCTGAGTGGCTAAGCACTTGCTCCTCTGCATCTTCTTTACCCAGATATGCCTCAATCACACGCGGGTCAGCACGAACTTCAGCGGGACTTCCTTCAGCAATTTTTGAGCCGTACTCCATCACACTAACGCGATCGCTAATTCCCATGACCACCTTCATATCATGTTCAATCAACAAGATCGTCAAATCCAGTTCATCACGGATGCGGTGGATAAAGCGTGTCAAATCAGCCGTCTCATTCGGGTTCATCCCCGCCGTTGGCTCATCCAAGAGCAATATCTTCGGTTCGCTGGCTAACGCCCGTGCAATCTCCAACCGTCGCTGGTCACCATAGGAGAGGTTCTTGGCTGTCTCGTATGCTTTTGAAGCTCCTAAACCCACAAAGTCTAGGAGTGAGAGGGCTTTTTGTTCGGCTTCCCACTCTTCGTGGCGCACAGACGGCGGACGGAATAACGTTCCAATTAAGCCCGTTTTTAAGCGGCAATGCCTGCCCACCAAAACATTCTCCAGCACGCTCATGTTACTAAATAGGCGGATATTCTGGAACGTCCGGGCAATTCCCAGACTAGTCAGCATATCTGGACGTGCGCCCGTGATATTTCTGTCCTCCAACCGTAGCTGACCTGCTGTAGGGATATAGATGCCCGTGAGCATATTAAAAAATGTGGTCTTTCCTGCACCGTTTGGACCAATCAGGCTGGCAATCATGCCTTTTTCTAGCAAGAGATTGACCTGTTTAACGGCTGTTAAACCCCCAAATTGCATCGTGAGTTGACGCGCTTCCAACAGTGGCATTACTGACTCCTTGCGTCTGCTAACGACTCGTTAATCTCCTCAGCATCCGAGTGCAGTTCGGCTTGACGTTCTGCACTTGGCACCAGACCCTCTGGGCGAATGATCATCATGATCACTAAGGTTAGACCAAACAGGAACAGACGCATCTGGATCGGATCGACACTAACGGCGAGAAAGTCTCTCAAGGCTGGATTTCCAATGTTCGGTAACACGGAAGTATTCAACAAACCCTTTAGGACTTGCGCTAACTGAGGGAGAAAAAGGCGATCGGCTGATGTAATCAGTAGGCAACCTAAAAGCACGCCTGGAATACTACCCAGTCCACCCAAAATTACCATACATAAGATGATGACGGAAACGTCAAATCCAAACACGCTAGGAAAGATAGCGCTGATATAAGCCCCATAAAAAGCACCTGCAAATCCAGAGAAGGTTGCTCCCATTGCAAACGCTAATAACTTAGTTCGGACTAAGTTAATCCCCATCGCGCTAGCGGCAAGTTCATCTTCCCGAATTGCCGTCCAAGCCCGTCCCAAACGTGAACCCCGTAGACGACTAATCATGAAGGTTGAGCCAACGACTAACGAAAGGATTAGATAATACCAAGGTAGAAATTGACCCGCTTGGAACGTGCCGACAAAGGGAAGTGAGGGGCGACCAATGGGGTTAATGCCTGCTTCACCTCCAGTCAGGTTAAGGGCTTTCTCACAACCCAAGAGGCAAATTGCCATCTCTGGGCGACCGATTAGACCCCCAATAGTCTTGGAGATTGGCTCGTAAATTTGGACACTCGTGAGATTACGAAAGACAATCGGCACAATTTCACCAAACCCCAGAGTCACGATCGCTAAATAGTCACCACGTAACGGTAAGGTGGGAGAACCGAGAATCACCCCCGCGACAGCCGCGACAGCAGCAGCAATCCAAATCACGATCCAGAAGTTCCACTCCACCCCCAAGAAAGGAGAAGACAACAAGCCAGTGGTATAGGCTCCAATCGCAAAAAAGGCAGCATAGCCTAAGTCCAGCAACCCCGCATAGCCCACCACAATATTGAGTCCCAAGGCTAATAGGGCGAAGATTAAGATAGTGATTACCTGCTCAATCCAGTTGGTCTGAGCTGCCTGATCGAGGAAAGGAAAAGTAATTAAGATCAAAGCCAGCAGACCTAGAGTCGCTTTCTGGCGATTTTTCCCTAAGCCTTGGAGCCAACCTGCGATTCCCCCTGCCACAGTCGCAACAACTAAACCAACAATTCCAAAAATTAATGTCTGAATCACTCCTAAACCTGGTCGCCCACTGGCTGGACGCAGAATCAGCCCTTCAATCAAGCTGGCGACCAAGATCCAAACCCCTAGTACTAGCCCCTCCCTAGTCCCTAAACGTGCGCCGATTTTAGGGACAGGAACCCGCTTCCCTTGACAAGCCATTACACCTGCTCCTACTCCCACTAGCCAGCCGGCAAGCGCACCACTCCAACCACCAAAGAGTAGTACCGTGATGGCGGCGAGTATCCCCAGAATATTCCCTGACTTGGTAGTCTGCTTTCTTGCTTGCTTTTTCATGGTTGTCCTTTGTCAGTGGTCAGTCATCCAGTGGTCAGTTATTGGTTGAAGCAAACCAATAGACCATACATAGACAACGGACGAAATCTTATACCTTTTCCTGCACATTCTCACCGAGCAAACCACCAGGTCGGAACACCAAAATCACAACCAAGACAGCAAACACCCATGCATTAGTCCAGCGACTTGACAGGTACTGGTCGCTCAATGATGAGAGTACTCCAATTAACACACCCCCCAGCATTGCACCAATGATATTGCCGATTCCTCCCAAGACGGCGGCAGTAAATGCCCGTAAGCCGGCAGTAAAGCCCATCGTAAAGACAATCGTATTGTTATACAGTCCGATCAACAGCCCTGCCGCTCCTGCCAATGCTCCACCAATCAAAAAGGTGAGGGCAATAATCTGATCGACATTAATCCCCATAATCTTTGCAGCGTCCCTATTTTGGGCAACCGCTCGCATCGCTTTACCCGGACGAGTATATTGCACAAACAGATGCAACCCTACCATCAGAGCCGCAGCAACAACCAACACAATCAAGTCTTTGGTTGTAAAAGAAAAATTGCTCTGAATACCCAGCGCTTTCAGGATATCAATGCTGGGTAAGAGGTCAGGAAAGTTTTTTGGGGCAGCAGAGTTGTTTCCCATTGATGGGATAAAAGCTCTCAGTCCTCCCCAAAATAGACCCGTGTTCTGGAAAATGAATGAAACTCCAATAGCAGAAATCAAGGGTGCAAGTCGGGGGGCATTGCGTAGAGGTCGGTAGGCAAAGCGTTCAGTCAGGACATTCAGCCCTGCACAGACAATCGTCGCGATTAGTAAAGTAGCAAGTATGGGAATAATGCTTGCTCCCAGTGATGCCCCATCAGTCACTCCAAATGCACTGAGGGCAGTAAGGGCAGTAAATGCCCCTAACATATATAAGTCGCCGTGGGCAAAATTGATCAGCTCAATGATGCCGTAGACCAATGTATAGCCCAACGCAATAATCGCGATAATCGCGCCGTTGACAATGCCTACCTCAAGTTGCTGAAGTAGGCTTAATGGACTACTGGCAATTTCCCCAACAATGCGGGGGATGTCAAGTCCGGCAATTGGCCCCAGCAGTAGAACTAAGTAAGCTACGGCAAGATACAGTAAAGTCTTCTGCCATCGTTTCATATAGGTTTGGCTGTAGACAGCAGAGCGCGTCTAGCTTAAGGGTCTAATAACTCGATGTTGTAGGGGTTGATCCTAAAAGATTCTAGATCGATTTTGTTGATGGTCGATGGTGCATTACCATCAACCATCATCCCAAAGCAATGACTTACTTCGCTTCTAAAGTTGTCACATACTCAAACTTCCCATCTTTGACTTGGCTTCCTGACAATTTTTTAATGGTCGTATCACCATTCTCATCAAAGCTCCACGTTCCCAGCAGTCCTGGAAAATCCTTGGTTGCCATCACTGCATCCCGAATCGCAGCACGGTCATTTTTGCACACTTGATTGATGGCATTAATCGCAACCTTGCCAGATTCGTAACCGTAAGCAGCATACACTTCCGGTTCGGCGTTGAATTTCTTCTTGTAACTTTCGTACCATTCCTTTCCTTTACCCGTTAGTGCTGTCGGTGGTATGCCACCAAAGGTTGCATAAACTCCATCAGCGGTAGGTCCAGCCGCATCAACGAAGTCTTGGACAAGAATGCCATCTGGTCCCATGAACTTGACTTGCTCCGGTGTCATTCCAACCCCACGCATATCCTTGACTAACTGCGCGGCGTTGTTGTCAATAATCCCGCCAAAGTACACCATGTCGGGGTTGAGAGCCTTGATCTTGGTCATCACGGATTTATAGTCTGGAGCTTTTGGGTCAATCCCCTCGTGTCCCAGTACCTCTATCCCTAACTTTTTGGCGGTTGCTTCAAAGATATCGGCAATCCCCTTACCATAAAGCTCTTGGTCATCCAGGATATAGACACGTTTCACGCCTAAAGATTGTGCCCAATTCGCTGCGACATTTCCCTGGAGGTCATCGGCTGGAACGACACGGGCGTAGTTGCGTTTGCCATTGGGATAGTAAACGTTAGGTTCGTTGGCTTCGCCCGTTCCTGGTTTGGTTAGACCAGGGTATGTGTTTGCAGGGCTAACCATCGCCAAGTCAGCTTGGTTCAGGATGGGGATAGATAGCTTAGCCGCACCAGAGTTGTAGTGACCGATGAAGGTAACAACTGACTTATCCGCAACGGCTTTGTTCGCATTGGCAGTTACCGCCGCAGGCTCCCATTTTCCAGCAGCGGCGGTAGCATCGTCATACTGTTCAAATTGGATTGTGATTTTGCCGTCACAAGCTTTTGATTCGGTTTCATCTAAAGCTTGCTGAATGCCATTAACGATTGTTTGAGACTGTCCCAAAGAAGCACCTGTCATTGGCAGACTGGAAACTATCTTGACGGTGTTTTCATCGGCGGTGGCACCACCCCCTCCCTGAGTGCTGGCGGTTGTATTACCACCAGATGTGTTTCCACAAGCTGCTGCCAGAAAGCCTGTAGCTAGAGTAGTGAGGGCTAAGGCGATCGCAAAACGAGGCTTAAGGGTGTTTTCTAAATTGAGCTTATTCATCTGTTGTGTTTCACTCCTCTGCTCCCGAAAAGCAGATCCGATATTGAGGAATAGATTAGATTTTAAGCTGATCTTCCCCCTAGCGACAGATAAACTGGCTACGCTTCTATGAAGTAAGGTTACGCTCTGGCAGAGAATGCTCAATCCTTTAGAAACGCTAGGGCGTGTCTGCAAACTGACAGACGCGCCCTAAGAGCGAGTAGTAGTTAGTAGCCTGATGTGCCGACTTTATAAAGCGAACTTTCCCAACCTACAGTCTTGGATAAGCCTAGAGAGCCACTTCATATAAGTGAAGTAGCCTTTTGAACGGAGAGGGAGGGATTCGAACCCTCGGTATGGAGTTACCTGCCATACAACAGATTAGCAATCTGCCGCTTTCGACCACTCAGCCACCTCTCCAGGGTGACAATTAGACATGATAGCAGATCTTGAAGACTTGTTTCCCCATTAAATTTTGGCTTGGTGTCGAAAGTGTCAATTTTTCCTCTAATTGTTTGCTATAAATCTTAAGTTAAGGAAGCAGAATTTCGCTTTTTGCAATTTTCTCTTCTAAAAGGCATACTAACTTTGAAGCAAGTAAAAGCTCTCTATTTTAATTGGTAACCACCTGGTTTAATGCCTCATTTCCTAAAACAATAAGGTTAGAGACTGCTGTTACTGTCTAGCGAAGAGAGATTTTCAGAGTTGTTACGAGCTTGAAGTGCAGGATTAGGAATTGCAAAACACAAACCGTAATACACTAATTCTAAATCGTAGTACGTAAATGGTAATTAGTAATACGCGAAATACACAAAAAATCAAAATCTATTCCTTTTTGGTGATTGACGATGCAGTTTTTTTTGCTTAATCTTTGTTAAAGTATCTAAGCAAAAGTTAATAGTGAGTGCTTGGCAGGGTAGAAAGACAAGTGTCTAACCTACCTAAGCTTCGTCACAATCCAGGACTACGAAACCTATGGACATTACAAATAAAAAGCACATTGCTCTCATCTCAGTTCACGGTGACCCAGCAGTAGAAATTGGTAAAGAAGAGGCTGGAGGACAAAACGTTTACGTGCGGCATGTGGGTGAAGCCCTCGCTCACCAAGGCTGGCACGTTGATATGTTTACTCGTGCATCGAGTGCTGAACAACCAAAAATCGTTGAACATGGTCCGCATTGTCGGACCATTCGTTTATCAGCGGGTCCAGAGGCGTTTGTACCAAGAGACGAGATATTTGGGTACGCGGGTACGTTTGTCAATGAACTCCTGAAGTTTCAACAAGAGACAGGAATTCAGTACCCTTTGGTACACACAAATTACTGGATTTCTTCCTGGGTGGGAATGCAGCTTAAGAAGCACCAACCGCTTAAGCAGGTTCATACCTATCACTCATTGGGTGCTGTTAAATACAAGTCAATTACAACGATTCCGATGATTGCCACCACCCGCTTGAGTGTGGAAAAAACAGTATTGGAGACAGCAGAGCGAATTGTGGCAACCAGTCCGCAAGAACAAGAACATATGCGATCGCTTGTTTCCACGAAGGGCAACATCGACATCATTCCCTGCGGCACAGATATTCAGCGATTTGGTTCTATTGATAAGCAAGCTGCACGGGCAGCACTAGGTATTGACTCTGATGCGATTGTCGTCTTCTATGTAGGACGCTTTGATGAACGCAAAGGAATTGAAACCTTAGTACGGGCAGTTGGTCAATCACAGTTTCGAGATAACGAGAAGCTAAGATTAGTGATTGGTGGTGGTTCTCGCCCTGGTCAAAGTGATGGGAAAGAACGCGATCGCATCGAAGGCATTGTCGCTGAACTCGGTTTGAGCAACATCACCAGCTTCCCCGGACGTCTTGGCGATACCACGTTACCCGCTTACTACGCAGCGGCTGATGTTTGTGTAGTTCCCAGTCACTACGAACCCTTTGGTTTAGTTGCCATTGAAGCAATGGCAAGTGGTACACCCGTTGTTGCCAGCGATGTCGGTGGTTTGCAATTCACCGTCGTTCCTGAACAAACAGGTTTACTTGCCCCAGCAAAAGATGAAGCGGCTTTTGCAGCAGCGATTGATCGGATTATCTCCAATCCAGAGTGGCGAAACCAGCTAGGAGCAGCAGCAAGAACACGGGTTGAGAGTAAGTTTAGCTGGGATGGTGTCGCGCATCAGCTAAGTGATCTCTACACCACGCTACTCGAAAAACCAGCGCTCGAAAAACCAGCGAAAGTGTTAGCACAAGCCAGCGCTTAAAAGATTCCTCCCCACACTCAACATATTTGGGAATTGCCTGCTTGCCATGAGAGTATTATGCTCTCAGCAGCAGGCTTAACTTATGTCCAAGGATCATCTATTGCTGTCTTGCCTGCTGTCTCAGAAAAGTCTGCTTCTCGCAGTGCTTCTTGAACCAACTGCTGCACTTCTGAATGGACTTGTTCATAAGCTTCTGACGTACACCAGGGGCGCAAGTAGAGGATTGTTGTCCTAGGTGTAATCGAAAAAACATGGCAAGTAGTCCTTGGTTTATCCAAAACCAGAGGATGGGGTTGCACCAACGATAAAAGCAAGATAATTGTCGGTTCAATTGGGCGATCGCCAATATCAACTTTTAAATCCACCCGTCGCGTCCCTAACGCTGTCGTATTTTTCAAGACACCACTGAAGAGATTATTATTTGGCACCGTAATCTTGACATTATCGGGTGTTACCACAGTGGTTGAGAAAATCCCGATCGCATCTACCACACCCTTAACCCCTGATGGGCCTTCAATAAAATCACCCACCTCAAATGGGCGCTGGTTAATCAACATCACACCAGCCGCGAAATGGGATAGGGTATTCTGCAACGCCAAACCAATCGCTAAACCAGCAGCACCCACCACAGCAACGACACTGGCAGCCTGAATCCCCAACGCACTCAAAAAAGCAACGATTCCAACCACCAACGTCAGAATTTCTGATGCCTGTACCAGGAACTTGCGTAACGTTGGCTCAACTGGACTAAACGCTCTGCGCGTGGCGCGACCAACTAAGATAATTGCATAGCGGGTAGTGAGTAGAATGCCAAGCGCCCATAAGACTTTCGTCCCCACCTGAAAGGCCAGACTCAGTAGCTTTTGGTTAAACAGGGAGGCGACATCAATAGCCAAAATCATCATTGGCAACCTACTTTTTTCTACATTCCTGACGAAAGTTTAACAAGATGGGGAGCGGGGAGTAGCGAGTGGGGATTGGGGAATTGGGAATTGAGATTGGGGAATTGGATGCACACATACTCCAGACACAACGTTATAAGATAAGTGCAAGCTCTACATAAACTTTCGTTCACCACGAAAATTACGAAAGTCTCTTGTTCCCAATCCCCAATCCCCTATGCCTCTACCAAATTTAATCGGTCTAGAACAAAGGCATACTCAAAGGCAATTTCTTTTAGGCTCTCATAACGTCCGGATGCACCTCCATGTCCTGCACCCATGTTGGTTTTGAGCAGGAGAAGATTATTGTCGGTTTTTAATTCCCGAAGTTTAGCTGTCCATTTTGCGGGTTCCCAGTATTTAACGCGAGAATCGTTTAAGCCTGCGGTAATTAGAATGTGCGGGTAGTCTTGCGCCTTGACGTTGTCGTAGGGCGAGTAAGATTTCATGTAGTCGTAATACGTTTTGTTGTTGGGATTGCCCCATTCTTCCCATTCCATAGCAGAAAGAGGAAGGGAAGTATCGAGAATTGTTGTTACTACGTCTACAAAGGGAACAGCGGCGTGTGCGACTTTAAAAAGATCAGGACGACTGTTGAGTACAGCACCCATTAATAAACCGCCAGCACTGCCGCCGGAAATTGCAAGGCGATCGCTTGCTGTCCACTTTCGGGTAATCAAATGCTCAGCACAGGCAATAAAATCAGTAAACGTGTTTTTCTTGTGTAAGAATTTGCCCTCTTCATACCATTTACGCCCCATTTCTGCACCACCCCGAATGTGCGCGATCGCAAATACTACCCCACGATCAAGCAGCGAGAGTCGAGTAGAGGAGAAAGATGCTGGGTAGGAAGCACCATACGAGCCATAGGCAGTGAGGAACAGAGAGTTTTTGCCATCTTTTTGTATTCCCAACTTGTAGACAAGGGAGATGGGAATCTGCGTGCCGTCTGAGGCAGTCGCCATAATTCGCTCACTTTCGTATTGGGTTTTCTCATAACCACCCAGTACTTCTGTTTCTTTTTTCAACTCACGTTCGTGGGTTTCTAAGTCGTAGTCGAAAACAGAGGAAGGTGTAATTAAAGACGTGTAATTGAATCGCAAAGTCGTGGTATTAAATTCCGGATTACTCCCTTCATAAACCGAGTAGGTTGGCTCCGGGAATGTTATCTCGTTTTCCTCACCCGTTGAAAGTTTTTGCACCTGTATAGTGGGAAGTCCAGCCTTTCGTTCATAGATAACTAAGTGGTCAACAAAGGCACTAACGCCTGAGAGCATTACATCATCTCGATGGGGAATTACCGTTTGCCAGTTTTCCTTAGCTGGAGAGGCAACCAGAGTTTGCATCAATTTAAAGTTAAGGGCTTCGTCATTCGTGACAATGTAAAAGCGATCGCTATGATGCTCGACGCTATATTCCATCCCTTGCTGGCGAGGATGAATGACTTGAAAAGAACCAGTAGGATTATTCGCATCTAAATAATGAACTTCTGAAGTAATGTTGCTACCCAAGCTCATTAAGAGGTAGGCTTGGCTACGGGTTTTGCTAATCCTAAGGAAGTACGCTTCATCCTTTTCATGGTAAATCAGGACATCTTCATCAGGAGACGTTCCCAAAGTATGCCGAAAAAGTTTAAAAGGTCGATTTGTAGCGTCAACTTTCGTATAAAATACTGTCTTATTATCGTTACCCCAAGCAAAAGAAACATAGGTATCAGCTAAAGTTTCTGGGTAGAGCTGAGATGTCGTCAAGTCAAGAAAAAACAACGTATATTGCTCAGCACCACTTGTATCAACTGAATAGGCTAAAAGTTGATGATTTGGGCTAGCTTGAAATACCCCTAAATTAAAGAATTCATAGCCTTTAGCCAGTTCATTTTGGTCGAGTAGCACTTGTTCAGGGGCATCGAGGCTGCCCTTTTTTCGGCAGTAAATTGGGTAAGATTTTCCTTCTTCAGTGCGTGAATAGTAGTAGTAGTCATCTTTCCGATAGGGCACTGAAAGGTCAGTTTCTTTGATACGGGCAAGCATTTCGTTGTAGAGACTAGCTTGCAGTGCTTCAGTATGCTGCATCATCGCTTCTGTATAGGCATTTTCGGCTTCTAGATAGGCGATGACTTCCGGATTAGTGCGATCGCGCATCCAGAAGTAATCGTCAAGCCGCTTATCTCCATGCAATTCAAGTACCTGTGGCTGCTTTTTGGCGCTGGGTGGAGGTACCGCAGCCAACAGGTGATTTTCTTGAGCCATTATCTTGTAACCTTCATTGAACCTACTGGATGATTGCCGTTGATTAATCCTTCAGCAAGACGCTAAGTGTACTGATAGCGGAGGGAAATCGCTAGTGCTGTGATTAAAAATTTTACCTTTGAAGCCGAGTCAGCCTGAGACTTTTACACTGCCTTTTATCTCAGTGCAGAGCCTATTTAACGAAGTGATACCAAATCCGTGTCTGCTACTCCCTTTTTCAAATGCTTGCGAAACTTTGTAGAGACGTTCCGCCGGAACGTCTCTACGACTCACTTTTCCCTTCTGCCTTTTGCCTTTTGCTATATGAGACGCGATCGCACTAAATCCCAAATTCCTCTTCTTCTCAATGCTGTCATCTGCGATCACGAGGCAAAAGGTAATCACGACACCACTGGTTTCACATATTCCTCACACCACTGAATCATCTCCCACAAAACGTGACCAACACTCTCACGTCCCCGATAGCCGTGGTCTTCCAAAGGTAACTCCACCCAGCGTACTGTACCCCCCAATCCTTTAATTGCTTCATACAGCCGCTCACTTTGCAAAGGATAAGTACCAGGGTTACTGTCAACGGCACCATGAATTAGTAATAGTGGCTTACTAATCTTGGCAGCATGAGTCAAAGGAGATAAATGAATGTAAGTCTCAGGCGCTTCCCAGAACGTGCGTTGCTCTCCCTGAAAGCCGAAGGGTGTAAGTGTACGGTTGTAAGCGCCACTCCGCGCAATCCCTGCTTGGAACAAATCACTATGAGCCAGTAAATTAGCAGTTGTGAAAGCACCATAAGAGTCACCTCCAATCACCAGACGGTTTGGGTCAGCAACACCCCGACTCACTACACAATCCACAGCAGCTTTTGCTCCCATCAGTAATTGCTCAACGTAGCTATCATTGGGTTCTGCGTCGCCTTCGCCAATAATCGGTAGTGTGGGATTATCTAGAACTGCATAGCCTTGGAGTAGGAGAAACAGTACTGAAGCCCCATAAGGACGGCTAAAGGTATTCTCAGCCGTGGTAATTTGACTCGCTGTTGTTGTGTCCTTAAATTCTTGGGGGTAAACCCAAAAAACCATCGGCAGTGCCCCATCCCGATTGAGGTCATAGCCTGGAGGTAGGTATAAAGTGGCAGAGAGTTGTACGCCATCAGCTCTTTTGTACTGAAGCAGTTCCTTATGGACATAAGCCAATTGGGGGGCTGGGTCTTGATAATCGGTTAACTGTACTACTGATGGGGAGTTGTGTTTATACAAGAAGAAATTAGGCGGTTCTTGCTGAGACTGGCGTTGAGTGATGAACTGTTCAGCTTGATCATCAAGGACATCGACTATCTGCTCGAAGTAAGGAGCTTTCGCTTGCCACAGCCGTTTGCTTTCTCCTGTTGCAAGTTCCATCTGGTCAAGGAAGGGGTAAACTCCTGATGCGGAAGCACCTCTCCCTCTGAAGTAGATGGAATTACCATCGGGAGTGAACCGCAGCACTTCCTTCCCATAATCACCAGGAGTCGTCAGGGGTGAACCTGGGTCACTGTATTGGTCTTGGTAATTGCGCTCAACAAGCAGTTTGGGGTCAGAATTGGGTGCTTTGAGATTAAGATGCCAGAGTCGTTGCTGGCGGTTGTCGTACCACCACTCCCACACCAAGGCAACATCGTCTCGTCCCCAAGTGATATGTTGAAAACGGTATTCAGATTGCCAGAGTTCGGTAGGCTGGCTGGTAAATGGTGCTTCTAGCTCAAAGAGGGCATCTCGCTTGTCTACTTTGCGCCCTGCATCACCCCCGTCTAGCGCTTCCACCCAGTAAAGTGTTGCACCAACATCTGCCCGCCAGTTAACTCGTCTTCTGCCTTGGCGAACGGAACCGAACTTAATGGGGATATCATCAGCAAGCGGTAAGTCTGCTACTTGATAGATGAGCTTACCTGTGCGATCGCAAACCTCTACTTTTTCGGGAAATCGAGAGGCTGGCACTTGGTAGGAAAAGGGTCGATGCAGAGTGGTGAGTAGAATGAATTTCCCGTCTGGTGAGGGAGTAGCATCGTCAATCAGTGCAGGGCTGAGTAAAGGAGTTCGCTTGCCATCCAACGAGACGTGTTCTAGTGCAGAGGTGAGGTAGTACTCGAATAGTGCCTCGTCTTGAGCATTTTGCAACAGGTTGGTGTAGGTAATTGCTGGGGCTTTGCGTCCCAGATTTTCTTGTACAAGCGGACCCGTTGGAACTGGGGAGGCAACGGGTGGTAAGCCTCGATCAGCAGGTATGACTTTGCATAATAACCCTTCGTCTCCTGGCAACCATTTATAAGGACTTCCGTAGGTGGCATTGAGTATCGGGTCAGTGAGGCGGCGCGGTGTGCCAGATGGCAAGTCTACCACCCATAGTTCAAGCCCTGATTCTTGAGTTAGGGTAAAGGCAAGTCGTTGCCCATCCAGTGACCAACGAAGAAAGCCGATGCGCGAATCTAAAGGTAGGTCAAGGGAACGTGTCGCACTAGAATTGATGGGTTTAATCGTGAGGCGACGATAGGTGGAATGACGTGCTGGGGCGTTGGTGTTTGGGTTAATCCGGAATCCAGCTAAGGCAATCTCTGGTTCAGCGAGTTCTGCAATGGGAGGTAAAGGCGATCGCTCTAACTCCACTAGCCACTGATTATCGGGAGACAACATTAGGGCTGGCGGGAACGGAGCATCTAAAATCTGGTTAATTGGAGCAGGTGGCGACTGCCATCCTAATTGAGTATCACTAGACAGAGGAGTTGTCATTAGCCACGTAGAGGTAAAAGGAAAGCTTAACAAACAAAACTTTTCTTTTGAAACCACCATGCACGGCGATGTTAACTCTAGTCTTGATGAGGTGGAGTTGTTGAGAGTTAATAGCGCGATCGCTCTCTAAAGGAAGCAACTGTCAGAGAGTGTCAGGGTTGATACCCCTTTGCTGTAACTTGGCTAGAAGATTTTGAAGCTGTTGTTGGGAGGTTAGTGCTACTTCTTCTGGTGTCTGGTATCGGTTACCATCTTGGTCATACCAATATAACCACTCCCGCGTGAGTCCCTGATAGGTTCCTCGTTCACGCCCAATTCCTAAACCAACCTCAGGCATCCAGATTACATCCCCAGGTTGTAGAACGTATTCTCCCTCAACTAAGCGATAAACTTCTAATGGTTTGCGTCTACGACGCTGACGTGTTGGTGCATATATGGTGTAGTACAACACTCCTAATTCGGCATAGTCTATTTTCTTCTGTTCGTATTCGCCGTTGTAGGTTTTGGAGACGACTTCTAAAACCCAGATGGGGACAATTCCATCTTCTTCCCACAGAACATAGCTAAGTCTTCCCTCTTCACCAACAAATCGCTCTACACCTAAACTTAGGAAGGCATCTGGAACAATAGCGGGTTGATTTGGGGTGTGGTAAATCCCCATGTTGATGCCTAAAAACCAATCCTCTCGTTCTTGCCAAATTAAAGCTAGGATTGCTAACAACAAATTGGGAATTAAAATTTGCAGTTCATTATCCACAGGGGTGTCATCAGAATCTGGTAATTCTGCTGATGAGGGCAGACAGTGTAGAGGATTGTAATTTATCATTATTACGCTCTTAATGATTAACTCTAGTTTTACAATTCATTCTCGGCGTTTTCAACTACCTTTGTATAATTTTGATTCACTTCAGACCGCTCCTCACATCCGTTTTTTATGGAATTACAGGAATTAATACCTTGAATGTAATCTTTGAGAATGCTGTTACGAGCTGGATGACGCAGCTTACGGAGTGCTTTTGCCTCAACTTGACGAATCTGCTCACGATTGACATTGAAGATTTGACCAATTTCCTCAAGCGTCTTCATGTTTCCATCATCTAATCCATAACGTAGACGTACTACATCTCGTTCGCAGGGACTAAGGGTATCTAAGACAGATTCTAGATCTTCCCGGAGGAGATTTTTAGAAACTTTGTCTTCTGCCGTTTCATCATCAGCTTCAATCAAATCTCCTAAGCATAAGTATTCTTGTGTGTCTTTCCCATCAAACCAAGGGTCTTTTTCTACATCAACAGGGATAGGGGTTTCCAGGGAAATTGGTAGCTGAGTGATTTCAGCGATAAATCGAAGCTTTTCAATGCTCATTTCCATACGATCAGCAATTTCTTCCTCTGTGGGTTTGCGATGCATTTCTTGATAAAGAATTTTAGTGCTTTTTTTGATCCGTGAGATTGTTTCGTAGAGATGAATAGGTAAACGAATAGTACGGGATTGGTCGCTGAGCGCTCTTGTAATTGCCTGTCGAATCCACCATGTAGCGTAGGTAGAAAACTTGTAGCCTTTTTCGTGATCGAACTTTTCAGTGGCTCGAATCAAACCTAGTGAGCCTTCTTGAATCAGGTCTGGGAACGATACTCCCCGATTCATATATTTCTTAGCAATTGAAACAACCAAACGCAAGTTTGACTCTACCATTTTGTCTTTTGCCCGATACCCCAAGTAGAGGCGACGACGAAAAGCTGGTAATGACATGTTCACCTCTGTTGCCCATTCGCTGTCTTCCGGCTCTCGCTCTAATTGATCAAACAAACGTTCACGTACCCGCTCTAATTCCAACAAGTCAGCAATTTTACGAGCAAGTTCAATTTCTTCGTCTGCTCGCAGTAGCTGTATACAGCTAATCTCTTGTAGATAAAGGCGTATTGAGTCTTCTGTATAAAACTTTTTCTTAGTTTGAACAGGATAGGTAAAGGACGAATTGGCTTGCTGTAGTGATGGCTGGAAGTTGATTGCTCTGTATTTAAGTACAGATGATAAGCTGGGTACACTTTGTACCCTAAATGTTGAACCATCTGGATTAGTAATTATCGTTCCTGGCGTAGGCAATATTGTCCTGAACTTCCTCACCCTCTGTTGCCACTCTTGGAAATGTTGATTTAGCACCTCTGGTTCCAACTGGAATATCTGTGCTGCCTGATCACGTAGGGCGATAACAATCAATGCGTGTTTTAAAGACAATCCGTAGGTTTTGTTTACTGCCTCCATATAAGCAGCACATTGAATTTTATGTTCATGTATCTGCTCCTGCTGATAAGCTTTATCGGCAGTTTTCCAATCTATTAAGCAAATCACTCCATCTAACTGCACGATGCAGTCTACTTTTCCCCAATAACCCAGTTCTAGGTGAAATACTGATGCTTCTACGTGCAGCACTCGTTGTATCCCTCTTCTGTCACTCTCCGAAAACTTTTGCCATTGCTGAAGTCTAGAACTAACCTATGGTAGGCGATCGCAGACTTTTTCCTTCATAGAAATTGATCAGAGTAAGGAAATTGCCAAAATTAGATGAGCAAACGCTGTATTCCCTAATCTACCTCCTTTGTAGAAAATACTAATAATAGGAAAAACCGGAGAGTGACAGAAGAGGGGTATAGTCAATCTAAATGAGTTGTGAAAAGGTTATACGGAACAATGGATAAAATAGAAAAAGAATTTGAAGGAATAAGCAATGATAAATGAGTCGGAAGAAAATACAATTCAATCTTTAAAAGACTTCATCAAGAGTAATCCAGACCCTAGAGAATTGAAAAGGGAATTGGCAGTCAAGTTAGCTTTGGAAGGGTGGGCTTATCGAGCTATCCAACAAAGTCTAGGAGTATCTTATGGATTTATAAGCAAGTGGAAAACCTGCTTTCGAGGGCGGGGAATATCAGGAATTAGATTAGCGTACAAAGGACGGGAAAGTTTCTTAACAAAAGAACAAACAGAAGCTGTAATAGCTTGGATAATATCACAAGAATACTGGGATGTATCGGAATTGGAGGTTTATTTAATAGAGCAGTATGACGTGGTGTTCCAATCCCCGCAAAGCTATTATGAGCTTCTAAATAAAGCTCGGATAAGTTGGCAGAAGGGGCAACAAATAAATCCCCGAAAAAAGCCGGAATTGGTAAAAAAAAGAACTCAAGAAATCGCCGAACTTCTCGAAAGTAGACGGCAGGAGATAGAAGATGGAAGCCTTGTGGTCTATCTCATAGACGAATGCCACCTCCTGTGGAATGACATTTGTGGTTACCTGTGGAATTTAATTAAAGAACCTCGAAAAATTCCTCTAACCAATCCCAAAGAAAGACAAACCTATTATGGAGCTTTAAATCTAATGGGGTCAGAATTTATTCTAGAAGCTTATCAGGCAGGTAATGGAAAATGGACGGTAGACTTTGTCAAAAAACTACTAGAAAGAAATAAGTCAGCAAAACTCTTACTGATTTGGGATGGAGTTAGCTATCATCGTGGTCTAGAAATGCAGGAATTTTTAGCGCAAGAAAATCAGGGATTATCTCCCT